>JABDCH010000153.1 GCA_013288205.1 Bacteroidota bacterium | reverse complement strand
ACAGTTAATTAGATAATGAAATAGAACAGTTCTAAAATATATTAACCCAACCTGGATGAGAAAAATAATTACTCTCTTTATAGTATTTTGTTTGCTTGGCTACAACAAAGGATATGCTCAATCTATTCAGCATAGAAGTACCGTTTCAGGCGGAAGTACTAATAAAAATTTCCAAGTTCAATGGAAAATAGATCCATTTAACCAACAAGTATTTATTGAAAATAAATCACAGTTTGATGGCCTTATTCCGGCTACAGGAAAAATTTATTATGTTGCCCACTTAGGGGCTATTGACGCCTTTTTTACCGGTGATGGTATCATTTACAGGGTAAATAAATATCCTAAAGCAGATAAGCAGGGAGACCCTGATGCAGATGGACCTCCGAAACCTGACGTAAGTTATGTATATGCTGAATGGACGGGAGCTAATAACAACATCAAAATTGAAGGAGAAGAAAAAAAATCATACTATTATACCTACCCTTCGGGCCCCAAGAGTTCTATCCAAACAAATGTTTTTAAAAGGATAACCTATCTGAATGTCTATAATGGAATAGACTTGCAATATTCTTTTATAGAAGGGAAACCCGGTATTGAGTACAAACTTATTGTACATCAGGGAGCAGATATTTCACTTGCGAAGATAATTTACGGCAAAGGTGTTAGAAAAAGCAGTTTGAATGCAGGTGGAGATATTGAAGCTCAGACAAACATGGGGACATTCAATATGAGTAAGCCGGAAGGATTTTATGAAGACCATGTGGGTTCACTCAAAGTGTCCTATTTGCTCAATGGAAATGAAGAGTCTTTTAAAGTTATCAATCCTGATGCGAACAAAACATATATAATAGACCCTTGGGTAACTAATCCACTCTTTAGCAATTCAGATAAGGCATACGATGTGGATTATGATAATTATGGCAATGTATATGCCTATGGCGGTGATGCCAGGGGCGACTTGCAATTTGTCAAAATGAATAGCCTTGGAGCTATACAATGGACATTTAATGCCGGTTCGATAAGCACTTCGTATTATGGTGGCTTTTGCACCGATAAAGTTACAGCTACAAGCTACCTGGTACAAGGTTATCCGGGAGGACAGGCACTGAAAATAAATACATTGGGGGTGCTTGTTGGAACCTTCCCGGGCAACAATCAAATAAATGAATTATGGAGAGCAAAGTTTGATGCCTGTAATGGAGATATTGTTATTGCAGGAGGAGGAACCAGCGGAACTTACCAGGCCGGTGTGCTCGATTCAGATATGAGTTCTGTTAACCCAGTTAATGTACTGGGAGCACCTTCCGGGTTCCATGATATGAGTATGCTCACCATCGATCCTAACGGTAATCAGTGTTATATGACTTCTGCCTATTCCGTTTATGGGGATCATACCTTTGGCGATAATATGGTCATGCAACTTCCTTTGCCTTCTCTTTCCCCAACGGCATACCTGGTGCATGAGCGATTAGGATTCCAGGAAGTAAGCAGTATCTTTTATGTTGGAGGAGGTTATGTAAATGGATTTAATGGAGCTGCTGCCAGCCCCAATTGGTTATATTTATATAATGGAGACACCCTGGGGCGTTATCATAAAAATACAGGAGTTATAACCACCCAACTTTCTATCCGTACAAACAGCCCTTTTGAATATGGGGGGTTAGCCGTTGATCCATGTGATAATATCTT
Source organism: Bacteroidota bacterium (assembly GCA_013288205.1). Lineage (GTDB taxonomy): Bacteria > Bacteroidota > Bacteroidia > JABEUT01 > JABEUT01 > JABEUT01. Next base: position 843 of record JABDCH010000153.1, on the reverse strand, counting down.
TGTAGGAGTTGCTGACAGCATTTATGTAATGGATTCTACTTATTCGATACAAACTAAAATACCTCTACGGGATACAGTTTTTGATGTTGAACTTGGGCTAAACAGCGTTTTATATGCCTGCGGTGTAGGTTTTGTTGCTAAAATAAATAACCCTGTCACACCCAATCTTATTTCGTCTGCATCAGGCAAGCCAAGTTCCTGCTCAGCCTGCAATGGAAGCGCTACTGTAAATATAAACTGTGGGGTATCGCCCTATGCTTTTAAATGGAGTGATGGTTCTACCAATCAAACTGATACCGGCTTATGCCCCGGCGTGTATACTGTTACCGTGACCGATGCCTCCTGCCCTCCCCGCACGCAAACTGCCACTGTACCGATTACAGGTGAAAATGGTTTCAGTGTTACCATATCTGATACCAATCCCGATTGTGCACTTAAAAAAGGTAATGCTACCGCCCATGTTACGGGTGGAGTACCTCCTTATATCTATAAATGGAGCAATGGTTCCACTAATCAGACTGATACCGGGTTAGTGGCAGGCACCTATGTATGTATTGTAACCGATAATTCGGGATGCAAATATGAAATTGGTGTTATCCTTGTCAATCCTACTTCTCCTGATGTGAGAGTGGTACCTGCAAAGGATAGTATGTGCACGGGAGATACTATCCAACTAACTGTTTCCGGCGCTAAAACATATAAGTGGGCACCTAACCGGGGGCTTAGTTGCTACAATTGTTCTAATCCTATGGCAACACCCAGTGTTACGACTACATATACTATTTCAGCAATAGATTCCAACGGATGTACCGGTAGCTCAACCAGCACCATAAAGGTATATAC
>JABDCH010000152.1 GCA_013288205.1 Bacteroidota bacterium | reverse complement strand
TATTTTCAACTTTTCTTCTTGGTTTTTTTCCAGCAATCATCGGCATGGTCATCCACCATACCCACGGCTTGCATAAAGGCATAACAAATGGTAGAGCCCCGAAATTTAAAGCCTCGTTTCCCCATATCCTTGCTCATAGCATCACTCAAGGGTGTTTTAGCCGGAATATCGCCCATTCCCTTTCGCTTATTAACAATAGGTTTTCCTTCTACAAATCCCCATACATATTTATCAAACGAGCCGAATTCTTTTTGAATTTGTAAAAATAACTTTGCATTATTAATGGCTGCTTCTATCTTAAGGCGATTGCGAATAATCCCCGCATCCTGCATAAGGCTTTCCACTTTTTTTTGATCGAACTTAGCTATTTTTTTAGCATCGAAATTGGCAAAGGCGTTCCAGAAATTATCCCTTTTCTTCAATACCGTATACCAGCTTAATCCTGCCTGGAAGCTCTCGAGCACCAGGAATTCAAACAACTGTTGATCATCATGCAGGGGAGTACCCCACTCCTTATCGTGGTACTCCATATACAATTCGTCTTTCATGCACCACTGGCAACGTTTCTTTTCGCTTTTCATATCATTTACAATATTTGAGAATATTTATCCTTTGATAGAAATCTTTTCTTGCTTATCCATTCTATAAGATTGAGGCAAGGCCCGGTCATAAAAGTAGTTGCAAGCGCCATCAAAACCATCATAGCAAATATCTGTGGGGATAAAATGCCTAAATCATATCCTATGTTTAACACTATAAGCTCCATTAGCCCTCTCGTATTCATTAACGAACCTATCATCAGCGAGTTTTTCCAGCTTTGCCCCGCTACCTTAGCAGCCATTGCGCTTCCGACCAGTTTTCCGCTCACAGCTACTAATAAAACAAGGCCAAATACCTCCCACCCACGGCTATCATTCAATAAGCCAATTTGGGTACGCAGCCCCGTAAACGCAAAAAATATCGGCAGCAAAATAAGCACACTTACATCCTCCAGTTTATCCGTTATTTTTTCCTTAAAATTACTGTCGGGAGGCATAATAACCCCGGCAATAAATGCCCCGAAAAGGGCATGAATACCTATCAATTCAGCTATATATGCGGAACATAAAAGCGTAAGGAGTGAAAAAGCAACGGTAAGTTTTCCGGGCTCCTCATTACCGAGTCTTTTATTTAAAACCTTTGCCAGCAATGGTTTTATAATACGTAACATAACTACTACGAATACTATGGCCAGAATAATTGTGAATAAAGCGCTTGCTATAGCTCCGGCTTTAGCAATAGCAATAACTGCCGCAAGTATACACCAGCCAATAACATCGTTAGTAGCCGCACATATAAGGGCCATTACCCCAACAGGAGTTTTGGTCATATTTCTTTCCTGTAATATGCGGGCAAGCACGGGAAATGCGGTTATACTTAAAGAAATGCCTATAAAGAGGCAGAAGGCAAGAAACCCTACGCCCGAAGGGGCATAGACATCGTAAATAAAATAAGCCAATGAAACCCCAAGCAAAAACGGAATGGCAATACTAACTGTAGATACAAACAATGCATCGCTGGCTTTACTTCTTATTACTGAAATATCAAGCTCCATCCCAATGATGAACATAAAAAATGCCAACCCTATTTGACTCAAAAACTGCAAATTGCCTAATGAACTGTCGGGAAAAATGAAATGAAAGAAGCCCGGAAACAATAACCCCATGGCAGAAGGGCCTAAAAACAAGCCCGCCAATATTTCCCCCACCACGCTGGGTTGTCCAATAAATGTGAGCAATAAGCTGAATATCCTCGATGCTGCGATAATTACCAGGATCTGTAATAATAGAAGACTTAACGGGTGCCGGGCATTTTCGACAAATTGTCCAAAAACCTGTGATATTCCGTTTAAAGGCACGGCAACTTTTGAAATATCTTTCTTAGCTAATACTGTTTGAGCCGCCACTTGTACCGGCTTAACAGGAAGCTTTTCTCCTTTCTTAATTAGAATATATACCCCTGCCACTACCAAAGCTATAACCAATATATTTAGAGAGAAGATCTTTTTCATTTGCGTTTCTGAATCAAATATACTTTTTTACGATTATCTATTTAGGCATGCAATATACTGAGATTGCATATAGCTATTGTTAAGCTGATTCATAAACTCAAAAGTGTACCTATTGAAGTTATTAACATACCATGTGATTTGTTAATAAACTGTTGGTAATTTCCTGTTTATCGCAGACTAAAAATGCTTTTTAACATATTCTAATCTCTGATTATCAGCATTTAACTTAATCCTGTCAAAAATCAAGTATTACGGATTGAAAAAGCATTATATTTGTGTAACCTAACCCCTAAAACTATGGCAAAAAATATTCAAGAAGATGCCCATGTGGTTAACCAGATAAAATCTGGCACATATATAGAAGGCGCTATAAAAGCATCGAGCGATATCCGGATTGATGGAACCTTAAAAGGAACCCTTCAAACAGAAGGAAAATTAGTAATAGGCGCTTCGGGGCAAGTGGAGGGAGATATTTCTTGTCAAAGC
>JABDCH010000151.1 GCA_013288205.1 Bacteroidota bacterium | reverse complement strand
TTCAATAAGTTTCTTTAATACGAGGGCTGCTATGTCGTCGGTGCGGACAGTAGATAAAGCTCCTCCGAAATTACCAACCGGTGTGCGGACTCCATTAATGATGAATGCGTCTTTCATAAAAGATATAAGCTGATTAGGGACGCAAAGTTAGGGAAATTGGAATTATGAAAGTTCATTTATAATAGAGCATAGAACGCAGATGACGCGGATTCGATAAGATTATATATGATTTTATCTGTACAATCATATTCATCTGTGTCATCTGCGTTCTCTCGCATTTTTCACACATAACTTCATTTAATACCTTACTTTTGCAAAAATTTTTAAAAAGTGGGATTACAGTGTGGTATAGTAGGGCTGCCTAATGTAGGCAAATCAACCTTGTTTAATTGCCTTTCCAATGCAAAGGCTCAAGCGGCAAATTTTCCGTTTTGTACGATAGAACCGAATATAGGGGTTATCAGCGTTCCCGATGAACGTCTTGCCAAGCTATCTGCCTTGGTTAATCCCCAGAAAATAGTTCCGGCTACTATCGAAATTGTAGATATAGCAGGCTTGGTGAAAGGTGCCAGCAAGGGCGAAGGATTGGGTAACCAGTTTCTGGGAAATATTCGGGATACCAATGCCATTATTCATGTGTTACGCTGTTTTGAAGACGGTAATGTAATCCACGTAGAAGGCTCTGTAAATCCTATCCGCGATAAGGAAATTATTGACACCGAGCTACAATTAAAGGATTTTGAAACCGTTGAAAAGAGATTACAAAGAGTTTCAAAAGCTGCCAAAGTAGGAACGGATAAAGACGCAAAGAAAGAGTTCGAAATATTGAATATGTATTTCAAATGCCTTTCGGAAGGAAGATCTGCTCGTACAGTGGTTTTGACAGATGAAGAAAAGGTGGCTGTTGCCGATTTGCACCTGCTCACTATTAAGCCTGTATTATATGTCTGCAATGTAGACCAATCATCACTGAAAGGAAATAAATATACCGATGCAGTTAAAGAAGCCGTGAAAGATGAAAATGCCGAAGTGCTGATAATTGATGCAGGTATTGAGGCCGAAATAACTCAACTGGAAAGCGCCGAAGACCGCAAGGTATTCCTCGATGATATGGGTTTGGATGAGCCCGGGGTAAATAAACTCATCAAAGCGGCTTATAAGTTATTGAACCTCTCAACCTATTTTACAGCAGGTGAAGTAGAGGTGCGTGCATGGACCATTCACAAAGGCGACAAGGCACCGCAGGCTGCCGGCGTTATACATACCGATTTTGAAAAAGGATTTATAAAAGCGGAAGTGATAGGATATGATGACTATATACAATATGGTTCGGAAGCAGCTTGCCGCGATGCAGGAAAGCTAATGATTCAGGGTAAAGATTATGTAGTGAAGGATGGCGATGTGATGCACTTCCGCTTCAATGTGTAAATAAGCGGCCATTTAATTTATCTTTTGAAACAAGCCGTATAATACGGGATTATCCTGGATGGTTTCTATCTTGAAATTATTCATGTAAAAGTTCTTTTTCGCTTTATTCCAAATATAGATTTTGGCTACGATATTAGGGTGGTTAAGATCAATGTCCGATAACCTGACTGCATGATACGCTTTCTGCCACACAGGGTGGAGCGAATCTACCATACAATCATTTACTGGAGTGGCATTCCAATAAATGGATTTATCCTGCGATTTAAGCTCGGAAACAATAAAAACATCTTTTAAGTTTTCAAGCGGTAAAATCCCAACTGAAATAGTAATGGTATTATGGTTATTCGTTACCATTTTACTGAGGGTATCGGTAAAAGAAGGTGCCCATTCATGCAGCGAATCCATTTTATAAGAAGGACTTTTTGAACCGTAAACTGAATCAACCAGGAATGTTTTGTCTGCCGGGGGCCAATGTGGAATATCTTGCCTGAAGGTATTGACAGACTCAAAAATATATGGCGAAACTCCTTTACCAGGAAGAGAAGAAAAAAGATAGAAAGTGCCTCCGTAGTAATCGCCTTCTTTTACGAGGTAAGGATAGTAATGTAGAAAGATAGCCAGGTATACAGGGTCGCCGCTTGCCACGGTACCCCATGAAAGATAGAGTTTATGCTCTTGTTCAATAAGCTGGATAACGGGCTGTTTTTTCGGTGAATTCTCTATAAAGTGAAAAGCAGTTGTGTCTACATTATCCTTCTTTGCGTAATACTTTTCCGGTAATTCAGCCTCATTTTGAATGAGTGAAAGACAATTATCGGTTGTAATATAATTATTCAAATGATTACTTTGAAGGACTATTTGTTCATAACGGCAAGAATAAAAGATGGAATAATATTTTCTTTCTGCGATCAGTGAATCAATACCAAGCAGGCAAATAGCGAAAACCAATATTACTTTCATGTTGCTTTGCATTTCGGGTAACCATCCGAATAAAAATAAAAGCAGAAACGGGAAGCTGAATATCAATACAGAATATTGGAGCACCGGACTAACGTATCGTGAATAAAAGAAACCGGTTAAAAAAGGAATTAAAAACCAGCAAAAGGAAATAACCAGGTAATTAGGTGAGGTTATTTTTTCGCGGATGCTGTACACCACTCCATATAAAAATAGGAAGCCGGTAAAGGCCATAATAAATGGCGAAAAATCGAATACGTATTTTAGATACTCTATAATGAAATCATTTTCCGGCGGGGCGAGTAACTTAGGAAGTCCTCCTATCCCGAACTGGTAAAAGAAAATATGTAAATGAGGAATATAC
>JABDCH010000150.1 GCA_013288205.1 Bacteroidota bacterium | reverse complement strand
ATTCACTCGTATGGTGCTTTGTGTAATGGCTGCTAACGTAAAAAAATAAGATGCAGATGAAGCGTCGCCTTCTATAGCATGATTGGCAGATAGGTGGGAGGTGCTATTTACAATATAGTTGTTCTTTCCTTTTTTTACCGATGCCCCAAAATGTTGCATGGTAGAAATTGTCATATCTATATAAGGAGCCGAGGCAATCTCTCCATTTGATACTATTTCCAACGGAGAATCGAGTATAGGCGCAATCATCAACAAGGCAGAAAGAAACTGGCTGCTTAATGTTGCATCAATTTCTACTTTTCTACCGGTAAGTTTTCCACCCTTGATTTTTAATGGTGCAAAACCATGTTTGCCTATATATTCAATATTGGCGCCTAATTGCAATAGTGCATCTACCAACCCTTTAATGGGTCTTTCATGCATTCTTGCTGAACCTTCCAATATAATTTCTCCGGGGACAAGGCAACAAAGAGCTGTGAGAAAGCGCATGGCAGTTCCGGCATCGCCTATGTTTATTGTGTCATGAAATTCTTTGAAGTTTCCATTATTCCCTGCAATGGTAATTTCATTTTTATCGCAGACTATATCTATTCCTAACTGTTGAAGTGATTGAATTAAATTTAAACTGTCATTTGAATTGGAACAGCCTGATAAAATACTTTTACCATTAGCTAATGAGGCAATAATAAGTGCCCTGTTTGTATAACTTTTGGATCCGGGGACAGTAATTGCTGCTTTGATAGGGTGAGTCAAAGGATAAATACGGGCTGTATTTTTTTGTCTGTTCACTTCAGGATGTAGTTCAATCCTTTATCTACAATACTTGCAGGCAAGTGCACATCTACTTTAACGTTGCCAATATCTTCCAGGAATACCCACTTTACTTGCTGCTTTACATTCTTTTTATCTAATAGTATTTTCTCTGCGATCGCCTTTTTATATTTTGAATTCACCGTGACCGGTAAACCAACTTTGCTGATTAAGGCCTCTAATTTTTTGAATTTCTTTTTCGGAAAATGCCCTGATAGTACCGACATTTTTGCTTCTGCAATCATCCCGATTGCAATAGCTTCCCCATGTAGCAATGGAGTAATGGAATTCTGACAAACCATTTCAACAGCGTGACCTACTGTATGACCAAAATTTAATTTTTTGCGCTCTTTTTTTTCATAAGGGTCATTTTTTACAATGCCGCATTTAATGTGGGTAGATAAGGAAAGCATTTTGTCAATTTCTTTGGGTGAACGGGGTAATTTTTTCAGCAGCCCGTTAAAAAGTTCTTCATTGGCAATAAGAGCGTGTTTAATTATTTCTGCAAAACCGGAATTAAGTTCTCTTGTCGGAAGGCTTGAAAGGAATGAAGTATCGCTGATGATGGCTACCGGGGCAGAAAAAGTGCCAATTATATTTTTCAAGCCATTTAAATTAAAACCTGTTTTTCCGCCAATGGCTGCATCGGCCTGGGCAAGTAGGGTAGTGGGCACTTGGATAAAATCTACCCCCCGCATGTAGGTGCTTGCTGCAAAGGCGCCCATATCGCACACCATGCCTCCACCTATATTGATGATAAGTGATTTTCGGTCAAACTGTTTTTGAGAGAGAACCATCCATATTTTTTCTACTGTGGCAAGCGATTTGTTTTTCTCGCCAGAGGCAATGATAAGAATGGGCATATCGTCTCCAATTATTTTATTGATACGGTCAGACCAGTGATGAGCTACATTTTCGTCTACCATAATTAATATCGAAGAATAATCTTTCAGATGAACCAACGATTGTATTTTATCAAATACGTTCTCGCCAATGTAGATGGGTACATCCACTTTTTTACCCGGGAAAGATAGCTTGATCGGATTCATAACGTGATAAAGATAAAGTTAAAAATCATCTGTTTCAAACTTTATGAATGTTGCGGGAATATACTACATGCCGGCCGGGCGGGGAGTAGTTTTTTCTGCAGGTGCGGCAATGTTTCTGAATTCGGCAAGCGTATCCACCAAATCTTGTAACTCACCATGGGTAATATGTTGCTCAGAATCAGTTCTCGATGTTCCGGCTTCAATCAATATGCCGTCGTAGAGGTATTCATCTTCCCCAAAAGTCATTTTCATGGCATCGATTGTACCGTCTACAATCTTATCGCGTAGTTTAGGCCCGAACGAATGGCTTGGGTCAAAATATATTTTAGCTCCGGTTATCTGTTTAATTTTTTTTGCCGATTCATGCAAGGGCATATTGCGGTACATGCCACTATCAGCAATACTTACTCCACGGTGTATAAAAACGATGCGTTCTTTGAATCCAGCCACATAACTGCTAAGTCCCAGCCAGGCTTTTTCCATCGATGAAAGCTCCGTATGACTGGTAGCATCATATTTTTGTTTGCCTTGCCATTTAGGGTTTTTCAATCCCAGCTTCCAGTTTGTATTTGTAATAAACTGGGCCATTTCCATAAAGTGCCATCCTATCTGCAATACGGCAGGGTTCCATAGCAACATATCGTTGTTCTTAAGCAAACGTTCATAAAGTGGAACTTGGATAAGCGGCGAAACTATTTCGGTAGCTACTAATAAACCTGTTTCATCGGCTACCTGTTTGGCCATTTCAATACCCGGCATCATTACCAGGTCCTTTATACTGCCACCTTGCTGATATACAGACAGATTATGAAGATAGTGCGCATAATCTATACCCAAGTCCTTGCCATCGGGCGTATAATTAGTTCTGGATTTCAATCCAACCACCCGGATACCAGAGATTGCTCTTTGGGCCTTGCCATTCCTGTTAGCCACCTCCATAGAGGCTAAATGAAAT
>JABDCH010000149.1 GCA_013288205.1 Bacteroidota bacterium | reverse complement strand
AACATTGCAGAAATGCTCGAGCTTTTTAACTACTCCGTAACAAAGGCCCCGACGGCCACACAAGGTGTAAACTTTGCCAAAACCAACCGCCCCGACCTTATTATATGCGACATTATGTTGCCCGATTTTGACGGGTACAAGGTGCTTGAACTGTTGGAAGAAGACCCTTCTACGGGTAGCGTGCCTTTTATTTTTCTCACGGCTAAAGCCGAAAAAAGTGAGATACGCAAGGGCATGAACCTGGGTGCCGACGATTATCTTACTAAGCCTTTTGATAAGGAAGATTTGATTAATGCTGTAGAGGCCCGCCTGAAAAGAAATAGTTTTTTACGCCATACCTATTCACGCGATATGGATGGACTTATGCAGTTTATCAGCGAAGCCCAGCAGTTTCACATGCACGACCTCGATGTGTCGAAATTTGTAGCGAAAACTTATAGCAAAAGAGCCGATATTTATAAAGAAGGAGGGCTTCCAGGTCCGGTATACCTGGTGATTAAAGGGAAAGTGAAAACCTGGAGAATGAGTGCCGATGGCAAAGAATTTGTTTCGGAAATATTGAGCCAGGGCGATTTCTTCGGGTATCTTTCTGCACTCGAAAACAAGCCTTATCCCGATTCGGCCACCGCGCTGGAAGATGTGGAACTGGCTATTATTCCACAACCCGACTTTATATCACTCATTACCTACAACCAGGATGTTTCGGCCAGCTTTATACGCATGCTTGCCAACAACATCAGCGAAAAAGAAGAACGCCTGTTGGGGTTGGCCTATAATACCGTAAAAGCCCGTACCGCATCGGTATTGTTCAACTTGCATCATAAAATGCAGCCCGAAGGAGTCATAAAAATATCGCGCGATAATATGGCTGCCATGGTGGGCACCTCGTCCGAATCGCTGATACGCACCCTTTCTGATTTGAAAGCTGAAAAAGTAATTGAAACCGAAGGCAAGGAAATACGCGTAGCTAACATGCCCATGCTGGAGCGGATCATGAAGTTCAGCTAAGAGGTAAAAGCTAAGAACTAAGAGTTGAGATACCTAGTACCCTTAGCTTTTAGTTCTTAGCTCTTAACTCCTTATTCCGGCCGCTTTAAATGCAATTTAGAAGGATTGCCTGAATAGGTCCAATTGCTATCCTGGTCCTTATGCATATCTACATATAGCCACACGTCACCGGTAAAAGTATCTAACTCACGCAACGATACATAGGTAGTACCATTTACAGTAAAAGGACATGTGGTAACTTCGAATCGCTTTTGGTCGGTTTTATTCCCACAACCTGCTGACATGAGAGCCACCAGCCCTATAGCAAATGTTATTTTTCTCATAATTCTATTTTTTTAGATTAATTTATCTACAAACCTAAGAAAATAGTGGGGAGAAGTAGGGGGTAAGTTAAAAGTGATGAGTGATAGCTTATACCTATTATAGTAGATAAGAACAGGCTACTAAAAAATGTAAACTTATTCTTTGATAAGTTTTTTAAAGTATGTATTAGTTCCGGTTATAACCTTAAGTGTATATACTCCAGAGGGTTTTCCTGACAAGTTAATGGTTGTATTTAAGCTATTAACCGTTGTATTGGATATGACATTACCAAACATGTCTGTAACTATTAGTTGCATAGTCTTGTCAATCACATTTGTTTGAGTGAAGACTACATTATATAATCCTGTTGATGGATTAGGGTATACACCTATATTAGAGGTATCGGATATATTAATAGTTTTAGTATTCCTGTTAAAGTTGGAGGGATCTCTTCTAGTTGGTCTATCACCTCCATCATTATAGTCAATTGCAAACTGATTGGTACAAGATTGTGTTACAAGATGAACAAATCCGGCACCTGGCTGAATACTTACCTTGGGTCCCAACGTAATAGAGTTTCCCGCATAAAACCCTGCATTGCAACCCGGATCGAATGATATAGCACCAGTCTCCCCCATAGTAATATTATTACTTACATCTGCATGGAATAAGCCCCCAAAATCATCAGATTCAAAATCATCGTTTGTTGGGCAGCAAGTGGCAACATTAAAACTTTGTATTGGATACATATATTGCGGACTACCCCCAAGGTTTCCAGTTATAGTAATGCTTCCCGTATAGTTGTTGTGACCATAACAATTACCCAATGTTAAAATATAACTATAAACATCTACTGGAAGCCAACTACCAGTATTATAATTAGCGGCTGTTACATTTGTATTGTGTGTTCCATCCCAAAACAAATCAAAATTACTGTAATAAGGACAATTACATAAAACACCGGCATCAAATAAACTCACATTATACACAACATTGCCCCATCTGTCGAATACTTCAAATTGCGCGGAAGTAGTATTGTCTATTGTAACATACCACGGATCTCCTTCAGCCAGTGCATTGGGAATGGTTCCATCTACAACAGGACTGCCCAATTCAGATGAACACTCACAATCATTGAATTCTTCAACTGAAACATTATCTACAAATATATATCCCCATTGATTTCCACAATACCCTTCTACAACAATCCACGAAAATTTATTATCATAGCCTTCGGGAACTTGGAAATATTTTGAGAATGATTGCCATTGATATGGATTAGCATCATCTAATGCAAAATCATATTCTAGAGCTGGGTTTGAAGTCATCCAATCAAAATTATCAATACATTGACCGTCAGAAGAATAAGTAACATCCGCTGATACAAAATGAATTTTCACTACCGGAGTGGTTGGAAAACTTCCATACATTTTAGAAAAAGCTGCATTGAATGATAATTTATAAATAGCACCGTGCCCAATACTTCTTAAAGGGTGTATGTAGTCTATAGCTGCTTCATTGCAACCAGGAGAATTGGGGCACTGAAGACAATCATCAATTCTTCCTGTAGGGGTTGAGCTAGTATACCCAACCATCCCAATAAAACGTCCAGAAGTTATAGGTG
>JABDCH010000148.1 GCA_013288205.1 Bacteroidota bacterium | reverse complement strand
GCTGTATCCTGAAAGGATTACATGGTTGCCAATAACACAGTCGTGGGCTATGTGCACGTAATTCATGATAAGGCAATTGCTGCCAATCACGGTTTTCCAGTTTTCTTTAGTACCGCGGTGTATGGTACAATATTCACGGATAACGGTATTATCGCCTATTTCAGTGGTGGTATCTTCTCCTGCAAATTTTAAATCTTGCGGCACGGCACTGATAACAGCCCCGGGAAAGATGCTGCAATTTTTACCAATACGTGCCCCGGGCATAATAACTGCATGGCTTTGAATATGCGTACCGGCACCTATTTTAACGTTATCATGAATAACAACAAAGGCTTCAATGTATTTGTGCAAGTGGGGATATCATCTCCTTCAATTCTGCTTTACTTTTTCAGATTTTTTATCAATAGAAGCTCCATTGGGTTCTTTTACTCGCACTATTTGTGCCATCATTTCTGCTTCTGTAGCAATTTTGTCGCCTACATAAGCCGTACCTTTCATGTGGAATATACCGCGTCGTACGGCTTCCATCAATTCCAGGTGAAATACAAGGGTATCGCCTGGTACTACCTGATTGCGGAATCGTACGTTATCTATCTTCATAAAAAAGGTAAGATAGTTTTCAGGATCAGGAACGGTTTTAAGGGCCAGTATTCCTCCCGTTTGAGCCATAGCTTCTATTTGTAACACACCCGGCATAATGGGGTTTCCGGGGAAGTGCCCACGAAAGAAATCTTCGTTCATAGTCACATTTTTCACACCAACCACATGGGTGCTGCTTAGTTCAAGTATCTTATCTACCAATAGGAAAGGAGGACGGTGTGGCAGCAGATTCATTATTTCAGTAATCCCGATAATGGGTGTACCATTCGGGTTATACTTCAATCCTTTTTTGAAGCGGTCTTTTTTAGCAGCTTCTTTTAATTTTTTAGCAAATGCCACATTACCCGAATGTCCGGGGCGGGCTGCCAATATATGCGCTTTTATAGGCATTCCAACCAATGCAAGGTCACCTACCATATCCAATAACTTATGGCGGGCAGGTTCGTTGTAAAAGTTGAGTTTGGTATTATTGAGTATCCCGGGATATTTAACTTCTATTTCGCTACTCTTCTTATGGAACACTTTAGCCAAATATTCCATAGTTTCCTTGGGTACCTCCCTGTCGACTAATACAATGGCATTGTCAAAGTCACCACCTTTAATCAGGTTGTGCTTGAGCAGCAATTCTAATTCATGTAAAAATACAAAAGTGCGACAAGCTGCTACTTCTTCTTTAAACTGTTGGACATTATAGATAGTAGCGTGTTGGGTACCAAGGATAGGGGAGTTATAATCAACCATCACCGTAAGTCTGAAGGTTTCCTGTGGAACGGCAAGCATTTCAATATGGCCGTTCGGGTCTTCATAGGTAAGGTTATCTTTCAGTTCAAAATATACCCTGGTAGCGTCTTGTTCTTCTATTCCGGCTTTTTCCAATGCTTCTACAAAAGGCATTGAACTACCATTCATAATAGGTATTTCAGGGCCATTCACTTCAATCAGGCAATTGTCGATTTCCAAGCCTACAAGGGCGGCCAACAGGTGTTCGGTAGTAGCTATTTTAGCCCCATTTTTTTCAAGGGTAGTGCCACGTTCTGTGTCGGTTACGTTATCTACGTCCGCATCGATGATAGGTTCTCCCGGTAAGTCAATGCGTTTAAACTTATACCAGTGGTTAGCCGGGGCAGGTTTAAAAGTTACAGTAGATTCGATTCCGGTATGGAGTCCCTTTCCTTTAAGGCTTACCGGATTCTTAATAGTGCGTTGTTTTTCACTCATGTTTAAGGCTATTAGCTGATAGCTATTAGCTATTGGCTTTTTTTAACGGTGCAATAATAGTTTTTTTTATCGGAACTTTACTTGGAAATTGTAAGGCTTTCTATTTTCGATTCCAGTTCTTGTATGCGTTGGCTTAGTTCGGGTAGTTTTCTGAAAATGACATAAGCCTTTTTATAATCAAAGTGGTCGAAGGAGGGAGAGCCTTGTACCGCGGTGTCGTCAGGCACATTAGAACCTACGCCTGATTGGGCGGCTATTTTAACCCGGTTACCAATGGTTAAATGGCCAGCAATGCCAACCTGGCCTCCAATCATGCAGTCGCGGCCTATTTTGGAAGACCCGGCCACACCTGTTTGGGCTGCAATTACCGTATTTTCTCCAATTTCCACATTATGGCCTATTTGAATAAGGTTATCCAGCTTCACACCTTTGTGTACAATAGTAGAACCCATAGTAGCCCGGTCGATAGTGGTGTTAGAGCCAATTTCCACATGGTTCCCAATAATCACATTGCCTACCTGCGGCATTTTGCGATAGTTGTTTTCATCATTGGGTACAAATCCGAAGCCATCGGAGCCTATAACTACGCCCGAATGAAAGGTGCAGTTATCTCCAATTACCGAATCGTTGTATATTTTAACGCCTGAATAAAGAATGCAATTCTTCCCGATGATGCAATTTTCAGCTATATAAACATTGGGATATATGCGCACTCCTTCAGCAATATTAGTGCCTTCGCCTATGTAGGTAAATGAACCTATATAAACGTCTTTTGCCAACGTGGCTTTAGGCGATACATGGGCATATTCCTCAATTCCTGTTTTAGCAAATTGCTGACTATGGTAGGCTTCCATCAATATACTAAACGCCTGGCGCGAGTCCTTTACTTTAATAAGGGTAGCTGTTTCCGGCTTTTCGTCCGTTATTCCATCACTTATTATAATTATAGATGCGCCCGTAGTTTTAAGGAACGGTAAATATTTGGGATGCGACAGAAACGTAAGCGAACCTTGCGTAGCTTCTTCAATCTTAGCTAATTTGCTTACTTTAACAGAGCCATCACCCTCAACCTTCCCATTGATTAACTGCGCTATTTGATGAGCGGTAAATTCCATGCTGCAAA
>JABDCH010000147.1:455-2981 GCA_013288205.1 Bacteroidota bacterium | reverse complement strand
CTCAAAAGCTATTGATTAAAGTAAAAGATAATGAAAAAACTTACATTTTTTATCACTGTATTTTTTTGTTTGGGCATAGGTGTAGGGAATGCACAGTATGCAGTTTTGCATAACTTTAATGGTGCCGACGGCGCCAATCCATCTGGTACATTAGCCCTTTCGGGAAATAAATTATATGGGACGACGCAATTGGGAGGAGCAAAAGGCGTTGGTAATATTTTCTCTGTAAATACAGATGGCAGCTATTATAAAGACTTGTTCGATTTTGACACTGCAAATGGTGGCAATCCCCAAGGATCAGTAATCCTTTTAGGAAATAAATTATTTGGCGCAACATCGGAGAATACTATTTTCTCTATTGATACAAATGGCAAGGGCTTCAAGGTGCTGTTTACTTTTAATGGAATCAATTCTCAGGGATCGTGGCCCAATGGCGCATTAACTTTTTCAGGAGGTAAATTATACGGCACAACAATTTATGGAGGAAAATACAGTAATGATAAGGGAATGGTTTTCTGTATCGATACCAATGGAAAAGGTTTTAAGGATTTGCTTGATTTCAATGGTAAAAATGGAGAATTTCCGGTAGGAGGCCCATTAGCCTACTCATCAGGTGTGTTATATGGAATGACACAATATGGAGGCGCAAATGACAGTGGCTGCGTTTTTTCTATTGATACCAATGGGAATAAATATAAAGACTTATTTGATTTTAATGAGGCAAACGGTAAAAGACCTTATGCTACCTCTTTAGTATTGTCGGGTAGTACTTTATATGGAACGGTAACCGAAGGCGGGGCGCACGACAGCGGCTGCATCTTTTCTATTGATACCAATGGAAGTGGATATACTGACTTGTTTGATTTCAATAATAAAAGTAGTGGAATACCCCAGAGTGGATTAATGCTTTCAGGAAATGTTTTGTATGGAACCACATTTAGAGGAGGCACTTATCATGGTGACTGTATTTTTTCCATAGGTGCTAATGGCAGTAACTATACGGACCTCTTTGATTTTGATGGGACAGATGGTGCAGCACCTTGGAATATGGCATTAATATCTTCGGGCAATGTACTATATGGCACAACATCTTATGGAGGAACATCCAATAGATATGGGGTTGTTTTCAAGTTTACCTATGCAGATTTGGGAGTTAATAATATGCCTGCAACTTCCAATTCCATAAATGTATATCCCAATCCCAGCAATGGAGTGTTCACAATCCAGTCGTCAGTTGTCAGTGGACAGTTGACAGTTTATAACGTACTGGGAGAGAAAGTGTATTCCAATTATCGACTTGCCAATCCCGATAGCTATCGGGAATCAAATTATCAAATTGATCTTTCTTCTCAACCTAACGGAGTTTATCTTTATAGGGTAATTTCAACTGGCGGAGCATTAATAGGAGAAGGAAAAATAGTCAAGCAATAGCCGTTTTTTCTTTAGCCCACCCAACATTTCCACCGCAGGGTTCGTTATAGAAAGTAGAGGATATTGTATAAGTGAATAAGTATCCCAAAATGAACATCCTGTATTATACATTTTTATGAGTTTTTTTAGTAAATTTGCAATTCAAAATCGAAAATCAATATCTTCTTTCGTCATGAAGAAAAGATTATTATCACTGTTAGTCGTTATTTTCTTACTGGGAAGCAATGGCCTTTTAAAAGCCCAATGTTATGGGGTAGTTACCTTAGATACCTTTGCAGTTGCGGGTGCAACAGGGTTCCCTTTGTTTGGCAACACCACATTTAATATTGCTACAGCCAACCCCAATGAGCTGATTATGATTTCCTATAACGGCTGGAACGGTCCCGGTTTAGGCCCTGTTACAGTAGATGGTAATAAGGCCACATACATTAACAATGCCACCAATGGTAATTCAGGTACGGCCGATGTATATGCGTATTCGGCTCCCTTAGCCGGAACCCATACCATTGTATGCGCTACGGCGGGATACAACTCCGGATATTACAACAATTTTGCAGCGGCATTTTATTGTGTAGGCGGATTAACGCCTCTTACCGTTGCCAGTCTTACTTCTAACATAAATACCATCGTATGTACTACGGGCGGAAGCATTACCGATAATATAACCACTACAAAACCTAATTCAGCTATCTATTGTTCGGCTGAAATTAATGAAGGAACCACTATTACCTGGCCTATTTCATGGATAGGTGCAACATTTTTAGGAAATACCCATACCGAGAACGGCATTGATGCAGGACAAGCCTATGAACCGGCCCCGTGCGCGGCTACTTATTCGGTTATAGCAACTAATTCATCCCCTCCCAATAATGGATGTGGCGGGTTAACCATTGTAATGGTAATTATTCCACCTACCCTTAGTAACGGCCCCTGTGGTGTTGGCCACCTGGCAGCTACTTCAAGCCAAACGAATACTACTTGTGGTCTTTGTAATGGAATAGCTAACGTGTCGGCAACAGGAGGAAGCCGGCCATATAAGTATAACTGGACTCCGAATGTAAGCCTTGATTCTGTTGCATCAAACCTCTGCGCAGG
>JABDCH010000147.1:0-445 GCA_013288205.1 Bacteroidota bacterium | reverse complement strand
GCTATACCTGTGTTGTTAACGATGCCAGTTGCCCAGTTTTGGATACAACTATTATATTTAAGATTGACTCCAGCGGTCTGCCTCTTAAACCAAGAGATACCCTTACCACGAACGAAAAATGCAATGGCGATCAGATAGGCGCTACAAGCATGAGCGTTACTGGCGGAAGTACCCCTTATACGTATATATGGTCCGGCGGACAAACCACCACCACTATTAATAACCAGCTTGCAGGAGTATATACTTTTACGGTAACCGATATCAACGGGTGCAGTGCTTCGGCCACAGCCACTATCACGCAACCTCAGGTATTAACTGCTACTACTACCGTCGTCAACGTAGCGTGTAACGGGGCTGCTACAGGCAGCGCTACGGCAGTTCCTGCTGGAGGAACGGCCCCTTATAAATATAGCTGGACAGCAGCAAGTCAAAGCACAGTAGTAGC
>JABDCH010000146.1 GCA_013288205.1 Bacteroidota bacterium | reverse complement strand
ATCAAACATTGTACTGGTAGGTGAAACAGGAACCGGCAAGACTTTGTTAGCGCAAACT
This sequence comes from Bacteroidota bacterium, assembly GCA_013288205.1. GTDB lineage: Bacteria > Bacteroidota > Bacteroidia > JABEUT01 > JABEUT01 > JABEUT01. Next base: position 2,985 of record JABDCH010000146.1, on the reverse strand, counting down.
ATTGCCAAGATATTAAATGTACCCTTCTGCATTGCCGATGCTACTGCATTTACCGAAGCGGGATATGTAGGTGAGGATGTAGAAAACGTATTGGTACGTTTATTGCAGGTAGCTAACTACGACGTGACAGCCGCCGAAAAAGGAATTGTATTTATCGACGAAATAGATAAGATAGCCCGTAAAGAAGGGGATAGCCCTTCTATTACCCGGGATGTGGGTGGAGAAGGTGTTCAGCAGGCATTGCTCAAAATGCTGGAAGGCGCGACCGTTAATGTTCCGCCACAGGGAGGCCGCAAGCACCCTGAACAAAAGATGATTTCAGTAAACACCAAGGATATCTTATTTATCTGCGGAGGTGCATTCAGCGGCATTGATAAAAAGATTGCCCGCCGCGTACAATCGCACGCTATGGGTTATGTGAACCCGACCGAACAGGAAGATATTGACCGTAATAATCTATTGCAATATATCTCTCCTGAAGATTTAAAAAGTTTTGGGCTGATACCCGAATTGATTGGCCGTATACCCGTTATTACTTATCTGAACCCTCTTGCACCAAGCTTATACTCAATAGCTTTTTCCACTACCAGGTCGAAAACAGGTTTATCCCAAATCAGCTTAACGCCATCTAACCTAAACAACTTGTTATATTGTTTGATGAGTGCATTTTTGGGTTCGGTAAGTACCAGTTTCAAGCTTTCTTTGCTTAGCGGGTTTTCAAAATCCCTTGTATGCGGGATTGTATGTAATTGGTGTTACCTTTTTATTTTTTCACTTAAGTCATGGATTCCGCTCTGCATTCCACACTCTGGGTTTGAACAACAAAAAATACACCCCTGTTTGGAAGGCTGTAGGAACCGGATTTGCATGGCTTATGTGGCTTGGCTTCATATCATTTCCCATTTTATTTTATTTTGGCATTGCAGGAAACTCCATTCCAACAGTTTAACGATATAAATTTAGTAGCATTATGGCATTAGATTCTAAAATTCCTCCCGGAGAAATTAAGGACAAATGGAAACAGTACCGTTCCACCGTTAAGCTGGTAAACCCCACTAATAAAAGGCATCTTGAAGTTATTGTAGTAGGTTCAGGCCTGGCAGGGGCTTCTGCTGCTGCTTCCCTGGCTGAATTAGGCTATAAAGTAAAAGTATTTTGTTTCCAGGATAGCCCACGTCGTGCGCACAGCATTGCTGCACAAGGCGGTATCAATGCGGCTAAAAACTATGCCAACGATGGCGACAGTACCTACCGTCTTTTTTATGATACAGTGAAGGGTGGCGACTTTCGTTCCCGGGAAGCTAATGTATATCGCCTGGCCGAAGTAAGTGCCAATATTATTGACCAATGTGTGGCACAAGGTGTTCCTTTTGCCCGTGAATATGGAGGCTTATTAGATACCCGCTCTTTTGGCGGGGTGCAAGTATCGCGTACGTTTTATGCACGTGGACAAACTGGACAACAACTTTTATTAGGCGCCTACAGCGCACTCAATAGGCAAATTGCTAAAAAGCAAGTCACCATGTATACCCGCCACGAAATGCTGGAACTGGTTATGATTGACGGCAAAGCACGTGGAATTATCGCACGCGATTTGGTTACAGGTAAATTAGAAAGACATTTTGGTCATGCTGTAGTATTGGCTACCGGAGGATACGGTAATGTATTCTATCTGTCTACAAATGCTATGGGTTGCAATGTTACGGCGAATTGGAAATCGTATAAAAAAGGCGCTTTCTTTGCTAATCCTTGCTTTACACAAATTCACCCGACTTGCATTCCTATTTCAGGAGACCATCAATCGAAGCTAACTTTGATGTCAGAATCATTGCGGAATGATGGAAGGGTTTGGGTTCCTTTAAAGAAAGATGATCCACGCAAACCACAGGATATTCCACAAGAAGAAAGAGATTATTTCCTCGAAAGACGCTACCCGGCTTTTGGTAACCTGGTGCCACGCGATATTGCATCGAGGGCTATTAAAGAAAGATGCGATGCAGGATATGGAGTAGGTGGTTCCAAACAAGCTGCTTACCTCGATTTTGCAGATGTTATAAAAAGGGTAGGCGAAAGTGTGGTGAGCGAAAAATATGGTAACCTGTTCGAAATGTATGAAAAGATAACAGGCGAAAATCCATATAAAGTACCGATGCGTATTTATCCTGCTATCCACTATACGATGGGTGGCATTTGGGTTGATTATAACCTGATGACCACTGTTAAGGGGCTTTACGCAATCGGCGAATGTAATTTCTCCGACCATGGAGCCAACCGTTTGGGTGCATCTGCATTGATGCAAGGCTTAGCAGACGGTTACTTTGTTCTCCCATATACTATTGGCGATTATTTAGCTACAGAAATAGCAACCAAACCTATACCAACCGACCACGCTGCTTTTGCAGAAGCTGAAAAAGCAGTGAACGACCGCATCGACCGCCTGATGTCAGTAAATGGAAAGACATCGGTAGAGCATTTCCATAAAGCATTGGGTAAAATTATGTGGAACAAGTGCGGCATGGCCCGTAATGCACAAGGCTTGAAAGAAGCGAAAGCTGAAATTAAAGCACTGCGAGAAGAATTCTGGAAAGATGTTCGCGTATTAGGCAGAAAAGATGAACTGAATCCTGACCTCGAAAAAGCAGGCCGCGTTGCCGACTTTTTAGAAATGGGTGAACTACTTGTAGATGATGCATTGCATCGCAATGAATCATGCGGAGGCCACTTCCGGGAAGAATATCAAACACCTGAAGGTGAAGCCATGCGTGATGATGCAAACTTTGCTTACGTAGGTGCCTGGGAATATAAAGGTGATGATGCCCCAGCTCAACTGAACAAAGAACCGCTTACATTTGATACGGTTCATTTGGCACAGAGGAGTTATAAATAGCTATTAGCTAACAGCTGATAGCCAATAGCTGTATTATGGCAGGAGCATATTCACCAACACCACTATTCAAAAAATTGGGATTGAAAGATGGAATGAAT
>JABDCH010000145.1:541-3068 GCA_013288205.1 Bacteroidota bacterium | reverse complement strand
TTACTTTCTAAAAATATTTGTCCGTCTGTGATAGAGATAACGTTAGTAGGAATATACGCTGATACGTCACCCGCTTGTGTTTCGATAATAGGAAGTGCAGTAAGCGAACCTCCACCCTTTACCAAATGCTTGATGGATGGCGGAAGATCGTTCATATTGCTGGCAACCGATTGATCAGCATTAATTTTTGCTGCTCTTTCCAATAAACGGGAGTGTAAATAAAACACGTCACCAGGATATGCTTCACGTCCCGGAGGGCGACGGAGAAGAAGGGAAACTTCACGGTAAGCTACCGCTTGTTTCGATAAATCATCATAAATAATCAGAGCAGCTCTGCCTGTATCGCGGAAAAACTCGCCCATAGCAGCGCCTGAAAGCGGAGCAAAGAATTGCATTGGAGCAGGGTCAGCAGCACTGGCGCAAACAATAATAGTATATGCCATGGCACCATTTTCTTCCAATGTGCGCAATACGTTAGCAACGGTAGAACTTTTTTGTCCTACGGCTACATATATACAAAATACAGGTTGTCCCTTTTCGTAAAATTCTTTTTGATTGATAATGGTGTCGATAGCAATAGCTGTTTTACCTGTTTGCCTGTCACCAATAATCAACTCACGTTGTCCGCGACCAATTGGAATCATAGCATCAATAGGTTTGATACCTGTTTGGAGCGGTTCGGTTACCGGCTGCCTGTAAATTACACCGGGAGCTTTACGTTCCATTGGCATATCATACAATTCGCCAGTAATAGGGCCTTTACCATCAATAGGATTACCAAGCGCATCTACCACACGGCCTAACAAACCTTCGCCTGCTTTAATAGAAGCGATTCTTCCGGTACGTTTTACAGTTGCACCTTCTTTAATATTGTCAATAGGGCCAAGTAATACCAACCCTACGTTATCTTCTTCCAGGTTGAGAGCAATACCTTTCAATCCGTTTTCAAATTCTACAAGTTCCCCGGCCTGAACACTGTTCAATCCAAACACACGAGCAATACCATCACCAATTTGGAGGACAGTACCAATTTCTTCCAATTGGGTTTCGGTTTTAAACCCTGATAACTGTTCGCGTAATATAGCAGAAACTTCTGCCGGTTTTATTTCAGCCATGATACTTTTATAATTAACAATTAATAATTAATAATTAACAATTAACAATTTACAATTCAACATTATCAATTCAATATATATGATTGATTAAAATTTTTATTCAGTTGTTTTAGTTGTCTGAGAACACTCATATCGGCCTGGCGGCTTCCAACGGTTAGCACAAACCCGCCAATTATTTTCGGGTCTATTTTCTCTTGTAGCTCGATGCGGTTCTTCAGAATAGTAGTAAGTATCTTCAGTAATCTTTCGCGGGTTGCTTCGTCAAGCTTCACTGCCGAAGTAATAATAACCGTGCTGATTTTCATCTTTATTTTGTAGAGGTCTACAAACTCCTGGGCCACTTTTTCGAGGTAAGATTCTCTTTTATTTTTGGCGAGAAGTATGATGAATTTATCTGTAGTATCTGTTACTTCTCCTTTTAATAACGTTTTAAACGTGCTGATTTTCTTATCGGTCTTAATCAAAGGGCTTTGGAGAAAGAGACTAAAATCATGTACCAACTGGCAATACTTCAACAATTTGTTCATATCGGCATATACTTCGTCCACCTGGTTTCTTTCGGTGGCAAGCTCAAGGAGTGACTTGGCGTAACGGTATGCTATTGTTGAATTAGCCATTTATCAGTTAATTATATCGTTTATACCTTACTTATTAATTTACACTAACTTCATTAAGCATCGTGTTAACGAGTGCTTTTTGCTTTTCATCAGAGGAAAGTTCAGTACGGATAATTTTTTCTGCAATTTCAATGGAAAGTTTTGCCACCTGGTTCTTTAATTCATCCATAGCAGCCGTTTTTTCACTTTGAATGCTTTCTCTTGCGCTTTGCATAATCTTATCAGCCTCTTTTTGCGCACCTGTCTTAGCTTCTGAAATAATGTTTTCCTTCGTATCTCTCGCTTCTTTTAAAAGTTTATCTCTTTCATTGCGGGCTTCCATCAAAATGGCTTCATTGCTAGCTTGCAGGGCAGCCATTTCTTCTTTTGCCTTTTGAGCAGAATCAAGAGCTTCTTGGATAGATTTTTCTCTGTCTTTCAATGCTCCGAGAATAGGTTTCCACGCCATCTTGCGAAGCAAAAAGAATACAATCAGGAAGGTGATTGTCATCCAGAATATTAGTCCAACGGAAGGAAGTATAAGATCCATTTTGAGTTATGAATTATTAGTTATGAGTTATGACCTTTGAGGGTTCATTTTTAATTCTTCATTTTTAATTTAAAAAGAGCCCCGGAGACCAACCAACCGTTGATGTCTCCGGAGTTCAAATAGCAATTACTTGATAAGCAATACCAACAATCCGATTACCATACCAAAGAAGGAAGTACCTTCAATAAAGGCGATGGCAAGAATCATGTTTGTACGCAAATCAGCCATAATTTCAGGCTGACGGGCCATGGATTGGAGACCATTAG
>JABDCH010000145.1:0-531 GCA_013288205.1 Bacteroidota bacterium | reverse complement strand
TGCGCACATTGGAAGAAAATGGTGCCATGGCATATACTATTATTGTTTGCGCCAGTGCTGCGTCTAATAAAACTGATGATAACATAATTATTAATTATTTAGAGTTAAAGAATCCATTGTTTAGTGATGTTCATCTTCTGCAGTTACCATTCCAAAATATATTGCGGAAAGAAGGGTAAACACATAAGCTTGTATAAGCGATACCAGTAGGTCGAGGGCAAGCATACCGGCTGTGAACGCTACTGAAAATACGGAAGTTAAATATCCAGCAAAGTGGCCCCACAAACCCCCGAAGATAAAAATGAGGCTAAAGAATGCAAGAGCTACAATGTGACCGGCCAACATATTGGCAAATATCCGGATAAGAAGTGTGAAAGGTTTTAAAATGATACCCAAGGTTTCGATAGGGCCCAGAATTAATATTTTTACCAGGGCAGGTACACCGGGCATCCATAAGGTGTGTGACCAGTATGATTTCCCTGAATAAACCATCATTAATATAAAAGTAAAGCACGCTAAGGTAGTAGTGAT
>JABDCH010000144.1 GCA_013288205.1 Bacteroidota bacterium | reverse complement strand
GTATTAATTCCGAGGATAGGGATACCGGCTTTTACTATATAAGGCAAACTTTCTAAAAAAGTACCGTCGCCGCCAATGCTAACTAAATAGTCGACTGATTTCTCAGTCAGTTCGGTAGAAAAGGTAGTGCATTTTTCCGGGAACTCAACAAATTTTTTCAGGGAATTATAATACGCTTGATGTACCGTGTATTCTATGCCCAATTGGTTAAGTTGTGAGAATATCTGTTTTGCTTCATCACAACGGTTGCTTTGGGAAGGTCTCCCATAAATGGCTATGCGCATAAGGCTCAAAGGTAATAAAAAGCAGTGATAAGTTATGAAATATGAGTTATGACTATTGGGGCTTATATAACTCATGCCTTATTTCAATACAACCAACGTCCTTTCAACGCGGGTTCTTGAACCGTGCTTTTGAATGGTTGAGTAGCATTTTATTTGAGTTTATCGAAAACAAAAAATAAAGCATTCGGAATGCACTAAATTGGCTATTCGCGCCTTTGTCTTGTGGTAGTGTAGTTTTGACATTAAGCGCTGAAAGGGGCTGCCTGAACTCAAGGCAGCCTTATTTTTTATCATCACATGGGCTTCTTTCTTACCCAAATAAATTTACTAACTTTGTATCGATCCTCTTTATTATGAAAAAGCTATCTGTTGTTTTATGTATTTTAAGTGTAGCCACCTGGGGCTGTGGTCATGTGGATCAAACTAAAGCAAAAGCATTGGTGGTATCGCTCATCCAGAAGATAGACAGTGATAAATACGATGAAACATCGGCTTATTATACCGATGAGTTTAATGCAGGTGAATCGTTAAGTGTAAGAATAGCTAAATATAAGGAGTTGCAGGATGCTTTTGGCAATGTAGTATCGATGCAATGTATTGCTGTAAAAGATTCAACCGACCCGGATGACCGCCCAATAGTGAAATTAATGTACCGGGTAAAGCATACCAAATTAACTTCATTGGAAGCATATAACGTTGTTTCGCAAAATGGTGATTATAAGGTAGAAGAACAAGATGTAAATAAGGAGTGATTTTTAAACTTGTTTTAACACGTACTTAAAGATTTTTATTATCTTTGACTCCTCTAATTTCCCATGAAGATTGAGGAATATATATCCGACTTATTATTTGAACATGATTGTGTTATAGTCCCCGATTTTGGTGGCTTTGTATGCAATTATGGTCCTGCCGCAATTGACCCGGTAAAGCACCTTTTTGAACCTCCTGCCAAGCGTATTTTATTTAACAAAGGCTTAACCCGCAACGATGGGTTGCTGGCTCATCATGTTTCTGCCAAATTAAAAATGTCTTATACAGAGGCATTGAAATATATTGCCGGCGAAGTAAAACGATTTAAGGAAGATATTCAGAAAGATAAGCGACTGCCACTTGATAACATAGGCTTGCTTTATACGGATGAAAAGGGAAGTCTTTTATTTCAGCAGGATAATAAAGTGAATTACCTGGCCGATTCCTACGGGCTGTCTGCATTCTATCATTTGCCGGTATCTGCCAATGCAGGTAATGAAGGCAACGTTATCTCCATCCATAGTGAGCGGAAAAAACTCAGGCCGTATGCAGTTGCTGCTACAATAGCCGTTTTGGTAGCATCGGCTTTTTACTTCACTGTGCTCGACAAGCAGCCTAATTTGCGTTTCTCCAGTTTCGATTTCTTCGCAAAAAGGGAAGCGCCTCAATATGCATTTTCTCCATCTATATATAAGGAACTACCCAAACCTGTTGCCGAAGAGTCTGTAAGTCTACCTCCGGCCACTGTTAGCACGCCTGCTCCAACGGCACCTGTACCGGTTGTTCCTGTAAAAGCAGTGCCCATTACAGCCTCTAATTCTATATACTCAGTGATAGTAGGCAGTTTTAGCATAAAAGAAAATGCGGAAAAACTCGTAAGCCAATTCAATAAACAGAACGTGCAAGTATCTATTGTAGGCAGAAACCCCGGAGGCCTATATATGGTTGGATACGGTAGCTTCTCCTCACATGATGTGGCTGCTGCTAAAAGAGACAGCATACGCAAAAGCTCTATTAAAGATGCCTGGGTGGTGGCTAAGTAATTATTTCAACACAATCTCTTCAATAACCACTTTGCCCACTTGTTGGTTTAGGTCATCTATTAATTTGGTGCGGGAATAAAGCAATTCCTGTTTCAGCGGGGAGGAGTCTACTTTTACAAAAAGCTTTTTACCTGAAATAAAAATCTCGGTAGTGTGTCGCGATATTAAAGGTCCCACAGTCTTTTCCCAGGAACGTATTAATGTATGCTCATCAATTTTTTCTTCCATTCCATTCAGGCGCATTACATCCTTTATAGCATCGCCTAATTTTTGAGTATTTGTTTTGCGTGTCATGCAGGCTCTACGATTTCGGTTTCTTTAATAACTCCGTTAGCAATAGGGAAAAGCCGATAGTCTTTATCGCGCTTTTCCAGAAGCGCTTTCATTCGTAATAGGTCAGTATCGGTGATGAATACTTGTCCGAACTCATCGGCGCAAACCATATCAATCAGGTAGTTTACACGGGTTTCATCCAGCTTGTCAAAAATATCATCCAGTAACAGGATAGGCGTCGATGTATAATGCTTTTTCAGGTAACGGTATTGGGCTATCTTCAATGCTATGATGAATGATTTTTGTTGGCCCTGCGATGCAAACTTCTTTAACGATTTACCTTCCATGCAAAATATCCAATCATCTTTATGTACGCCCGTTGTTGTGTAGGCTAACACACGGTCTTTGGGTAGTGCATGAGTCAACAGCATAGCAAAATCGCCTTCCATCAATTTAGATGAATATTCTATATGCGCTTTTTCCTGCTCACCCGAAATTTCATTGTAGGCATTTAAAAATAACGGTGAAAATTCTTCTGTAAAGTCTTGTCGCTTTTGGTAAATAATATTCCCCCTGTTTACTAATATCTCATCGTATGTGGCTAATAGGGTTTCGTCCCAGGTACGGCTTTCGTTAAACCGTTTGAGTATAGCATTGCGGTTGACCAATGCTTTATTATATTCTATCAATGCGTTCAGGTAGTGGGTATCTATTTGCGACAGGATGCTGTCTACAAACTTGCGGCGTATGTCGCTACCCTCATATAGT
>JABDCH010000143.1 GCA_013288205.1 Bacteroidota bacterium | reverse complement strand
ATAAATAAAAAAAATGCAAAATAAAGGTGTTATTCGGTTGTTTGCTATATTATTAGCTTTAGCGTGTATTTACTATTTTTCTTTCACATATTTTTCTTCCAAAACTGAAAAAGAAGCAAAGGAATTTGCTGCTGACTATGTTTCGCAGCAATCAGTGGTTGACTCTGCTAAAAAAGCAGCTGACAAAGCGGGGAAAGACAGCGCTGTAAAAGAAAGATTTTATCTTGATTCTGTTCAGCTTCAAATCACTGATAATTTTCTTAAACGCATAAAAGACAGTGTAGTGTATCCGCTTTTTGGATTCTCTTACGAGCAATGCAAGGAGAAGAGTATCAACCTGGGGCTCGACCTGAAAGGTGGTATGAGTGTTACCCTTGAAATATCTGAAGGTGACATTATAAGAAAGATGTCAGGCAATAATAATGACCCTGCTTTTAATAAAGCTATTAGCGAAGCGGAAGAACAACATCTTAAATCTACTAAACAATTTATTGATTTATTTAGTGAAGATTACCAACAAATAAAGCCGGATGGGAAACTTGCCTCTTATTTCCAAACCATGGAATTAAGGGACCTTATTCCTTACACTTCCACCAACGACCAGGTTATAGCCATTTTAAAAAGCCGTGTAGCTGATGCTATCAGTACAGCAAAACAAACACTTACTTCCCGTATTGACAAATTTGGTGTAGCTCAACCAGACATCCAGGTATTGCCCGGTTCCGGAAGAATTTTAATCGGCTTACCCGGCGTAAGCGATAAAGACCGTGTACGTAAACTTTTACAAGGAAGCGCTAATCTTGAATTCTGGCTTACCTATTCTGCGGAAGAAATGTATCCTAAACTGATACAAGCTGACCAACGTTTGGCCGGTTTATTAAGCGCAGTAAAAGATACCACCAAAAAAACTATTGATACTGCAAAATCTAAGTTAGCAACTATCAACACCAAAGATTCTCTGCATAAAGATTCCGATAAGGTTGTAGCCATGGCGAAAGCGAAAGAAGACAGCCTGGCTGCCCTTAATAAAAAGGATACTTCAAGAAATGCACAAATCAAAAAATATCCTTTGCTTTCTATTTTACACCCTGCTCAGGGACGTAATGCCCAAAACCAACCTACCCCGCCTAAGGGCCCTAATGCTGAAGTTGGATTTGCTAACATTGCCGATACAGCTAAAATTGGTACCTATTTGAGAATGCCTCAACTGGGATCTATTTTTCCTAACGACCTTAAATTCTTATGGGAAAAACCAAAAGACAAAAAGGGTTCCGATTTAGAACTGGTAGCCATCAAAACCATGAAAGGCGGACAATCTCCGCTTTCGGGAGACATTATTGCTGATGCAAAAAAAGAATTTGAGCAAACAAATGGCGGAGCTCCAAGCATCTCTATGACCATGACCCCGCAGGCAGCCCAAATATGGAGAATGCTTACGAAACAACATAAAGGAGAATGTATTGCCATTGTGCTTGATAATGTAGTGTATTCTGCACCGGTAGTTGAAACAGAAATCCCTAATGGTATATCTCAAATTACAGGGAACTATTCTACGGAAGAAGCGGATGACCTTGTAAACATATTAAAGGCAGGACGTTTGCCTGCACCAGCTCATATTGTAGAAGAAAGCGTGGTAGGTCCTACCTTAGGTAAGGAATCTATCAATTCCGGGTTGCTTTCATTCGCGGTAGCGCTTTTATTAGTATTAGTATTCATGGCCCTTTACTATAACCAGGCAGGCCGTGTTGCCGATGCAGCCATGTTAATGAATGTATTCTTTGTACTAGGTATACTTGCTTCCCTGGGAGCTGTTTTAACCTTACCAGGTATTGCCGGTATCGTGTTGACAGTAGCCATGTCGGTAGATGCTAATATATTGATATTTGAACGTATACGAGAAGAGTTGGCAACCGGGGGTAAAAGCCTGTCCAATGCGGTGAAAGACGGGTTTAAAAATGCCCGTTCATCTGTGCTCGACTCGAATATAACTACCTTCATTCTGGGTATTATCCTGTATATATTCGGTACAGGCCCTATTCAAGGATTTGCAACCGTACTTATTATAGGTATCCCATCATCCTTGTTCTGTGCTATATTCCTTACCCGTTTAATGTTTGAACGTTCTCTTACAAAAGGAAAGGACATTAAGTTTGATACCGTAATAACCCGCAATGCTTTCAAGAATATTAATATCAATTTTGTAAAAAGAAGGTATTTGTATTACATCATTTCAGGAAGTATACTTTTAGCCGGGCTTGTTTCTTACATCCACAGTGGCTTCAACCTGGGAGTTGATTTTAAAGGCGGAAGAAACTATGTGGTTCGTTTTGATAATCCACCGTCAGTTGAAACCCTCCGCGAAAACCTCACTAAAGCATTTGGAAATGAAGCTCCTGAAGTACAAACGTATGGAGAAAATACCCAGGTGAAAATCACTACTGCATATCTCATCAATGATCCATCTAAAAATGCTGAAAGTAAAGCTGAGGATGCGCTTAATGCAGGTTTGGCTCCAATGCATAACCATTACATAATTGAGAGTTCCGAATTGGTGGGAGAATCCGTTTCCCAGGATATTAAATCAAAAGCAATATGGTCGGTATTATTTGCCTGCTTGCTGATGTTTATCTATATATTCATCCGGTTCAGGGGCTGGCAATATGGGCTGGGTGCTGTGGTAGCGCTATTCCACGATGCATTGATGATTATGACCGTATTTACATTGTTTAAAAATGTGCTGCCATTCTCGCTCGAAGTAAACCAGGACTTTATAGCTGCTATCCTTACAGTAATGAGTTACTCTATGAACGATACCATTGTAGTGTTCGATAGAATTCGCGAATATCTTACCCGCAAGCACAAACGCAGTATGGATAAAGGAGAAGAAAATAAAACAGAGGTTATCAATTATGCGTTGAATGCAACCTTAAGCCGTACCATTAATACGTCAATGAGTATATTCTTCGTGTTACTTGCCATATTCATCTTTGGAGGAACAACCATTAAAGGTTTTGCCTTTGCACTGTTAGTTGGTATTGTAGTGGGAACCTATTCTTCCATTTGCATTGCAACTCCTATCGTTATCGACTTCGACAGGAAGAAGAAAGACAAAGTATAATTATA
>JABDCH010000142.1 GCA_013288205.1 Bacteroidota bacterium | reverse complement strand
GAGAATTTTAAATTGGCATAAAAAAGTGAGATAACGTAATAACCCACATAAATGGTTATAAAATCAGCCACCGGGAAAATCATCTTACTTATAAAACGGTGCAGAATGGCTATAGATGCCCGAAAGAAAATAGCCATATTGATAAAGAAGGAAAACAGCCGGGCATTTTTGTGGGAGAAATGCTTTTCGGCAAATATGCGCATGGCATTATAGAATACGATTACATAGTTTACGCTGCTTTTCTTGGTGCTTTCGCCTTTGTAGTGTATAATGCGTGTCTGCGGAAAATAGTAGTTATGATACCCCGCTTTGATGATGCGGTATGAAATGTCGATGTCTTCGCCATACATAAAAAAGGTTTCATCCAACAGCCCCACTTTATCAAGCGCCGCTTTACGAATGAGCATAAAGGCGCCCGATAGAATATCTACTTGGTTAGTTTCGTCCTGCGATAAATAGGTTAGATGGTATTTCCCAAATTTTTTTGATTTCGGGAATAAGAATGAAAACCCAAATGTTTTATAAAATGCTACTTCAGGAGTTGGCAATGCCCGTTTCGATTCAGGGAGAAAACGGCCTTTCCCATCAATCATTTTTACGCCCAAAGCTCCCGCATCGGGGTGTTCGTCCATAAAGGCGATGGTTTTCGTAAAAGTTTCCTCTTCTACAATGGTATCGGGGTTCAGCAACAGAATATATTCTCCGGTTGCTTGTTTTATAGCCTGGTTATTAGCTACCGAAAAACCTGCATTCTTTTTATTTTCTATCAGCTTTACTTCCGGGAATTTTTCCTTCAGCATTTCAATGGAACCGTCTACCGAATTATTGTCGACCACCCATACTTCAACAGCCAGGTTTTTGGCTGCTTTCCGCACAGAATAAAGGCATTGCTCCAGGAAATGCTTTACATTGTAGTTGATAATTATTACGGATAACTTCATCATCAATTGAAAATTGAAAATGGTAAATGGAGAATGAAGAATACAGGCATAGTATACTGTTCTGTAAGAATCATTTTTTTATGACAGAGGATTCATAAGGAACACGCAGGAGAATGGATTGCCCAAGGGTAACTTCATCGGCATATTGTAATTCGTCGCCTATGGATACGCCTCTTGACAAGGTGCTTGTAATTACATTAAACGGACTTAGCTTTTTGAATAAATAAAAGTTGGTTGTGTCGCCTTCCATAGTAGATGGTAACGCCATAATCACTTCTTTAGTATGGGTTTCTTCTACACGTTTTACTAACGAGTCTATATTCAAATCCATCGGTCCGATTCCGTTAATGGGAGAAATAATACCACCCAGTACATGATACACACCATGATATTGGGAGGTGTTTTCTAATGCAATCAGGTCGCGGATATCTTCCACCACGCAAATGGTGCTGTGATCGCGCGATGTATTGGAACATATAGCGCAAACAGGCGTTTCGGATATGGCATGGCAGATGGAACAGTATTTTATATCTTCCGAAAGTTTGGCAATGGTCTCTGACCATTTCATAAGTTCCGCCTTATCTTGTTTTAGCAGGTATAATACATAGCGCAAGGCCGTCCGTTTTCCTACGCCCGGCAATTTAGCAAACTCATTTACAGCCTGTTCGAGGAGATGTGAGGGTAGATTCATATTTCAAAAATAGGAAATAAACAGCGAATATGCCCAAACAGGTGGAATTGCCTACCTTTGCAATCCTTTATGATACAGAATAAGATAATATCCATATACGCTGAAATGACACCCAATCCGATGGCCATGAAATATGTGGCCGACAGGATGCTGGTACCCGAGGGTGTTCAATTTGAATTTTTAAAACAGGAAGAAGCTGCGCCTTCTCCATTGGCACAAAAACTGTACGAATTACCTTTTGTAAAAGGTATTTTCATTAGTTCAAACTTCATTACTATACTGAAGAATGAAAAAGCCAAATGGGATGATGTAGTTTTTGATGTGCGCGATTATATAAAAGAATATCTGGAGACAGGCGGCAAAGTATGGAACACCATTAGCACTTCTGCCGAAAAGACACCTGAAACAACCACCATGGAGGCCATCCGTGCTACCCAGGTTACTCATGCAGAACCAGCAAATGATCTAGAAGGCAAGATAATCGATACTCTTGAACAATATGTGAAACCTATCGTTGAAAATGATGGGGGAATAATAATATTCCGGTCATTTAAAGATGGCGTGGTTACCTTGCAATTGCGTGGTTCATGCAGTGGATGTCCTTCTTCCCAAATGACTCTTAAGTCAGCCGTAGAGCAACTGCTAACCCGCATGGTGCCTGAAGTGAAAGAAGTACAGCAGGAGATGGCGTAAAGAATGAGCTATGCATCTATTACGACATAAAAATAGGATACTATATTTTCTGTGATGGGTTTCAATAAGTGGAAATCTCGTAATAATTGGTAAGAATATATTCAACAATCGTTTTTGTCTTAGTAGTAATCAAATCAACCTCATTTTGATTTGCTTGTTTCCACCTATTGAAGAGCAGTGTTCCTTCTTCTCCCCAGTATTGTAATTGATTGTTGAACCAACGTTTCATACTCTCTCTGTCATCATTTATATCGATTAATTTTTGGAAAAATACTCGCTTTGTATAATTTGAATCGTTTCTCCAAAACATATCTGTTTCATCAAGTGATTCTAAGAACTGACGAATAACGTTTTCAGGTCTCGCAGTACCTGGTAGAAAAACAACGTTTCTAGTTAAGGCAGGTAGTAATGAATTCTTAAAATCTCCATCAAGCACTATGATACTCCTATTAAACTCCTCGAACCCCTTTTCAAGCAATGTTTTATATGTGCCACAACTCAAACTTAATTCTTTAAAATCAAGATTAAAATTGAAAGAATAACCAGAAGTTATTTGATTATAAAATAATGCTGCTTCCTTATCTTCGAAATAGACATTTATTTTTTTAGGCTTTATTGACTTGAGAGCCTCATGATTTAGGTCAGCAAGCAGTTTGGTTAACTCGTTAAATCCCTGCTTAACTTCCACAGGCCCATTGGCATTTGTCAATCCAATAAAATTCGTACCATGCTTCAAGAATGCCCCCTCTCTTGATGCTAAAAAATTTAGTAGATCTGAAGAATGTGTTGTAAAAATAACTTGTAAATCTAATTCGGTTGCTTTATTATAGATAAGTCTGACTAAATTTTTCTGAGCAGCCGGATAAAGCGTTGCATCTATTTCATCGATTAATAATAC
>JABDCH010000141.1 GCA_013288205.1 Bacteroidota bacterium | reverse complement strand
GCAATTGATAAGGTAACTATTGCCTACCTTTGTCGAGGTTATTAATGGCTTTATCATTTAATCATTAGCCTTATGAGAATTGGGGATATACTACATGCTACACTTACTAATAAGTGTCCAAGATGCGAAGTTGGTCAGGTATTTGAAAATAACAATCCATACAGTTTTAAGAATGGGTTAAGAATGAACAAGCATTGTCCCCATTGTAATTTAAAGTTTGAACGGGAGGTTGGGTACTTTTATGGCGCAATGTATGTCTCTTATGGACTTCAGACTGCACTCATTACATTATTATATACATTAAACATGTTTTGGTGGAACTTCGCTTCGCTCACATTGGTTTTTATTATTCTAACATTAGTATTCGCTCTTTTTCCGGTTACGTTCAGATGGTCAAGAATTATTTGGATTGCCAGCTTTACCAGAAAAGAGACGGTAGGCAATCAACAGTAATTGTCAATAGAAAACAGTATTCAATTTCCTCCTCGTACCTAATTATTATCTTTGCGGGGAAAAATATTATTCATGCTTGAATTATCATATATACGCCGTAGCCCTAAAGAGGTAGTTGACCGACTTGCCGTCAAAAATTTTGATGCAAAGTCTATTGTTGATGAAATATTGGCAATGGATGAAAAGCGCCGTTCAACCCAAACAAGCCTTGATGCAATACTTGCTCAATTAAACAAGGCATCTAAGGAAATAGGGGAGTTGTATAAATCTGGTAAAAGGGCAGAGGCCGATGAACTGAAAGCCAATACAGGTAAATGGAAATTGGATATAAGTGTACTGGAAGAAGAAATGAGAACAACGGAAACAGAGTTACAGTCTAAAGCTGTGTTGCTTCCCAATACACCCCATTCGAGTGTTCCTAAAGGAAAGACTCCCGAAGACAATGAAGTTGTTCATACCGAAGGGGCTATACCTGAACTTGGAGAAAACGCCTTGCCGCATTGGGAGTTGGCAAAGAAATATGACCTTATAGATTTTGAAACCGGGGTTAAAATAACCGGTGCAGGATTCCCCATATATAAAGGTAAAGGGGCCCGATTGCAGCGGGCGCTTATCAATTTCTTTCTTGATAAAGCATATGAAGCCGGGTACATGGAAATAGAGCCTCCTATATTGGTGAACGAAGATTCGGGCTTCGGTACCGGGCAATTGCCCGATAAAGAAGGACAAATGTATTTTGTGACAGAAGATAAATTATACCTTATTCCGACTGCCGAAGTACCCATAACCAATATTTATCGTGATATGGTGTTGGATGCTGCAACGTTACCCGTAAAAAATTGCGGTTATACTCCCTGTTTCCGTAGAGAGGCAGGTTCGTATGGCAAGGATGTAAGAGGCCTTAACCGTCTTCACCAGTTTGATAAAGTAGAGATTGTACAAATACGCTTGCCGGAAGAATCATACAAGACCTTGGAAGAAATGCGTGATTATGTTGCCGGTTTGTTACGGAGTTTACATTTGCCTTTCCGCATATTAAAACTTTGCGGAGGCGATATGAGCTTCGCATCTGCTTTGACATACGACATGGAAGTATTTTCCGGTGCACAAAAGCGTTGGCTTGAGGTTAGCTCGGTTTCTAACTTTGAAACGTTTCAAAGCAATCGTATGAAGCTTCGTTTCAAGAAAGACAAAGACAAACCTGCGCTTGCGCATACCCTTAACGGAAGCGCCCTGGCATTGCCCCGGATAGTTGCTTCTATGCTCGAAAATAACCAGGACGATAAAGGCATTCGCATACCTGATGTGCTGGTTCCTTACACCAAATTTGAATATATAAGTTAAATAATTAATTTCGAACACTAAAAAACAAACTCAATATGAAAAAACTAGTTGTAATAGCTTCATTAGCTTCAATAGGATTTGCAGTAAGTGCATTCGTTGCTCCCAGAGCGACTCCTGGCAATGATAATTTTGAAGGAGTAGTAACTTACTCAATAAGCGTTGATAACCCTCAAATGGCTGCCTTTGTAGGTAGTTCTATGACACAGTATGTGAAAGGAAGTAAAACTAAAACCCTGCAAGATGGTATGATATCTAAAACCATTTTTTCTGACCGCAGCACTACAGATGAGCCTATCGTTTTGCTGGATGCTATGGGAAATAAGTACCAGGTAAAAAACGACCCAACCAAAAAAGCAGATAAAGATCCTATGATTAAGTATATGGATGATACTAAAACAATATTAGGTTACACTTGCCACAAGGCAGAAATAACTGCAACCGATGCACAAGGCCAGGCCATTACTTCGGAGGTTTATTATACCGAAGATATTGTTACTCCAATTGCTAAAAGTGGTCCGTTTAAATTATTAAAAGGATTTCCTTTAGAGTATTCCATGAGCCAGCAAGGTGTTAAGGTTTCCATAACGGCTACTAAAGTAGATAAGCAATCTTTGAAGGATGACACCTTCACTGTTCCTTCCGGTTATAAGCTGATGACGATGGAGGAAATCAGAGCTGATATACAAAAGAACGCGAGCAGCGGACAATAATAAGTTCTCTGAAATAAATAAAAAAAGGCTCCGAAAAATTCGGGGCTTTTTTTGTGCTACCATACGAAAGTAATTAAGGATAAATGTAGGGTTTATGCCCTGTAGCTTTTTATTGCCCGGACCATTTTTGTGATTTTTTTCTCCATCTAATTGCAACACTTTTGGCGACAATATGAGGTGTCTTATTTGCTATAAATTTCTGGTATTCAATTGATTTATTTATGCAACACGGCAGGTATATCCAGTTGCAATTAGCCAAATGCGTAGCAAATGCCACACAAAATCCGAGCGGACAGGAAATTAAAAAATCAATGATCCCAATCCCCATAGCTATTGGGACTATCGGGGATTGGGAGGATGATAAGTTTTTGATATGAATGTGAAGATTTTTTAGATAAAGTAATAAAAACTTAAGATAAAAATTTGCTTTTCTCATTTTTATTTTGCAAACTTTGTATTGCTTTTTAGAAGGAAGCATTCTCGGTAGTTCGTTGTAGGAAGAAAACATTCACATATGGAGAAAGCTCAATATAACAAGTTGGCTGTTATTCCAAGTGGTACAGGTAAGCTAAGTGTGCAACAACCTGAATTGCCACGCTCTTATTTTCCAGGAAATTATTATTTATTCAACTTATCGCATGGAAGGAAAAAAATAAAGGTTCTTCTTTCCGATATTTTGCTTGTGAGAGCAATTAAAAACAGCCACCAGGACAAAATACTTTACCTGAAAGGGAATGTGAGCCATGAGGTAAGGGGT
>JABDCH010000140.1:1335-3343 GCA_013288205.1 Bacteroidota bacterium | reverse complement strand
ATTGCTTTAAGTATTTAAGGATTAGTTATTAAATTTTGTTGAAGTAAAGGTAGATGGACGGTAAGGGGTAGGTAAAGAGGGAAAATCCCCATAATAAAACCGGAAATTTCCGGTATCAGGATAAAGCAAGAGTGTTTAAAATTGTATCGGCTTTTAGATAAGTAAAAAGCTTTGTTAGCACTTTGAAATAAGGATATTTATTTGGATATTAGAACATTATATCAATGAATACTCAATAACATATTGATATAACCTAAACCATCTAGTCACCTTTACTTCAATGAAAATAACAATAGGTATCGCCGATGATCAGCAGTTATTTCTGAAGTCGTTATCTAATTTAATCAGTTCATTTAAAGATTTTGAAGTTACGGTTGAAGCCCTGAACGGTGAAGAGCTTCTGAAACAGCTTGCCGTCTTGAAAACACTGCCTGACATCCTGTTGATTGACGTACAGATGCCGGCAATGGATGGCCCAACCGCTGTTGCCAAAATTGCTGCAGGCTATCCTTCAGTAAAAACGGTGGCTTTATCGATGAAGGAGGATGACCATTCTATTTTAAGCATGTTAAGGGCGGGATGTTCGGCCTATTTGCTGAAAGATCTGCATCCCAGGGAACTGGAGAAGGCTTTAATAGAAGTACGGGAAACAGGCTATTACAACAGCGATTCATTTAGTTTACATTACCGAAGGCTGCTCAGGAAGCAGGGAGAAGACGAAATTAAACTGACCGACCGTGAAAAAGCATTTTTAAAATTAGCCTGCAGCGATTTCACTTATAAAGAAATTGCATAAAAATGTTTCTGTCCGAGAAAACGATTGATGGTTACCGTGAAGCGTTGTTTGTAAAGTTAAATGTAAAAAGCCGCACGGGGATGGCGCTGGAAGCGATAAAGTCGGGTTTGGTGGCTTTTTAAGCGGAGAGCAAATGTGTGCCCGTAAATTGTATGATGAATAGAGCAATAATTAATTTTTAATCAATAAAAAATCAAGACCATGTCAAAGCAACAAAAAATCGACAAAAAACCAATGGATCCCTTAGCCAAAACCGAAACAGGGCCGGACGAGTTTGCTATTGAAATACCTTCAAAATTCAATTTCGTCCCTAGTGGCACATCAGTAGTAATCCACAACGATGGCTCAGTTATCATTACACTAAATTTTCAGTTAGCTAAGGGCTTTAACACATGCGGCCCGAATTCCGATATCAGCACCTTCGATTCAGCCGTATTTCAGATGGATGATCCTGCCAAATACTTCAATTCGGTGGAGGTATCGCAACTCGCACTAACACAAGACCAAAATAACAATATCGTCCTGGGATCAAATAAGGGTGATATCGCTTTGATTACTGATGGGGACAAAGGTCGGCAGGGAAACCTATTTATAATTGAATAGTTCAGACAAAGACCGCGTCAATTTCAGGATCGATAAACTTTAGCAATTTTCGCCAACTTGGCAAATCTTTCAATAATCTGTCGGACGATACATTGTCTTTAAGGTTTGCATAATCCTGATCGCTTAGGCCGAGATGGCAGCATTCAATCGGAAAGAAAATACTATTGCCTGTTGGAGGTAAAGCAATAGTAGCAAAATCCGCTTTTGGATTTTGGGGTATATATATATATTTTCCGCTCGATTTTTTCAAAAGGGCGGAATTATCCAAAAAAGCCTTTTTAAAATCAATAATAGCACTGGATATATCTGTTGTCAGTTTTAAATTTTGCCCGATAAATTGTTGATTGGCTGAACTAATGCTTATTACCCAATTGACAATGTCTATCAACTTAACTTTGCCTCCGCTAAAGTCAAAGCAAACCGAACGCACATATTTCAGAAAATATTCAATTTCTATTTGGGCTGCATATCGTGCCAACAACTGGGCTAACAACGTATCTATCAACTTTCTTAAAACATCTATTTGCATCATAAGTGTACTTTCCCCATCGGTTGTTTTGCTCAAATCGACTGCAAATATTTTAAATTGTTCGAGTATTCCCGGCTCTT
>JABDCH010000140.1:0-1325 GCA_013288205.1 Bacteroidota bacterium | reverse complement strand
GTCCCAGGTAATCAGGAAAACTTCTTCGTCGGGTTGAACCTCCGTTTGTTTCAACACAGCAGTCAGTCGCTGAACTTTTTGTAAAACTGTAGTATCGTTTGCGTTTGCTAAGAGTTTGTTGGGGTCCAGCAGCTCGCACTTTTCTATATGGTTACCGAAACCATTCTTCTCTCTTTCAATGGTAAAAAAAACGGCCCGATCATCTACTTTCCCCATCGGTTGTTTTGCTCAAATCGACTGCAAATATTTTAAATTGTTCGAGTATTCCCGGCTCTTGTCTGTCGAGCATGATGGCTTTGGCTTTCGAGTAGGTATTATCGAAAGTTTCGACACATACAATTGCTAAGTCATTTATTTTGAACCTTATACTATCAGCTTTATTTATTTGGTTAAAAATATCTTTCAAATTATAGCCAGGGACATCTATACTTCCTTGCGGAGCTACCAGGCACTTAACGGTGTCCTTAAGCGCATACATGGTATGCAAATTCATCATCCAACAATTGCTCATTAACAAAACGGCCACCTTTTTCTCTTTACCCAGCCATTTTCGCAAGCATTCAGCCAGTTCGCTATTCTTTAAAATCTCCGCTGCCTTTGGTTCAGCTACCACCTCGCTCCTTTTTCATTATTGTTTACAAGCGTAAAATCGTTGATGCGGATATTGCGACTTCCCAAATGATCCCTAAGGTCTTTCAGTGCAATTTCCGTTATTTTTTTAAAACTGCTTCCGTTATAAATAACAATACCATAACCGGTATAGCAAACCCATACATTATTATAATTGTCCCTTCCAATACAATTAACTTCAGAGGAGGAGGTGATTCCTTTGATCGGAGATTTAATTTGGGGCGCAACAATGAATTGCCATTTTTTAGTGTCCAGTATTTTTAAACCATGAAAAGAACCTATCCATAAATAATTTCTACAGTGGGCCATCGTGATATTCCAGTCATCATTGGCATTTTGCGGAATGGGAACATTTTTAACTACATCCCCGCTAGCAATATCGATAATATTCAATTGTCCGCTATTGGGTAAAACCCAGAGCTGCTTGTGTGCGGTATCTTCAATTATTTTGCGTACGTCCGGATCGGATATCTGGCGTTGCAGTGAAGATTGTTTAGTGTACGACATAAATAATTTACCATCAAATCTGGTTAAACAATCCTGTGAAGCGATCCAAAGAAAACCATTTTGATCTTTGATAATTTGTCGTATATTGTAGCTAGATAACCCATCAGACTGTCCATATTTCACTAGGGATATTCTGACCTTCTGTTGCGCATAACATTCAATACCTAAACCAAGTATCAACAAAATCG
>JABDCH010000139.1 GCA_013288205.1 Bacteroidota bacterium | reverse complement strand
AAAGGCCTTTGCGGTTTTCGGCCGAGGGCTGGTATTGCGGGGTTACAAAGGAACGCCCCAGCTCGATGGTGGTGGGCAAATATTCTTTCAAAAATTTGCCGCTGAATTCAAATAGTTCGGTGGTGGCCAATTGTATAATACCTTTCTTAATCTTAGCATCGCCACAGCGCATAAAGCGGTATGAGCCTACTATTTCTTTTTCTGCTGGGTTCCAAACAATCAGTTGCTTGTAGGGCGCTTCATTGGTATCAAACTCATCCAGGTCGTACGATTTTCCGGTGCCTCCGCCCGCATAGCGGAAGGTAAGCTCGCGCAGCCTTCCTATTTCCTTTACCACATAAGGCGAGTTATGATAAGTAACCACATATATCTCGTTTTTGCCATAATTGGTGTTGCGCACAAACTTATCGCGGGTCAGTTCGGAAGCCAGTATATCGCTTGGTATGGGTGGAATGATGGGCTGCATGGCGCAATATTAAGCTAATGTTCGATTATTAAACAGGGGTTCACTTACAATTTTATTTTTTTTAACATACAGTTCATCTCTGAACAAGTTGGCCCATTGGGCATCGGTATGTGTTTTATCGAATACCTTGTACGAAACAGGCTTGCCAAAGTGTAAGATGATATTTTTATCTTTTTGGTTGAACATCTCATTTACGAGGAAAAACATTTCAAGGTTTACTTTTATTCTGAGTTTTTTACGCAGCGATGCAAAATTGTAGAAGAACCGGGAGTTTTTTCCTTCTATATAAATAGGGACGATGTCCTTGTGATAATGTTTGGCTTGAGTGATAAAACTCTTTTTCCAGCGCAGGTCCTTAATTTCATCTTTGCCAGATTTCCGCGATACCAACCCCGCAGGAAATATAGGTACAGCCACATTGGACGAATAGATTTTTTCCACAGTTTCCAACATTTGTCGGGTGCTGTTACCATTGATGTTTACAGGGA
The DNA here is from genome assembly GCA_013288205.1 of Bacteroidota bacterium. Lineage (GTDB taxonomy): Bacteria > Bacteroidota > Bacteroidia > JABEUT01 > JABEUT01 > JABEUT01. Next base: position 2,405 of record JABDCH010000139.1, on the reverse strand, counting down.
CAATAATATTATCAATGTTTTCCAATGCAAGCAATAATTCATTGACAAAGAACTTAATATCGGTCCTCACTTTGGCAATGGATTGGATAACCGCAAGGCCGTCGAGTCCGCCAAGTGGGTGGTTGGAAGCAAAAATATAACCTCCCGTAGGCGGAATGTTTTCTGTGCCTTTTATAGCAATTTTAACGCCCATCAGGTTAATGGCTTCCTGCACAAAATCCAATCCTTTTTTATCAGCATTCTTCTTCAGGAAATCATTCAGGTCCTTTTCGTGTACTATCCTCTTAACATAGTTGACTAAAAAGCGGGGAATGAATTTATACGCTCCCGGCGCTTTGGTGCGGAGCATTTCATCAATATTTATCTCTTTGATGGCCATAAACTTGGAAGATGTTTAAACGGAACTTCGCAAACAAAAGTAATTAAATCATCTGATGGATAGTAGTATTGACCGTTAAAAAGTTGCTTTTCAACGGTTAATAGGAAAGGGTAATCTAATTTATAATAAATCTGTAATATTGCAGTGTAAATTCACAATCCACTATAATTCATTACCACATGAAAAAACAATCTTTAAAATCATTATCCATCCTGGGGCTGGCGGCTATTGGCATTGCAGGATGTAATGGTTTCTCAAAAATGCTTAAAAATGCCAACCAGGTTCGCTACACGGTAAACCCTAATCCGCTTCAGGATAATGGGGATAGCGTGAATGTAAATATTACGGCACAGTTCCCCCCTAAATTTTTCGCGAAAAAGGCGGCTGTAACGGTTACCCCTACCTTGAAACTGTCAGACGGAAGCACCGTTTCGCTGAAAAGTGTAAACCTGGTGGGAGATAAAGCCAAAGGCCAAGGACAAAAGGTTAGTTATGATAATGGAGGCAGCGTAAAATATACCGACAAGGTGCCATTTACCAATGGTATGAAACAAGATGAATTGGATATAAACGCAACCCTTACCAATGATAAGAAAGATTTTCCACCGGTTAAAATAGCAGACGGAACCATTGCAACCGCTTTGTTAATTCAAAATGATGATAAGGTGATTGTTGCTAAAGATAACTTCCAAAAAACAATACCTGAACACGATACTACCCGCATTTTCTACGTAATTAGTCAAAGCACGGTACGCCCTGCTCAAATGACCAGCGCAGAAATGAAAGCCTTCAAAGACTTTGTGATGAAAGGCGTATCAGACGGTTACACATGGGATGGTATTACAGTAGATGCCTATGCTTCTCCTGACGGCGAAACTGAATTCAACGCTCACCTGGCTGACGACCGTGCAAAGACAGCTATTAAAGCTATGCGCGATATGTTCAAGGGTATGAAGATGGAAGTGGAAAAAGAAAACAAGAAGGGTAAAATGGAAAAGGTAAAAGAACCTATCGACCCGAAACTTTCATCAGATAGCTTATATAAAGTAGCCCAAACCGGTATGGACTGGGAAGGGTTCAAAACCGGCGTGCAAGCTTCCAATATCAAGGATAAGGACCTTATTCTTCGTGTATTGCAAATGTACACTGACCACGACCAACGTATGAAAGAAATAAAAAACATGTCTAAGACCTACACCGAACTTGCAGATGACGTTCTCCCTAAACTACGTAGGGCCATTATTATTCTGAATGCAGAAAAGAAGAGCCGTACCGATGCGCAAATTACTGCGCTGGCAATGTCGCACCCTGATAGTCTTTCGGTAGAAGAATTACTATATGGCGGTACACTGACAAACGACATGAACCAAAAATTAAGCATTTACAAATCGGCTGAAAAAATGTATCCAACTGATTGGAGATGCGCCAACAATGCTGGTTATGCTGAAATGGCACTAAACAAATTAGCCGATGCTGATGCTGATTTCCAACAAGCGGATAAGCTTTCACCAAACAATCCTGCTGTTCAAAATAACATGGGTGTAGTAGCCCGCTGGAAAGGCGATCGCAAAGGCGCTATGGCATATTATGCAAAGGCTACCGGTGCAGGAAATGCAGTTACCTATAACATGGGCCTGGTTGATATTCAAACAGGAGATTATGCTGATGCTGCTTCTAATATAGGTAGTTTCAATACGTTTGATGCTGCCCTTGCAAAGGTGCTGAATGGCGACGCAAATGGTGCTAAAACAACCCTGGATGCTTCGAACGACCAAAGCGCAATGGCTTATTATTTACGGGCTATTATATGCGCCCGCACTGGCGACAAAGCGGGAATGGTTGATAACCTGAAAACTGCTATCAACAAGGATGCATCGCTAAGGGCAACTGCTCAAAGCGATTGCGAATTTTTGAAATATAAAGATGATGGCGATTTTAAAGCGGCTATTCAATAATAAATAACATTCAACTTTTAAAAACCCCGACCGAATTGGTTGGGGGTTTTAGTTTATGCTTATACTAGAAT
>JABDCH010000138.1 GCA_013288205.1 Bacteroidota bacterium | reverse complement strand
TATCAAATACCTTTTAGAAGATGAAATACATCCCTCTTTGCTAAAAAGGATGAACAGTGATTTGAAGGATGACATGGATACAGTGATCAATATCAAAAACAAAATATCATCAAAAGAAAAAACCTTCAGGATATTGCTCTCTTTCAGGGAGGAGTATTTAACTGAGTTGGAAAGCCTGAGAGACAGCATACCATCAATAATTCATACTCCGGCCAGGTTTAGATTGGAAGGCTTTACACAGGAAACAGCAACCGAACTTATTTTAGAAATAACGGAAAAAAGAGAGGTAAAAATAAACGAATCTTTAGCTCAAAAAATTTCACAGCTAATAGTTGAAAATAATGCTAAAACTTCATTTGCCAGTAACAGCCAAAAAATTGTATCGCCTTTTATATTGAGTTTAATTTGCTACAAGTTGTATCCACAAATTGTTGACAAAGGTGAAAAAAAGGTATTGTCTGAGCTAAAAAAAGCAGGGCGGTCAAAAATTGTGAACCTGGTAAATGACTATTATGAAGACGTTTTTGAAAACATTAATGAAATAACCAGGATTTTTATTGAAGATGAGTTGGTTACAACTGAAGGCAACAGAACGTTATATCCATACAATAGCATCATTAATTACTCCAAAGGCACCGAGGAGGAAAATCAAATATTAAAAAAAGACATTGATATACTTATTGGTTGGGGCGAAGACAAAACGCAGCTTTACTCCAATCGCTTTTTAAATAAAAATGAATACCTGAATATTCCACACATTGAAATATTGCACGACCAATTGCTAAGCCCCGTTATTAACAGCCGTTTTGAAAGAATAACGCGGAATGAGGAAAAAAGAAAAAGGGAGGAAGAAGAAAAAAAAATAGAGCAGCTGGCCAAAGAGAGGCGGGCAGAAGAGAAAAGACGGCGAGAAGAAGAGCAGAAAAAAGAACAGATTAGGCTGGCGGAGGAGCAAGAAAGAGAAACAGTTAGGGAAGAAGAAATTGCAAGACGAAGAAGACGGCTTTTAATAATTGCAATAAGTAGCTCGGCGGTAATCATAATTTTTTTGGTAGCTATTTTTTATACGCTACTTTACAATCGCGCCATTGATTTAATAAAAGGAGATTTCAACTCAAAAATATTAGCTATAAATACAGTTAATAATACTTTAGGGCCGTATAATGCACTTGACACCGGCAGCAAATATTATTCACGAATTCATAAGGTTACTGAAATTATTAAGAGTAAAATATTTACATCAAAAAGGGCCGATAGCCTAAACAGAGTTTTGGATAGCAATATCATAAAGTATTATAACTGCACCCCTTTTTACGGCAGCTTAAGCAACCCCATTCCCGAAATCCAGTTATCACCTGATGGAAAAAATGCATGCAAAATAACCCAACAACAGGATTCTTTATTTTTTTATAATTTAAAAACATTCGGCCCGCGCAAAGAGGTCCCTATAAGCGCTCCAACGCCCATTCCAATATCAGTTTTCGTCTCCAAACAGAACAAAGAACAAGCTGATAATGATTTAATGAACATTAGTTATTATCCCATTGGCTTTAATGCCAATGGCTATGGCTACCAGTCAGCCACAATTGATCAGGAAAACACTTATACAGCGCTATTAAAAGGCAGGCTATTATACTTATACAAAAATTCAGATTGCTCTCTCGTTAAATGCTGGAAATTTAACAACAACATATCCTTTAAATTTAGTTTAGATGAAAAGTGTATCATATTTTGGTATTCCCCCGCCTATCCACTCAGCGACGCGGATAACAAAACCGTATATCAATTTCTTGGTACAGAAAAAGACACCATCAGTGATATGGTAACTGTTAACAAAAATGCTTTCTTGTTAAATGTAGTAAAAACAGATAATGGTAATATTTATGAGGTGCAGGTACTCAAATAATGAGCTCGATGGAGTGGTTTTATCGTCGTTAAAATTGAACCCGGGGATTTTTTTACCGAAAGTCTTGATGTTTTTTTTAAGCAGTTGTTTCACCTGGGTTACAGAAATCAGATCAAGCGCATTTAACCTGACGTATATTGGCAAAAAATTACGGCTATTTCTCAATTCCGGCATGAGACCTGCTTGCAGCAGTGATGATTTACCCATACCTGATTTGGCATACAATAAAGTGAGGGTATGATCGGTTATATAATCAAATAATATGTCTACCTCATCATTTCGCCCATAAATATTATCCCCCTCCACATACGGTTTCGGCCCTTTAAAGGGGTTGTTAAAATTTTCGGCTTCAATATTATTCCTGGCCATAAATTTGTTATTTGCTTACGAAATAATTTGCTCTTATTTTATAAAGTATGTTGGCAATTTCTACTATTTGCTTGTCTGACAGGGAGGGGTGTTCAATGTCCATTATAATGCCTAAGCGTGTTTTTCTGATAATTTCCTGTTTTATTTCCGCTTCATTAGCAATATCGGGAGGTAATACAATTTCATTATTAACGGCACCTATCCAGATTGGAAGAATGTTGATAGTGTTGCTGTTAACCGCCGCATAGGCCCATTCCTTCCAAAAATATCTATCTTTATTTTCGATATTGGCTATTTTAGAAGTTATGATAGGGATAAATAAAACGTTCTTGTTTATTTTTTCCGCAAAATGTTTATCTAATTTATCGCCGCCCTGCAATTCTACTTCATCCATATAAACATCAAACCTCTCTTTTAGCTGATTATAGATCATCCTCACCTCATCCCTGTCTTCTGAGTTAAAGCTTAAAAATATTTCACTATAAAAGAATTTTTTCTCAATGCTTTGTGAGCCTTCGTCCAGGTCTCTTTGTAACAGCCCGCTATATAAATCAAAAATGAATTGTTCAGTAGATCCTTCATAAAATTTAATAGCATAATTATTCATAAATACTACTGAGTTACTATCGTAACCTAAATCATCTATCATGTATTTGGGCTTTTTATCGATGTTATCAAAGTCCGATCTGTTTACATAACATAGTCTCAAAAAAAACCTCAAAAACCAATCCTTAAAATTACATCCCAGGAAAAGTAGATTAGCCTCAGAAAGCAAGTCTTTGAATTTTTTATATTTTTTATCATTTCCTATTAAATCCATAATCAGCTCAATAAAATCAGCCTCAGTTATAACATATGTAATAGGATCCTGAACATGATCGCCGAACAGATTAAACACTGTAGGATCGTTTATGGCCTGATTGAAGGTTTCTTCATTGCTGCCCAACCTTTTGGCATTAACTTTAAACTCTGTTGATTGTACCATGCCTCCGGGATAATATCCGTGGCTTGCAATAAGGTCAACGTTTCCGGTGCGGCACCGTGTGAGGGTACTCATTAACGTATTTAAAAATGTAGCGTTTACATAAAACTTGAAATTTTTTATGACAGATAACTGCACTATGGCATCATAAAACGAGGGTAATACTCCGTTCTTATCATATTGTTTAATCAATAAGCTTATTTCTTCTCTAAACGCCTGTCTTATTTCGGGATCTAACGGCTTTAAGCTATGAAATAATGAATGCATAATCTCTATACCCGTTCGGGCTGAGGGGTATAGCATTTTGAAAAATTGCTTTATACCTTCAATAGGTATA
>JABDCH010000137.1 GCA_013288205.1 Bacteroidota bacterium | reverse complement strand
CACCTGCTTTTTAAACAGGGCGTCCTGCAGCTGTTTGTCATAACTTTTATAAACGCTTGAATTTTTGCCGAGAAACAGCGCCATGTTTTCGGTATAAGGCGTTGCACGGTTATTGGTGTCTCGCAAATGCGAAAACTTGTAATGCACCATGTACGCGGCAGTGTCGGGGTTTTGTGCCCTGGCGGCGAATGCCGCGAACATTAACATCGCGGCTATTAGTAATTGCTTTTTCATTGTGTTAATTGTTTTTAATGGAAATGAAGCTATCATGAGCAAGTATTATTTTTTGGAACTCATGATGGTTTCATTGTGTGATAATTTTAAGCAATACTATATTCCCGGCATGGCAACCTGAAAACTTTGGTACGAATAGCGGTTTACTATTTCCGAAAAACGGATATTTGTTATCCTGCAATAACAAAAAGGAGCAGTTTAACACGCAATTGAGGCTATTAGTAACATAATTTATTGATACTATTGACAGGATTTTACCTTTGTTTTATATGATTGCGATTAAGAAAAAAGACTGGATAGAGGTAGTGCTCCATATAGCGTTTTGGGTTGGAGTTTTCTATACACTTTTAACGCTAACCGGGTCGCACATCAAGATACGCATAGATCACGATGTTGCTACCGCGAGCAAGGACCTGATCTTGAAAAAGGACATCAAGTATACCTTGTCGCCGCACTTATTTATTACGCTTGGTTTTCTTATCTTGTTATTCTATGGCAATATCTTCTTAGCATTTAAAAAGGCGCTGCGTTACAAGAATATATTGGTGAGGGTAGCCATACCTGTTCTTTATTTTGCTGCTATCTTCATGGCAAATTACTACGTGTATAAATTACTGCCGGAACAGAATAATGGCCTGCCAGTTATGCACTCTCTTGAACTAGATCACATTACAGGCTTTCCCGGGCCGCCTGCTGTTGTTAAAAAGGACCACTTTACTGCACAAACTGATGCTGTAGTATTTGCCGGCGATGGTTTGTCAAATACGGTATCGTTTATTTTTATCATCGTATTCGGCCTTTCTATAGCCTATTTCTTTTTAAAAGAGTGGGCCCGGGCCGAAAAGTTTCGTGTTCAATTGGAGGCGGTTCAGTTGGATACTGAGATCAAATTTTTGAAATCGCAGGTAAACCCGCATTTCCTTTTCAATACGCTCAATAACCTTTTCTCCATGGCTCAGGGAAAAGGGAATGATGATTTGGCCGAAGGTATTTCAAAGCTTTCGGGAATGATGCGCTACATGATTTACGAGAGTAATGAAGAGAATGTGCCCCTTAAAAAAGAAATAGAATACCTGGACAATTGCATCCTGCTCAATAAATTGCGCTATGCCGATGATGAAGTAAAAGTGATATTCAATTATCCGGAACAAACCGACGGTATTTTCATTGCTCCGATGTTGTTTATCCCCTTTGTTGAAAATGCTTTTAAGCACGGGGTTGCCATAGGCCAGTCATCCGAAATTGACATTGCCATTTTGATAGCGAACAAGCAGTTGATCTTTACCTGCAAAAACACGATATATGGCGTTAAAAAGATGGAAGATGAGAAGAGTGGCATCGGCCTGGAGAATGTAAAAAGAAGGCTGGAGCTGGTTTATCCGCACAAACATCAACTCATAATAAAAGATAGCGATGGCAAATTCGCCGTGGAACTTAAAATTAACCTAAAACAATGAATTGCATAGCCATTGACGATGAGCCCAAAGCACTGGAAGTGATTGAAAGGTATTGCCAGAAAAGTGACCTGGTTGACCTGAAAGCGACATTCCGCGAACCGGTGAAAGCCATTGAGTTTCTCAGCCGGGAAAAGATTGATCTTATTTTCCTCGACATCAATATGCCCGATATCAGCGGTATACAACTGATACAAACGCTGGCTGTAAAGCCGATGGTTATTTTTACCACGGCCTATAGCAATTACGCGGTTGAAAGTTATAACCTGAATGCTATCGACTACCTCCTGAAGCCCATTACTTTCGAGCGGTTTTTAGCGGCAACCAATAAAGCATCGAACCTGATTTCGCTGCAAAACAAGCCATTGGTAAAAGAAGATGAGCCAGGAACAGTTTTTATCAAGAGCGGCCCGCATACCTACCAGGTAAAGATCGCAGATATACTTTATTTGGAGAAGGATGGCAACTACATTACCGTGCATTTAAAAGATAAACAAATACTCATCCGCGAAAACATGGGCGATATTTTTGACCTGGTGCCAGCCGCTGAGTTTGTACGGGTACATAAATCATTCGTGGTGTCCATCAAACATATTACCATGATTGAAGTGCATCAGCTCATAATTAACGGCGCAAAAATCCCCATCGGCAGCACCTACCGCGAGTCTTTACGCGGCAGGCTGGGGTTAAAATAATGTCCGCTACTTTATTCTCCTTTCTTGTAAAATACGGTGGCATCAGCCTCCGGAAATTGATCCAACACTGGTTTAAGTTTTCAACTTATACCAGCAAAGAGAAACAAAACCACGCCATATCAGCCTAAAATATATAAACTATTAATAATAATCGTAACGGTAACACTTGTTACGCCTATTATATGTTAGCTTTAGAGAATCTAAAAAAAGGCGACCGCACCCGGCAGCTAAAAGCAGCCATTTTCTAATCAATACTTTCTTTACTAAGCGATGAAAAAAAACGATTCGGACGAATTGATGATTGCCAATAAGCGGCTGGCTTTTCAAAATAAGGAAAAGGAAAGCCGTGAGGCTGAGCTGGTGATTGCCAATAAGGAGTTGGATTATCAGAATGAAGAGAAAGAGAATCGTGCAGCAGAGCTGATAATTGCCAATAAGGAACTTGTATTCCAAAATGCTGAGAAGGAAAGCAGAGCAGCCGAATTAATTGTCGCTAACAAAGAGCTTGTATTTCAGAATGAAGAAAAGGAAAAGAGGGCTGCAGAGTTAATTATTGCCAACAAAGAGTTGGCCTTTCAAAACGAAGAAAAAGAAAAGCGGGCGAATGAACTAATCATCGCCAACAAAGAGCTGGCCTTTCAAAACGAAGAAAAAGAAAAACGGGCAAATGAGCTAATCATCGCCAATAAAGAGCTGGCATTCCAAAACGAAGAAAAAGAAAAGCGGGCAAATGAACTAATCATCGCCAATAAAGAGTTGGCATTCCAAAACGAAGAGAAAGAAAATCGCGCAGCGGAGTTGGTTATCGCCAATAAAGAATTGGCTTTTCAAAATAAGGAAAAAGAAAAACGTGCTGAGGAGCTCATTACAGCCAACCGCGAACTCAAGAATGCGGAAGGAGATATCCGGAAATTAAACGATGAACTTGAACAAAAGGTGGTTGAACGCACAGCGCAGCTCGAATCGGTTAACAAAGAACTTGGTTCTTTTTCTTACTCTGTTTCTCATGACCTTCGAGCCCCAATCAGGGCTATTAATGGTTATACCAAAATTTTGGTAGAGGATTATGGTGATAAATTTGATGAGGATGGAAGCACTATTCTTCATTCAATCATCTATAATTCTAAAAAAATGGGCAACCTCATTGATGACTTGCTGGCCTTTTCCAAGCTGGGCCGGAAACAAGTGGCCTTTTCGGAAATTGATATGAAAGGCC
>JABDCH010000136.1:1249-3535 GCA_013288205.1 Bacteroidota bacterium | reverse complement strand
CTGTACTAAAGCGAGGTTATGAGTAGCGATAATGACAGAGCAATTGGTTTCTGTAATGCCCTGCATCAAACGGATAATATCTTCCGAAGTTTCCGGATCAAGGTTGCCGGTGGGTTCATCTGCCAAAATGATTTCCGGATGATTGAGAAGAGAACGTGCAATTGCAATGCGTTGCTGCTCTCCGCCTGAAAGCTCATGGGGCATTTTAAATCCTTTTGTTTGCAAGCCAACTTTATCGAGTACTTCATTTACACGTTCGTTCATCAGCTTTTTATCTGTCCAGCCTGTTGCGTGTAATACAAAGAGTAGGTTATCCTTCACGCTTCTATCCATTAACAATTGAAAGTCCTGGAAGATGATGCCTAGTTTTCTCCGCAGCAGTGGGATTTGCTTCCGTTTTAATTTACTTAAATCGTATTCTGCAATATGTGCTTCACCTTCCCGCAGGGGAACTTCTCCATAAAGCGTTTCAAGCAGACTACTTTTTCCGCTGCCCGTTTTTCCCATCAGGTAAATGTATTCGCCTTTCTTTATTTCCAGGTTTACGCGGCTTAATATAAGATTGTCTCCTTGGTAAATGGCTGCATTTTTGATGCTGATGGTGATATTCGAATCCATGAAGTAGGAAGGTTAAAGCAATGTTTTTAGGATGCGTAAGTTATGTGTGTAGTTTCTTCTTTCTTCACTGAAGATACCCAGGTGGTCAAGTTTATCAATATGCACTCTTCCTGAAGCATGAATAATTTGCATATCTGGCAATACAATACCCACATGGGTTATAGCCCCTTCTTCATTATCGAAAAAGGCTAGATCACCGGGTTTGGCTTCTTCCGGAAAATCGAGTGTTTCTCCTTGTTCCACCTGTTGAGAAGCATCCCTGTGAAGTTTGATTCCATTGAGCAGATAAACGAGTTGGGCAAAACCGGAGCAATCAATACCAAATGGAGAACGGCCTCCCCATAAATAAGGGCTGTTAAGAAAGATAAAGGAATCCTCCACAATGCTGGATCGTCTGGGTTTTGCACCAGGAGTAGTCACACTTCCCTGGAAAGTATATTTCTTATTTTCAATAGTGAACTCTTTACCTTTTGTAATAGGCAAACGAGCGCCAATGGTAACAGGCAATGAAATATTATCCGTTGTTTCGGTGATCATGCCTACCAAGTCTGAGCTGCATGAATACCCCGAACTATACAATTGCTCGAATGTATCTTTTGATATTGGAAGGAATTGTTTCCTGTCTATCCAGCTTTTATATCCATCTATGGCAGAGTTAATGTATACCCAGTTTTTATGTTCTTCGAGCACTTCAAAATGTTCGCCAAACAGGAGTTGGGTAATCATTTCGCTTTTATCCGAAGGTTCTCTCCGGCAAGGCACTACACTCAGGTTACAAAAGCCAAACAAGTTCATACTGTTACATCAATTCAATTACCAAAGCACTTGCTCCACCGCCACCATTGCATATTCCGGCAGCGCCGTATTTTGCCTTGTTTTGTTTTAATACGTTAAGGAGTGTTACCACAATGCGTGCACCTGAACATCCCAACGGATGCCCTAGTGCTACCGCTCCACCATGTACATTAACCTTATCAGGATTGAGATTTAAGAGCTTATTATTGGCAAGAGCCACAACCGAAAATGCTTCATTGATTTCAAAATATTCTATATCTGATATCTTTAATTTTGCTTTTTCAATAGCTTTGGGTAACGCTTTTGCAGGCGAGGTAGTAAACTTTTCAGGAGCTTGCTCAGCATGCGGCAGCCCCATCGTTCAGGGTAGAGGCATTAGCTGCAGTTACAGTTCCATCTTTTTGGAATACGGACGCAAGAGAAGGTATCTTATCAAACTTTACATTTTTATATTCTTCGTCTTCGCTAACTATAATAGCCGGGCCTTTGCGTTGTGGTACTTCTACAGGAATTACTTCATCTTTAAATGCGCCGCTTTTCCATGCATTGGCTGCGCGGGTGTAAGAAGCAATAGCATGTTCATCTTGTTGTTCGCGGGTTATCTGGCAGTCTTTAGCACAGAGTTCTGCGGCAAGCCCCATGTGGGTATGTGAAAAAGGGTCGGTGAGACCGTCATAAATCATTCCGTCGATCAGTGTACCGTTACCCATGCGATAGCCTTTGCGGGCTTTATCTAAATAATAAGGTGCGAGAGACATGCTTTCCATTCCTCCGGCAACTACCACATCATTGTCTCCCAGCATAATGCTTTGAGCCGCCCACATGATAGATTTCATACCCGAAGCACATACTTTGTTTACCGTTGTACAGGGC
>JABDCH010000136.1:0-1239 GCA_013288205.1 Bacteroidota bacterium | reverse complement strand
GATGGATCCAGTTTTATTTTTTTAAGAGCTTGTTTTATGACCGTTGCACCCAATAGAGTAGCCGGAACTTCTGATAAGGCTCCGCCAAAACTGCCTATGGGCGTACGGACTGCTGAAACGATATACACTTCTTTTGACATAGTTTTTAATTAGTGCCTCAAAAGTAAACCTTTTATGGAAATTATGACCTCAGAATTAATAGTTAAAATAGCCCGGATATATTTCCACTTTTTTATGTACGTTTGGAGTTCTTAGCAAATCGAAACTATTTATGTCAAATGAGCAAAGCCTTACCCACCGTGCACTGAACACCACTGTTATTGTAGCCGCCCTCGGCTATTTTGTAGATATATATGACCTTATATTATTCGGAGTGGTACGTAAACCAAGTCTACAAGCTATTGGGCTGCAACCACAGGAAATATTTGATAAAGGAATAAGCCTGCTCAACTGGCAAATGGCCGGTATGATGCTAGGCGGCATTGTTTGGGGTATCCTCGGTGATAAGCGGGGAAGACTTTCTATATTGTTCTTCACGATACTGCTATATTCAGTGGCCAATATTGCCAATCCCTAAGTGCACGATTATACTCAATATGTGGTATTACGCTTTATTGCCGGTTTTGGCCTGGCAGGTGAGCTTGGGTTAGGAATCACCCTGGTATCTGAAATTATGAGCACGAAGAATAGGGGATATGGCACTACCATTGTAGGAGGAGTAGGCGTATTAGGCGCCGTGTTGGCTTATTTTGTAACACAATGGTTTAACTGGCAAAGCGCTTATATAGTAGGTGGCGTGTTGGGACTTGCATTACTTGTTCTGCGTATACTTGTCAAGGAATCGGGGATGTTTAATAAAATTAAAAGTGCCTCAGCAGGCAGGGGGCAATTCTATAAAATCTTCACTAACCGGAAAAGACTTTTAAAGTATTTCTATTGCATTTGCCTGGGGCTTCCCGTTTGGTATATCATCGGATTATTGGTTAATTTTTCCTCCGAGTTTGCCCAAAAGGTATTTCACATTGATGGCGAAATTATTGCCGGAAAAGCTATTATGTTGCATTATATAGGCGCATCAATTGGTAGTCTTTTATGGGGCGTTATAAGCCAATTGTTGCATTCTCGCCGAAAAGCCCTTATGATTGCCATGTATAGCATGGTGATGATAGCCGGGGTTTATTTTTCTTCATTCGGGATGAGTGCAGATGCCTTTTATACCATCATTCTTCTGCTGGGTAT
>JABDCH010000135.1 GCA_013288205.1 Bacteroidota bacterium | reverse complement strand
ATTTCGCAAATGAACCGATAAAACAGATACCAGTTGGTTTGTCATAACTACTACATTGCTGTCATCCTCTGACCCTATAGATTTTACTGTATTAACTTTTGAAGGATCTGAATTTTTTACATCCTGAGGAGTGTTATTCTTTGCAACTGCAGGTATTGCAGGTTTTGTAATTGCTTGCACGGGTGTATTGGCGGGTTTTTTGGTATCAGGAACTAATTTACCCTGGATGCTGTCTAACCGTTGCGATAACTGACTTTGCCTAAGATTGATCCTATTCAGGCTAATATGTAATTCTTTAAATTGAACTATCAATTCCTTTATTGCTACACTGAATAAAACTCCAATGGTTAGGCCGGCAAGTAAACCAATTGTAAAAACGAAAACCTTATTTTTCATTATTTGTAATGCCCGCTTCCAAAGAACAGGGCTGCAAAGTTAACATTTTTTTACAGTTAATAATTGTTAAAGATGCGAGTATTGGCAAGCCTTGAGCCGATATTTGCAATTGAAATAATAAACGTATCAATATATGAAAACAATAAAGAAATTTTTATCGGTCTTTGCCATTGCCCTACTGGGTGCAGGAACCGCATTAACTATAGATCATTATTACATCAGTAAAATCTCAGACTATCGTTCGGAGTCAAATATACGTAATCCGCTTCCCGTAAAATTTGCGGGATTGCATTCATTGTTACCCGAAAGCAATACAGACTTTGTAAGTGCAGCACAAAAAGGGGTGCCTGCGGTGGTATATATCGAATCGAAGGTAAGAATTGAAGGAGAAAGAACTTACAGTTCTATATGGGATTATTTTAATGGACAATCTCAACCAAGCGAGATGGAGGGCGAAGTAAGCGGCTCAGGTGTCATTGTATCTGCCGACGGGTATATAGTTACCAATAACCACGTAGTGGATGGTGCGGGTAAAATTGAAATTACCTTAAATAATAAGAAACGATATATAGCGAAGGTGATTGGGAAAGATCCGGAAACGGATTTAGCGCTTCTTAAAATAGAGGCGACCAATCTTCCATACCTTGAATATGGTAACTCGGATAATTTGCAGGTCGGACAATGGGTATTGGCAGTTGGAAATCCATATAACCTCACATCTACCGTAACGGCAGGTATTGTAAGCGCTAAGGGCAGAAACATTGATATTTTACCACGTGAAATAGCCTCCCGTAAGATATATCCAATTGAATCGTACATACAAACCGATGCTGCTGTTAACCCTGGCAATAGCGGAGGTGCACTGCTTAATACTTCCGGGCAGTTAGTGGGTATTAACTCTGCTATTGCATCTAATACGGGTTCCTATACCGGCTATTCATTTGCCATCCCTGTTAACCTGGTGAGAAAGGTGGTGGCCGATTTGCTTCAATATGGTAATGTACAACATGCTTTTATTGGGGTGAGTATAAAGGATGTGGATGAACAAATAGCAAAAACTGCCGGACTAACTAATATTGATGGCGTTTACGTAGATTCTATTACCCCTGAAGGGGCTGCCAAATCTGCAGGTATAAGGCAAGGCGATATTATATTAAAAGTAGGCGACCAGGATGTGAATGATGCCACTAACCTGGAAGAATTAGTAGGGAGATATAGACCCGGTGACAAAGTGAATCTTACAGTTGTCCGTAACGGGCAGCAAATGGTCATCCCTGTAGCCCTGCGTAACCTGGATGGTACAACCGCCGTGGTGTTACCTGCAGTGAAATCAGATGTGGTTGATATATCGCAATTAGGAGCATCCCTTGCACCGGTATCAGACGAAGAAAAACAACGATTGAACATATCAGGCGGAGCTAAAGTTGCCCAACTGAACGCAGGCACATTAAGGGATATTGGAATACACAGAGGGTTTATTATTACTAAAATAGACCATCAAAAGATAAACTCTCCGGCGGATGTGAAAAATATCCTGTCGAAGACATCCGGAGGTGTGTTGGTTGAAGGGGAATATCCCGATGGAATGAGGGCATATTATGCCTTCGGCATGTAAACGTTGGTTGTGTTTGACTTTTACCCGGCCGTGATGGATAGACATGTACATAAAGTTTATCCTTCATGGCCGGTTCAAGTTTTAGACAGTGGGGTGATTAAATAAACTATTTGGTTAGCAATGAAATAGCAATTATTTGAAAAGTAATTGGAGGGAAAAGCACATTTATTTCCTATATTTGCAAAAATTCAAACCCCCGAATCAACGCAACCTCTACATTCATAGATGAGACAGCTAAAAATCACTAAATCAATTACTAACCGTGAAAGCGCTTCGCTTGATAAGTATTTACAAGAAATTGGCCGGGAAGAGCTTATTACCGCAGAAGAGGAAGTAAAATTAGCACAGGAAATTCAAAAGGGAGACAAAGAGGCTGAAAGGGCTCTAGAAAAGCTCACCAGGGCTAACCTTCGTTTTGTAGTTTCTGTTGCAAAGCAATATCAAAACCAGGGGTTAAGTCTCCCAGACTTGATCAACGAGGGGAACCTTGGGCTAATCAAAGCCGCTAAGCGTTTTGACCATACCCGTGGGTTTAAATTTATATCTTATGCCGTGTGGTGGATTCGTCAATCTATTCTACAGGCTTTGGCTGAACAATCTCGTATTGTGCGCCTTCCTTTAAACCAGGTGGGTTCGCTCAATAAGTTAAATAAAACCTTTTCCCGTTTAGAACAACAGTTCGAAAGAGAACCTCTTCCTGAAGAGCTCTCCGAAATATTGGAGTTACCAATGGACAAGGTGAAAGATACTATGCAACTCTCCGGCAAACACGTATCGGTAGATGCGCCATTTGCTAATGGAGATGATAATAACAGCCTGCTTGACGTATTGGTGAACCATGATTCACCTCGTGCAGATAGTATGCTTATTAAGGAATCATTGAAAAGGGAAATAGAACGTTCGCTTTCTACCCTGAATGAAAAAGAAAAAGAAGTAGTGAAATTATTCTTTGGGTTGGATGTACCGCATCCATTAACCTTAGAAGAAATAGGTGCCAAGTTTAACCTTACCCGTGAAAGAGTAAGGCAAATAAAGGAAAAGGCTATCCGCAGGCTACGCCACACTTCACGCAGCAAATTATTAAAGGCCTATTTGGGATAACAAGATAACATCTTGTTGTCATGTGTTGAAACCCCGACCTAATCAGTCGGGGTTATTTTTGTCGGATGCCCGACTGGCAATAAATTTATTTCTTTATTGTGGAAGCAATACGCTCTATCACAAAAGCTGCTCCAAACAAGGCATAGAGGTAAGTAATTGGTACTTCAATATGGAAAGCCTCTGTAAGAAGCATCAACCCAACAGCAATAATAAAGCATAAGGCAAGGGTTTTAACTCCCAGGTTCTTTTCAATGAAAGCACTTGTTTTACCAGAGATGTAAATCATACATATCATACCTAAGCCTATTGCCAGCATCATTATTAACAGGTTCGATATAAGACCTATGGCAGTAAAGATGGAATCGAATGAAAAAAGCATATCTACCACAACTATTTGCAGAATAATCGACTTATATAATACCTGTTTATTGGCATTGTTCCGACTTGGAGACTGATGATGCAATAACTCTTTTACTGTGTTAAATACAAGGTATCCGCCCCCGATAAGGAAAAGCAAATCACGAATACTTATCTGAAACGAGTG
>JABDCH010000134.1:1961-3668 GCA_013288205.1 Bacteroidota bacterium | reverse complement strand
CAAAGCTCAACCATTACGGGGACACTTGCCGGTCAAATCATAATGGAGGGACACATTAACTTGCGTATTGAACCTTGGTTGCGTAGATTGTTAACCCGCGTACTGGCGATAGTGCCTGCCGTATTTACCATTATCTATTTTGGCGAAACAGGTTTAGGTAACCTTATTATATTAAGCCAGGTAGTATTAAGTTTACAACTGGGCTTCGCGGTAATTCCGCTTATTCATTTTACATCTAACCGCAAGCGCATGGGGAAATTTGCCATCAGCTTAAAAGTTAAAATATTGGCTTGGGCCTGCGCTGTTTTAATAGTTTACTTAAACGGAAAACTGGTGGTTGAGCAATTGGGCGACTGGATAAAACAGTACCCTAATTCGGCTCTATGGATTTATATGTTGGTTATACCGGTTATTATTGGGATTGCAGTATTGCTTATTTATGTATTTTTGAGACCATTGCTATTTAAACATTACGATATACCAGCAAGCGTGCCGCATGGCCTGGCCACAACTATAGAGGACCTAACCCCAATTGAATACACCAATATTGGCGTAACCATTGATTTTTCGAAAAATGATACAGACTGCATCCGCAATGCTATAATGCAGGGAGGTAAAAAAGCGTCATACACGTTAATCCATGTGGTTGAAACTGCCGGCGCTCGTTACTATGGTACCGAGGTTATGGATGAAACTCAAAGCGATGCTGATAACCTGAATACTTATGTAAACACATTAACGAGACTTGGTTATAACACCAAAGCCCAAATAGGCTTCGGTACGGCGGCAAGTTCTATTGCTAAAATTGTTAATGAAGAGAAAATTGACTTTATAGTAATGGGATCGCATGGTCACAAAGCACTTAAAGATCTTATTTTTGGCACCACGGTAAACTCTGTGCGCCATATGGTAAATGTACCGGTGTTGGTTGTTAAGCCGCAAGAAAAATAATTTGCATATTTGCAGCAAACGAGGTAGTGATGGATCAGAATATATATATAAAAAACAAAAAGGCTTATTTCGAATACCATATTCTGGATAAATATGTTGCGGGGATACAATTGCTTGGTACAGAAATCAAATCTATCCGGCAGGGAAAAGCCAACATTAACGATGCATTCTGCACTTTTATAAATGAGCAATTATACGTGCGTAACCTGCACATATCTGAATATAGCTTCGGTTCTTTTTATAACCATGAAGCCAAACGCGACCGCATTTTATTATTAAATAAAAAGGAACTTAAAAAGTTGCAAACCCGTGGCGAAGAAAAAGGATTAACAATTGTACCACTTGCCTTATTTATCAGTGAACGAGGTTTTGCCAAACTGGAGATAGGTCTGGCCCAGGGTAAAAAGACTTTCGACAAGCGCGAAACCATGAAAGAACGCGACACGAAAATAGAGTTGAACCGGGTAATGAAACAGTAATTTGATTTCGGAAGTCGGAATGCCAAATGCGGAATGTTTTTTAATTCGGAAGTCGAAATGCCAAATGCGGAGTGTTTTTTGAATTCGGAAGTCGGAATGCCAAATGCGGAGTGTTTTTAAATCCTGTACTTAACATTCCGCATTTGACATTCCGACTCCCGCATTCCCTTCTACCACGCCTTGTCCCCTACCAAAGGCACAAATCTAAAAGTATCTAAAACTATTTTTTCATAGTCGTTCTCTCCAGCCTTTAGTACCGTCACCATTTTTTGTGATT
>JABDCH010000134.1:0-1951 GCA_013288205.1 Bacteroidota bacterium | reverse complement strand
CAAGGATACCGCCTATTTTTAGTTGCTTTAATAGCTCATCAGGCACGGTTGGTGCCCCTGCGGTTACAATTATTTTATCATAGGGGGCATGTTTAGCAATGCCGCGTGAGCCATCACCTAAGAAGAATTTGGGTTTATAGCCCATATAAGGTAATACTTTACAGGTGCGTTCATATAACTTCTCCTGGCGCTCAATGGTATAAACTTTTGCACCCAGCTCCAGCAATATGCAGGCCTGGTAGCCGCTGCCTGTGCCTATTTCCAACACTTTATCCCCTATATTAATATGAAGCAGCTGACTTTGATAAGCAACCGTATAGGGCTGTGATATGGTTTGATCTTCGCCTATAGGAAACGCAATATCTTTATAGGCCTGATTCCAGAAGGTTTCGTCAAAAAAGAAATGGCGGGGTACTTTTCCAATTGCCAGTAGCACGCGCTCATCTTCAATTCCTTTTTTTCGTAACTCTTCAACCAGCTTTTTGCGTGCACCTTGTTCGCGGTAATTATCAATATACTTATAAGCCATTACAGCACAAAACTAACATCATTTTCATTATTTGAACCGGATTTTTTTGCACACACAAAATCTACAGACAATATCAAAACCAAATTAGTAGGGATCAACATCTGGCTGAACAATACTCCCTTTACTCAATTTTGTAGTCTGAAAATGCGTTATCACATCGCGAATAATCGTTTTCGCTTTATTAACTGAGATAGCATCCTTTTCAAATTTTAACATGATACTTTGAATATAATAGTTTCGTATCCTGTTAATTAACGGAGGCTCGGGCCCTATTACACGGTCGCCAAATTGCTTTTGGAGCTCCCCCACAAGATAGCTTGCCTGGTTACGCACAATTTCAGGATCTTTGTGCTTCACATCAAGCTTTATAATACGATAAAATGGCGGGTATTTAAAGCTTCTGCGTTCCTCCATCTCTGTGAGATAAAGATTCACATAATCATTTTCAATAACTTGTTTAATAACCCTGTGTGCTGGATCGTACGTTTGGATAACCACCTTACCCTGTTTACCACGACGACCGGCCCGGCCACTTACCTGCGCCAACATCTGGTAGCTTCGCTCGTTTGCCCGGTAATCTGGAAATTTCAACAAACTGTCGGCATTAATAATACCGATTACCGTTACATCCGAAAAATCAAGACCCTTGGCTACCATCTGGGTGCCCACCAAAATATCTATTTTCTTTTCTTCCAGATCATTAAGAATAGTTTGCAACGAATTGCGCGAACGAGTGGTATCCAAATCCATACGAGCTATACGGGCATCAGGCAAAAGAACGGATAGCTCGTCTTCGACCTTTTCAGTACCAAACCCTTTGTATTCCAGATGCGTTGACCCACATGCCGGGCAAATATTGGGCGTATCTTCTTTGTATCCGCAATAATGGCAATGTAACTTACCACTGCTTTTATGATAAGTTAAGCTTACATCGCAATTAATACATTTGGGTGTGTAAGCACATATTTTGCACATTAATATAGGAGCATATCCCCGTCGGTTTTGGAACAAGATCACCTGTTCTTTATTAACCAGTGCGGTCTTAATATTATCCATCAGTACACTGGTAAAATGCGATTGGATGGTTTTCTTTTTTGTTTCTTCGGCTATGCTTACTACCTCAATATCCGGTAGTTTTACGCCTCCATACCGTTCAGAAAGCTCCGCAAACCCATATTTGTGTACACGCGCATTGTAATAACTCTCAAACGATGGAGTTGCCGAACCGAGCAACACCTTACCCTGGTGCATATTGGCTAAAAAAATTGCTGCATCACGTGCGTTGTAGCGTGGCGCAGGGTCAAATTGTTTATAAGACGTTTCGTGTTCTTCATCAACAATGATCAACCCTAAATCATTAAAAGGCAAAAAAACAGACGAACGCGCTCCCAAAACCACTTTATACTCGTTATTAAGCACCTT
>JABDCH010000133.1 GCA_013288205.1 Bacteroidota bacterium | reverse complement strand
GTTCAGTCTTATTTGGTCTATATCGAGGTCGTTGGAAAATGAACGTAGCTTAGCTTCATGGAGCGTATAGAGAACCCGGATGTACTTTTCTTCTTTACAAAATAGGATAATCCCCACATTGATGAATTCTTCGCGCTCAACAAATGGTAAAACACGAATTACAGCATATTCATACAAGTATTTCTCGTGCATTTTGAGCTTCTTTTGTAAACGTTTCAGAATAGGTTAGCCTGATTTGCAGAAATTGCAAATATATTTCCCTGATGGATTGTGGTGTTTCCCTGCTGCCCTCCCAATGTAGCCACTCATCAGGGATAAGGGCGACTATGCTCCTTAGTTTTTCTTCGGTTAGCAGCTTCTTAAATTCAATGTTTGTTTCTTCTAACAAACCGGCTTGCGATAATAGTACATGATCTTTTATGAGAGGAAAAGAACTCTTTGCATGCGTTTCCCAGGTTGGCAAATTATGATGGAAATACAAACATGCTCCATGGTCAATGAGCCATAATTGCTTATGCCACATAAGCATATTCGTATTCTTAAAAGTACGGTCAATATTTGTTATGTACGCATCAAGCCACACAATTTGCGAGGCAAGTTTTGGGTCTGGTTTTTGAACAACGGGATCGAACGTAATGGCACCCGATAAAAACTGCAAGGCCAAATTCAATCCCCTGCTGCCTTTCAACAAATCCTGAATTTCTTCATCACCCTCCGTTCGGCCAAAGGCTTCATCCAGGTTAGCAAAAACTATTTCAGGTACATGCAATCCTAAGGTACGCGCAATTTCTCCACCAATTAATTCCGCAATTAAGGCTTTTACTCCATGCCCTGCACCTTTAAACTTCAACACATATTTAAAGTCATCATCGGCTTCGGCCAATGCAGGCAATGACCCACCCTCGCGTAAAGGCTGAAGATAGCGTGTTACATTTACTGTTCTTAAAAAAAAGGCTATTGTGCATCATTACTTTTTATGCTTCCAAAAGTA
The DNA here is from genome assembly GCA_013288205.1 of Bacteroidota bacterium. Taxonomy (GTDB): domain Bacteria; phylum Bacteroidota; class Bacteroidia; order JABEUT01; family JABEUT01; genus JABEUT01. The sequence goes on along the minus strand of JABDCH010000133.1, from coordinate 2,732 downwards.
AGGAATTTTCTAAGCCTTATAGCTTAGATACCTTGTCCACCAGAAACTTCTATACGCTGACCATTGATCCAGTAGGCATCCGGGGTACATAAAAATGCAACCACCCCGCCAATATCATCGGGCAAACCAACACGGCCTAATGCAGTTAGGCTTGCAATCTGCGCATTAATTTCCTTATTGTCCCGTGTACGGCCACCACCAAAATCAGTTTCGATAGCGCCGGGAGCCACTACATTTACACGAATTTTTCTTGCACCCAACTCTTTTGCCATATAGCGGGTAAGCGATTCGATGGCTGTTTTTAAAGAGCCATAGACAGAAGAGCCGGGCATGGTGATACGGGTAAGCCCGGAAGAAATATTTATAATGCCTCCACCATCATTCATAAATGGAAGTGATTTTTGTGCAAGGAAGAATGCACCTTTGTAATGTATGTTATAAATAGCATCCATTTGTTCTTCTGTTACATTTGTAAACGGCATATATAATGCAGTGCCTGCATTATTGATTAAAAAATCAAAGTTAGGGGTGCCTGTTGTTTCTTTTAAATGTTCAGTTACTTGCTTTATAAAAGCATCGAACAATTTAATGTTGCTGGTATCTAATTGAAAAGCCGTCGCCTGTTGGCAAGCGCTATTGACATATTTCTGCCTAAGCCTCTGCTGCCACCTGTTACTAAAGCTATTTTGTTTTTTTGTGCCCATATTCATTTTCAGTAATTAAATTATTTGTTTTGTTTTCCCCCTTTTCAAATATAGTAAAGTCCCCCAACTTATTTAGTAAACGCTGGTGAAGTAAAATTACTTTGAATTGCCTGATACCTCCAACTATATCTCGGTTCAAGATCCTGGGAGGGCTTGTGCCTTATTGGGTCATTTCTACTACTTATACAAACAACTTGGTTATCTATATTCCCATTTAAGTAGTACATTCGCATGAAGAAAGGATAATACACTTGAATAGTATATATTCCTAGTTAAAATAAAGCAAATAAATAAGTTAACCTATGAAAAAGATAATTTTTCCTATTGCAATTATAGCAGCCATGCTGCTTTCTGCATTCACCACACTCAATTCCATAAATTGGAAAATAGCAGACGGATATTCTATCAAGTTCACCAGTGATGACCCTTCGGGTGGTTTCTCGTCTATGAAGGGAGATATTTCCTTTGATCAAAATAACTTAGCGGGTTCCAAATTCAACATAACTATTGATGCCAATTCACTCAATACGGGTAATGGAATGAAGAACCACAAAGCCAAAAATGAAGATTGGTTTAATGTGGATAAATACCCTACCATAAAGTTTACATCGAGTAAGATTTCTAAAACTGCAAACGGCTACGAAGTTGTGGGAACCCTGGATATGCGGGGCGTTCAAAAACAAATTACCATACCTTTCACGTTCAGCAATAACACTTTTGCCGGCAGTTTTAATATTAACCGGATCGACTATGGTGTTGGTACAGACATAGGAATGTCAGCCCATGCTGCAAATGTGCTAAAAGTTGATGTTTCTGTTCCTGTAACTCAATAGTAATCAATACGAAGAAAGCATTTTTTCACGGTATTATAGCAAGTATATTAGCTGCTGTAGCAGGTATTATATACCTGCACATTTATCAAAATACACTTGGAACCGAGTTTAATAAGATAATTAATATTGGGTCTATTTCAGGCGCATCTGTGTTTGGTTGTATGTTAATGGCCATAAGCTATTGGCTGCTTGAAAGATTTAATAAGGAAAATTTAAAAGGTGTGCTTAATATCATCATTGCATTGCTATCTTTTGCAAGCGTTTTAAGCCCAATCAGTATGAGTCTGCCCTTGGATATTAAAAACCCCGAATTATTTTCCGGATTGGCAGTACCCATGCATTTTTTCCCGGCTCTGGCTTTCTTCTGTTTGGTTCCTTTCTTCAAAGGAAATAAATCATAGAAAGGTTTAATAATCAATTTTTGGGGTATTTATTCACATTGAGTAGAATGAAAAATACGATTAAGCTTCTTAGATTTCATTTTTCTATATTCTTGCTACCTGTATCGCTGTTTTCTTTCTTCTATATCCACCCTGAGATCAATTACCAATTATTCCTTGTTATAGCTATTTGGCATTTGTTGGTATTTCCATCCAGCAACGGATACAATAGCTACCATGACAAGGATGACGGGCCTATCGGCGGGTTAGCTTCACCACCCAAACCGACAAAATCGCTTATTCAGGTATCTAATATAATGGATGGAACTGCCATTCTGCTTTCTTTTCTGATCAATATGTATTTCGCATTTTTTGTTACTCTTTATATAACCGCTTCCCGGCTTTATAGCAATAGGGACGTTCGCCTTAAAAAACTCCCTATTACCGGGTTTTTAGTTGTTTTCGTTTTTCAAGGCGCCTGGATATTCTGTGCGAATATCGTTGGCTTGTCCTCCGTTAGTCTATTTGCAAATCCATCTGTACTATTTTCGGCTATTGCATCCTCATTTTTCATCGCTACGGTATACCCACTAACTCAAATATATCAGCATGAAGCAGATTCCAAAGACGGTGTAAAAACCCTGAGTATGTTTTTGGGCATAAAGGGTACTTTCATTTTTTCAGCTATTATGTTCTCCATTGCCAACCTATTTATTTATTTATCCTTCCATAAAAAATGAAACCATAAACAATTTCTGGCTTTTTACTATCGTTATGCTGCCATCTACAATCTATTTTTTGTTTTGGGCATTGCG
>JABDCH010000132.1:1224-3738 GCA_013288205.1 Bacteroidota bacterium | reverse complement strand
AATTTACGACGGCAACTCCGAAATACTCTATAATGGAAATGTGCTCGAGGGGCCTCAAATTGGTGCACAAAATTCATATAATATCCTTTTATGGTCTCCAGTAACGCTAAATTATACCGTTGAAGCCAACGCACCTTTAAATCATGATGAAGCAGCCTGGCTTAAATTGCGCGACAGCAGTGTTCTTTATGTCGGTATAAACTCTCAAAATTCATGCCGCTATTTACCAAAAACAAACACTTGGGTACAGGATGCCACCACTCCAAATAATATTTATGATCCCTGGGGTGAAGAATCGGGTTGCGCCCTGATGCTACCAAATGGAAAAGCCATATTTTTTGGTTCAACCCAATATAATGCAATTTATACCCCAAGCGGCGATTCACTGCCTGGACAATGGACTTCTGCCAGTAATTTTCCCGTGATAAACGGCGCTGTAATGGTGCAAGTTGATGCACCCGGTGCAATGATGATAAATGGCCATATTTTGCTTGGTGTTGGACCAGGCAATACTGGTTCGAATGACCAATTTCGAGCCCCGATTTACTTTTTAGAATATGATTATGTTAAAGATACCTTTACGCAGGTAACTAGCACTATCCCTGGTCTGGGAGTAGACTCCATTGCAGGTGTACCATCTAATTTTGCAAATTTTCTTGACCTGCCTGATGGCAATGTGCTAATGAGCGTTGACCAGGAACGTATCTCTAAAGAATACTGGATATATACTCCCGGCAGCGGACCTATTCCACAAGGAATACCTACCATCAATAACATCATTCCTATTGACTGCTCCGACTACAAGATCACCGGAAAACTTTTTAACGGTATATCTGAAGGGGCCGGTTTTGGCGATGACTGGCAGGAATCATCCAATTACCCATTGGTTCGCCTTACACATGGCAACCGTGTATATTATGCCAAAACAAGCAATTGGAACCGGATAGGTGCCATTCAAACCGATAGCCTGGAAGATACAGCTACATTCACCTTACCCGCCGGATTACCCGGAGGAACAACTTATTCGCTGGTAGTGGTGGTTAACGGATTTGCTTCTAAACCTACTTTATTTACAACACTTGGTGCCACCCTTGCATTGCAAAAAAACCCGTTATGCAATGGAGAAACAGGCAGCGCAACCATTAACAATGCTATTGGAGGAACCTCTCCATATACTTACCTATGGTCACCTGGCGGTATAACTACCCTTGCTGCTACGGGTTTGAAAGCAGGAAATTATACTGTTACTGTTACAGACCATATTGGCTGCACTTCAACACTAAGCGTCTCTATCACTCAACCGGTAGCCTTGACTGTGTTCTTTATTAAATCTAATGTGGCTTGCAATGCCGGTAACAATGGAAAATTAGTGGCAATTCCTTCCGGAGGAACCTCACCATATACCTACCTATGGAAGCCAGGTGGAGCAACTACAGACACTAATTCTGGGCTCTCAGCAGGCACCTATACAGTTACCCTTACAGATATTAACAGTTGTTCGCTTACTGCATCTACTACAATCACACAATCTGCTGCCATTCCGGCCATTACAATAGCTAAACATACAGACGTAAGCACCTGCTATGGCAGCCAAACAGGCAGCGCATTGGCTAATGCAGCAACAGGTGGTACCTCACCCTATACATATAACTGGACTCCAAGCGGAGGAACAAGCATTTCCGCTCCTAATCTTAGCGGAGGAACCTATATCATTACCGTAACCGATAACAATGGCTGCACAGCCACTGCTGGCGTAACCATAACTCAGCCTTCGCCGCTTACGATAGTAACAGATTCGGTTAATGTGGATAGCGTACAAGGCATCTGCAACGGACAGGCTTCTATAAGTGTGACCGGAGGAATATCTCCGTATACTTACAGTTGGTCTGGTGGAGGAACCAATGATACTATTAACGGTAAATGTCCGGGCCGATATTGCTGCACCATTACAGATAACAATGGATGTTCAAAAACTTCCTGTATAACCATACAAAATACTACAGGAGTAGGCAACATTGAGCAAAACTCATCCGCAATAACTATTTATCCTAATCCAAGTAAGGGTTCTTTTACGGTCATCGGAATAAGGCCGGGACAGATGATAGAACTATACAACAATTTAGGGCAAAAACTAACTGATTATAAAACCGACAACAACACCCAATATTTCAATATAAGTAACAATACGAATGGCCTGTTCCTAATTAGAATATTGAATACCGACGGTAGTCTTGCTGCTCAAAAGAAGATTATGAAGACTCAATAAATTAGGGAATTAAATCTGCTTGTCCTATATTTGCGTATATCAAACTGTTAAGTATATATAGAAACAACACAAATTTACTCAACTATGTTATAGCCCCTTAACTATGCTGTAGCCTTTCTCAAGGCTATCTTGCTAAAGTTATATCATACCAATAATTACCAATCACATGCAAAAACTCAAAACAACTATTTTATTAGCATTTAGTTTCATTACTCTGCTGCTAAATGCACAATCCATTCAACCTACAA
>JABDCH010000132.1:827-1137 GCA_013288205.1 Bacteroidota bacterium | reverse complement strand
GCGCGATGGAAGTGTAAATGTTCACGATGTTCAAAAGGCCTTTTATAAATGGTATAAGAAAACCCACGACAACGATAAAACCAGTGCTAAAACAGGTGAGGATGATGACGGAGCCTATGCATTCTTCAAAAGATGGGAATGGTACAATGCTCCCCGTGCTGATAAGGATGGAAACCGTCCCGATGTTTATAAAACTTCAGCTCAATACAAGGCCTATCTTAGTGGCCAAAATAATTCACTTGCGCATAATCCATCACATAAATTAAGTTCGCCCGGCAATTGGAGCTATGCAGGCAACACCACAGTACCT
>JABDCH010000132.1:0-817 GCA_013288205.1 Bacteroidota bacterium | reverse complement strand
CCAATAGCAATTCTGGTAACGGAGGCGATGGAAGGGTTAACCGTGTAAGAGTAATGCCGGGAAATAACAAAATCATGTATGCCTGTGCAGCTTCCGGTGGATTATGGAAAACTATAAACGGCGGTACATCGTGGTCTACCAATACTGACCAGTTAGGTGATTTAACCACCAGCGATGTAGCTATCAACCCCAAAAAGACTAATATCATGTATCTTGCCACGGGCGATGCTGATGGCATACAAGCTGTTTATGCCACTCCCGGCACCATTGGCGTACTTAAGTCTTACGATGGCGGAAATACCTGGGATACCACCGGACTGGCTTATTCTATGTCGCAGGCAGGCGCAAATAACTATTCGATAAGCGAACTTGTTATTGATCCTGTTGACACTTCCGTTCTGATTGCGGCTACAACCTTCGGTATATGGCGAAGTACCAACTCAGGATATTCATGGAAAATGGAACAAACCGGCTGGTTTCATTCCATAGAATTTGAACCTAGTCACCCTTCTATCGTATATGCAGCAGCTTCCAGCATTTATAATGGGAAAGCGCAGTTTTTCCGCTCTACTAATAATGGGATAAGCTGGACGCAGGTAAATACAGGATTGCCATCAAGCTCTTATGCAGAAGGATTTGAAATAGGTGTTACAGCAGCTGACAGCAATTATGTATATATACTTGCTGACAGTGTTGGAACCTACGGATTTGAAGGATTGTACCGTTCTACCAACGACGGGCAATCATTCACCACTATGTCGCTTTTCTCCTGGAATGGAGTGCCCAATGTATTGGGATGGTCACCTACCGGAAGTGA
>JABDCH010000131.1:1124-3758 GCA_013288205.1 Bacteroidota bacterium | reverse complement strand
ATTGAGCCAAACATCACCAGGATAAATACAAAGTGCAGTTTATATAAACCAGTGGCATAAACTACCAACGCACTTACCAGGGCGGCAAAAACAAAATAAACCAGCGTTGTAATAAAGAAACGGGTAACATCAGTTTTTTTTATACTTCATAAACTGGCTAAAGCCGGTTAATATGGTAATTACCATAGCAAATGAAGCCTGTATAATGTTGTAATGACCAACCAAATCTGCCGGAGGCGCTACTTTAGTACCGAATATTGCATTCCAAACAGGTATGGAGGTTACCAATAACAAATGGAAACAGGATAATCCAAGGAAAATTGCTCCAACAAACATCCAGAATTCGCGCGAGTAGGTTTCTTCATCTTTTTTGGTGATAGGCATTTCTTTGAATCTTATCACCAAAAGGTATATTGATAAAGCTAGAAATACCAGGATGTAAGCAACCAATTGCCAGAACATCCCCAAATCAGTAAATGCATGTACAGATGTTTCGCCCAGGATACCACTACGGGCAAGGAACGACGAGTATAGCACCATCACAAAGCTGATAAGCACCAGGAAAGTTGCGGTGAAGTATGAGTGGCCTGTATTTTTAAAAACAATTAGCACGTGCAAACCGGCAAGCAATGTTAACCATGGGAATATAGAAGCATTTTCTACCGGATCCCAGGCCCAAAAGCCACCAAAGTTTAATGATTCATAGGCCCATAGGGAACCCATTATAACACCTGTACCCAATATCATTGCAGCAAACAGTGCATATGATATGGCTGGGGCTACCCATTCTTTATAACGTTTTTGCCATAAACCTGCTATCGCATAAGCAAAAGGCACTACAACCGACGCCAAACCAAGGAACAAAGTTGGCGGGTGTATTACCATCCAATAGTTTTGAAGCAAGGGATTCATCCCCTGACCGTCTTTTATAAACGACAAATAATCGGGGCGGGAAAATATCGGTGCCTCAATGCCTGAATTTCTTAACAGCAAAAAGGGTGAGCTGCCTATACGGGCACCAAAAAATTCGATACCTAACAGCATGGAACCCAGAAAAACCTGCGAAAATGCAACAACAGTCATTACCGGTTTTTCCCATGATTTGGCGCGCCAGATAAGGATATTACCTAAAACGGCCTGCCAAAAAGTCCAAAGCAAAAAGCCGCCTTCCTGTCCGTTCCAGAAGCCCGAAACCAGGTAGTAAACCGGTAGCGATCTGGATGTGTATGACCATGCATAATGGTATTCAAAAAAGTGATTGTAAATAATATAAAAAAGCAATACACCCACACCCAAAATAGAAAAACTATTGATGTAAAATGCCCAACGACCCATCTTCAGCCACGAATTGTCGAGCTTATTGGTATTGGTGGTAGCAAAATAATAGCTTATTGCTGATAAAAGGGCCGAGCCGAAAGATAGAATAACAAATATCTGACCCAGATTACCGGGTAAAAGGTGTTCGCCTTGAAAGACTGTACTCATTAAGTGATTTTATATGCTGGCCGATTTTGCTTTGACCTCTGTAACATTCAATTTATCCTGGGTATATTTTGACGGACACTTCATCAGTATTTTAGAAGCATGAAATTCGTTGCCAACCATTTGTCCGGTTAATACAATTTGTTCTGATTTCTCAAAATCCTGTGGTTTAGTGCCGGTAAAAACAACCTTGCATTCCTGTCCCTTTTTATCTTTCATGTAAAACGAAAAATAATTAGCGTCCTTTACTGCATCGTAATACAATTCTTTTTGCTTATCCAGGTGACCAACAATGCTTAGTTCACTCTCCACACCTTTAGCATCATTAAATGTACTGTAACTGCTTGATTTTGAAATCACAGAAATAATAACGGCAATTGCAATGGCAATAACAACAAGACCTAATATCGAACTCTTTTTCATCTGCGGTTTAACTCTTATACTTCGGATTGCAAAAATACAAAACGTTAATCGAATAATGTTTATTACAAGACATTAATCTTATTTAGAACTATTCTTAAATGCGGAAGTCGGAACGCCGATTGCGGAATGATTTAATTCGGAATTTTGAATGCGGAATGAATCAAAGGCGGAAGTCGAAATGCCGATTGCGAAATGATTTTAAAGGTGAATTGCAGAAGTTTGAATGCGGAATGATTTTAAATTCGGAAGTTCTATTGTGGATTTATTATAGGCAAAGCAAAAAAGCTTCTTTCCAATTGGAAAGAAGCCCGTAAATAAATTTTTCATTCCGCAATCGACATTCCGACTTTCGAAATCAAATCACGGCCAAATACCAAGATTTTGGTAAGAGATTGCAATTTTGTTTATCGCTCCTACCATTGCAGCACTACGCAGGGTATCAATTTTAGGATTGTTGATATAAATTTCACGTATCTCGTGGTATGAACGGATCATGGTATCTTCCAATCCGGAATTTACCAGTTCTAATTCTGATGCTCCTTTAATAATTGTTGAACGTTGTAGCGGAGTTAAGGCTACGCCGGTAATACCTTCAACCATGTTTACCAGGTTAAGGTTGGTGTTTTCTTCAAAGCGTCTGTTCATACGGCCAAATGCTACGTGCGAAAGGTTTTTTAACCATTCAAAGTATGACACGGTTACACCGCCCGCATTGGCATACATATCAGG
>JABDCH010000131.1:0-1114 GCA_013288205.1 Bacteroidota bacterium | reverse complement strand
ATGATCATGCCGCCATTTTTGTAGAAAATAGCTTCTGCTTCAGGAGAAGTTGGACCGTTTGCGCCTTCGGCAATAATTTTTGCTTTTATATTTTTAACGTTGGCTTCGGTAATCTGATTTTCCAGGGCCGCCGGCACCAATATATCGCAAGGTTGTTCTAAACCATCATGTGAGTTTTTGAACTCTTTTTTTGCACCTGCATAACCTAAAATTGAGCCGGTTTCTTTGCGGTGTTGAAACACTGCTTCAACATCAAGCCCATCCTCGTTATAAATAGCACCTTCAAACTCACAAAGACCAACTACCAATGCACCAAACTCAGCCAGGAAACGGGCCGAATGATAACCCACATTACCCAAACCCTGTACAATAACTTTTTTTCCTGATATACCTGGCAGTAAGCCTATCTTTTGCATATCCTCGCCAACGCTTACACATTCGCGGATAGCAATCGCCACTCCCCTGCCTGTAGCTTCACGACGACCAGCAATACCATGCAGTGCAATTGGCTTACCGGTAACCGCCCCCATAGCATCCAGTTGACCTGGATTCATAGTAGCATAGGTATCAGCAATCCAGCTCATTTCGCGCTCGCCCGATCCATAGTCAGGGGCAGGTACGTCAATACTGGGGCCAATAAAGTTTTTCTTTATTAATTCAACCGTGTAACGGCGGGTAATATTTTCAAGCTCCTGTACAGTGTAGTTTTTAGGGTTGATTTTGATACCCCCTTTAGCACCACCGAAAGGTACATTTACAATAGCGCATTTGTAGGTCATCAGTGCAGCAAGTGCCATCACTTCATCCTCATTAACCATCTCGCTGTAACGGATACCACCTTTAGTTGGCGACTGGTGCTGAGAGTGCTCTACACGCCATGCATCAATCACTTCGAAGCCATTTGCCCTGCGGATAGGGAAACGAAAACGGTAAACACTATTGCATGATTTTATCTGGTCTAACAGGCCAGCTTCATGTTTGGTAAACTGAGCTGCATAATCAAAATTCTTGCATACATCACCAAAAAAGTGAGTATCCTGATCAGCGGCCGGATTCATAGTAGCCATAAATTTTATTGAATAATTATTAAATCGTTAAAAAAGTGCCCAAAGTT
>JABDCH010000130.1 GCA_013288205.1 Bacteroidota bacterium | reverse complement strand
TGTAGGCTTCATATATCCCTCTACTGCAATCAGTTTAGCAATATCCACTACCGCGCGATTGGCAAGAATGTTAGTGTCCGTATTTACCACATCCAAACCAGGGCTTACTATATTATAAATTCCCTTTGCCATGTCCAGCAAAAAAACCTCTTTACCCGATGCTATATTGATGATGCCGGTAGTGCTATTCTTTATTAGCATTCCAAAATATAAACACACATCTTTAACGTAGATAAAATCAGCACTCACCTTCGTTCCGTTGGTGAGAGACAGAGGTTCCTGTTTAATAGCTTTATCTATTACATTACATAGCACTCCACCCCATTGCATGTCTTCGCCATATAGTGCAGATAACCTCGCATTACAAGTTGAAACCTCATAACTAAATGGATAGCTTTGCAGCAATATTTCCTGGTTCAGTTTAGAGGTACAATATAGTGCATGCGCCCCTAATGGATATGTTGGCGAATTTTCTGTAACAGGTACAGGCCATGGCTTATTAACCACAGCTATTGTAGAAGCATTGAGCACATAACGAACCGACTTATGTGCATCAACCCACTGACATAAATGGTATGTGCCCCAAAAATTAGTATTGAATAGTTGCTGGGCGTATTGTGCATCATCTATTTTACCTCCCGGTAGTACAGATGCACAGTTTATGACTATTTCTGCATCAAAGTCTATTTTGTTCCAATCTCCTTTTATTCCTATGTCCACCTTATAATCTATCCCCTCACCTTTCCGGGATACTGTCTTTACCAGGTAGCCCTCGTCCGTCAGGTACCTGCACAAGAATCTGCCCAGGAATCCATTTGCACCCAGCAGTAATACTTTCATTATGGAATAAAATTAAATTGCTCAGATGCCGGATGATCAAACACGCCATTTACTTTAAATGTGCTTAGATCTTCGTTGGTGATCATTATGTCTGAAAAGACCCTCATCACGACCCCTTCTTTCAATACAGGCTGCGTAATATCCTTTTTATCAAAGATATACCCCAGTATAGCCTCAACTTCGTTAAAGCCATAAAAACAACGTAAAGGAGTAGTGCCGCTAAACCGGGAATTTATTTCAAAAATTACCGGTTGCCCGTTCTTAATACGAAATTGAAAATTACAAGGTCCCTCTATATTTAACCTTCCGGCCATCTGCCTTATCGTTTCATCGTATTTGGATGTTTCTTTATCGCGATAGGTCCTGAATGTATTCCCATCGCGCAAGTCACGCTTCAGTGTTACAATAGCTTTACACTCACCATTATATACTACACAGCCCGATGTGTATTCACCTTCATCATCACTCAATCTTTCCTGCACAACAAAATTATTGGGTGTCGATAAAAACACCTCCAATCTTTCCTGGTCTTTGATCACTTCAAAGCCAATTGAGCGGGCACCATCAACCGGTTTAACTATAACCGGGAACCCTCTTTCGGCAATAATTTTCTGTACCCCCGCTCTGTCACTTGTGAGCGCAGAGTGCGGATAAGGAAAATTGTTTTTTCTAAGAAATTCAGTGGTCAGCCATTTATCATTGGCAATATCCACTATAGCTGAAGATGCAACAACAATATGGGTATTGTATTTCTTTTCCAGCTCTTCTTTATGCTTTGCAAAAATGGGAAGCTCTACATCTGTGCCTATAAAAACAATGGCTATGTTTTCTTCCTTAATAATTTTCTCAATCGCGGGCATGTAATCGGGCGATAGCGCCAAAGGGATCAAGTAAGATTTATTACCCAACCAGTGTCCACTTGACGTAGGACTTGGATCAGCAGTGATAATATTGTCATTGCTATTAGTGAGCTTCAGGCAACGCAATATCCCCTGCCCTAGTAATGCACCGGCACCGGTAACTAAAATGTTCATGTTGATTGATTTTTTATCTTCCTCATTTCATCAGAAAATTTTGGCATAGTAGCATGCCCATCAGCAGAGATCCCCGATGCTTTGAATATATTACCGATGGTTAAGAAGAAAATTTTAATGTCTAAAAGAAAGGAGAGGTTGTCTATGTAATAAATATCCAGGTCGAATTTCTCTTTCCATGAAATAGAATTTCTGCCGTTCACCTGTGCCCACCCTGTAATGCCTGGTCTTACATCGTGGCGTCTTTTTTGTTGCTCGTTATAAAAGGGCAGATATTCTATCATTAACGGTCTTGGGCCTATAAGGCTCATGTCTCCCTTAAGCACATTTATCAATTGCGGCAGTTCGTCTATTGATGTCTTCCGTACAAAGTTTCCAATTGCGGTAAGCCTGTCTGCATCTGGTAAAAGCTCACCTTGTGCGTCATTCTTATCCGTCATTGTTTTAAACTTAATGACGCGAAATATTCTTTCTTTCCTCCCCGGCCTGGCATGCAAAAAGAAAGGCTTGCCATTGTTGGCTATTGCCAACAACAGGGTGGTAACAATAATTATTGGCGATGCGATAGTTAGCACAATCAGCGCTACAAGCAGATCGATCACACGCTTAAAAAAACTACGATACATTTATATCCTCCCCTATTTTGTCCTGTTCTTGTATCAACTAACGTTCAACAACAATATTTTCCATCACCAACATGTCCATCTGTGTACGCAAGAAACAATTCAATGCTTCCTCTGGCGAATTTACTATTGGTTCATTTTCGTTAAACGATGTGTTAAGCAGTATAGGCACGCCGGTTTTCTTACGGAAAGCCTCTATCAGGTTATAATAACGTGGCGACACTTCTTTATCTACAGATTGTAAACGCCCGGTTCCATCCACATGCGTCACTGCAGGTATCACGGCATGCTTCTCTTTCTTTATAGGGAACACCTTTTCCATAAAAGGTACGTCATCTGCCAGCTCAAAATACTCAGCTACATATTCTTTAAGTATAGAGGGTGCAAATGGCCTGAAGCTTTCGCGACGTTTGATCTTTGAATTCAATAGCTCCTTTGCATCTATCCTTCTTGGGTCGGCTAGTATAGACCTGCCTCCTAATGCACGTGGGCCAAACTCTGCCCTACCCTGGAACCAGCCAATAACACCACTATCAATAAGCCTTGCTGATACCTTTTCGTACAGGTCATCATCTGAATACCTGGTGTATGCTATATCCCTCGATTTAAGGTAAGCCTCTATCTCTTCATTGCTGTACTTGCTGCCTGTGTATGCCGACGCTATAGATGCAGCCCTTGGCTGATCCAGCAACTGATTATACACATACAAAGCACACCCCATAGATATACCTGCATCATGTCCCGCAGACGGAATATATAGGTTTTCAAAATCGCTGTTCTTCAAGATCTTTCCATTAGCAACAGAGTTCTGTGCCACACCACCGGCTATACATAAGTTCTTAAGACCGGTACGCTTTTGCAAATGGTTCACTATATGAAAAATGATCTCTTCTGTAAACCTTTGTACAGAAGCAGCCATGTCTTTATGAAACTGGGTCAATTCATCGCCTTTGCCTCGTGCTTTGCCAAACTTTTCTTCCATATAGTCGGTAAACAAAGTGCCTACTACGGGTATATGATCTTCACCATAAGTAACTATAACATCCTTAGCAGACTTAAAATATTTGTGGTTCCATGTAAAAAGGCCATTATCTGTAAACTGTATTACATCGCGCAGCTTATCTACATATTTTGCTTCACCATAAGGAGCCAGTCCCATTACTTTATACTCATCACCATAATGAGGAAAACCTAGCCATTGGGTAAAGCTGGTATAGAAAGAGCCAACGGATACAGGAAAATCAACTGAATCAATTACAGTTATCTTATTCCCTTTACCAGTAGCTATCATGGTGGTAGTAAAATC
>JABDCH010000129.1:3181-3824 GCA_013288205.1 Bacteroidota bacterium | reverse complement strand
CTTTTTCCGTAACCCGCAAAACGGCCTTTATCTTATACATAGCCGATTTATAGCTTTCTTCGGTAGAAGTATCTGTAAGTTTTTCAATGAGCTTTTCAGCCGTTAGAAAGGCCGTTGCTTCTTCCTTGGTAAACATCACAGGTGGCAATCTATACCCATCCATGATAGAATAACCAACACCGGCTTCGCCGATAATAGGAATACCACCCTCTTCCAACGTCCTCACATCGCGGTAAACAGTTCTAAGGCTGATACTAAAACGCTCTGCAATATCCTGGGCCTTTACCACCCGTTGCGATTGCAATTGAATTAAAATAGCAGTAAGCCTGTCAATACGATTCATGCTGTAAAATTAGGTAATCGTTCCAATCCAACTAAAACCCCAGGTAAAAACTGCGAGTCAGCTTCTTATATTCGTCGGAATAGAAGCGTTGTTTCATTTCACAATCATCGCTTTTTGCTTCGTCTTCAATAATAAGGGTTTCTTCTACCGGTAACACTTTTTGAAATCCAAATTGCAGCAAAATCCGTTTGGCTGGCTTTGTGCAGGTGGTCTTTACATAGGTCATCCTGCTTATATAAAGTCCATAGCGTTTAGCAATAGCTGTAAATAATTCAGCTTCTTTAATAGGCAATATAGTAG
>JABDCH010000129.1:0-3164 GCA_013288205.1 Bacteroidota bacterium | reverse complement strand
CAGTATGTCGGGCCATTGTGCGCGATTCGGATGCAGCTTGCAAGCTATTTGAAAAATAGGGCGGATTGCTCACTATTACATCATACTTTTTTGAAGCCACCGGAGCATATTCTTGCAATGAAGTATGGTATACATCTATCCGTTCTCTCCACTTTGATTTTTTACAATTATCTAAGGCCTGGTAATATGCTTCCTCATCTATTTCAATGGCATCAATAAAGGAATTGGAACGTTGTCCAGCCATTATGGCTAAAATGCCTGTTCCGGTTCCAATATCTAAAACATTTCCAGCTTCCGGAATGGCAAACCAAGCTCCCAGTAGTACCGAATCGGTACCAACTTTCATGGCACAATTACTTTGGATTACCTCAAATTCCTTAAATACAAAAGAATCAGCGGCCATAAAGGCGTAATTTTATTTACTATATATAGTTATTTACCACAAATATATAAATGTTTTTAGAATAATGGTTGACCATTACTAAATATTTGGGAATGTTTTAAGATTGTTTTACTACTTCAGCAACGTAACATTTCCAACGTAGGAATGCTGATTTTGTTCCGAATCAGTTAATGTAATCTTATAGATATAAATACCATCTTCGCAGAGTTGGCCGGAATTATGCTGTGCGCCATTCCAGCCATTATTCACATCCATAGTATGGAATATTTCCATACCCCAACGGTCAAAAATATACATCTCAAAATTCTTCACGTATTGACCAACAGGTTTAAATACCTCATTTATCCCATCTCTATTAGGAGTGAAGGCCGAGGGGATATATAATTTAAAGTCAGGGTCTATCACCAGGCAATTACTTGTTGTGTCAGTACAGCCTTCGCGGCTCATTACAATCAGGTTTACGCAATAGGTTCCCGTATCCTGATAGGTATACGTAGGGTTTTGTTCTTTACTCCCCATATCGGTTCCTTCGCCAAAATTCCACGACCAGTAAATTATTCCGCCATTATTTTTGTCAGGGTCTGTACTGTTATCTTTAAAAGTAACGGTTGGCGAAAGGATAGATATAGATTGCGGGGAATAACTGAATGCAGCTTTTGGAGGAGCATAAATAGTTACCATATCCATCTTTGCCAACGTAGCGCTGCATCCGCTATCAGTTACTACTGTCAGGCTTACATTATACTTTCCGGCTGCTTTGTAACAATAAACCGGATTCTTGCTCCTGGAGGTGTCCCCATCCCCAAAATCCCAAATATATTGAGCTGCAGTCCCTTTTGCTAAGGTTGAGTTATTTATAAACTGCACAGAAAAAGGTTCACATCCTTGTGAAAAATTTACTCCCATGTTTATTACCGGGGTTGGTTCACTATATATCGTTGTAGCGGCTGTTGTGGTTGAGCCGCAGCCATCCACCACTGTTACTGTATAGATATTAGCTATCGAAGGGCTTACCAAAATACATCCGTTGGTATTATTTGTGGGGTTCCATAAGTAACTTACTCCGTCAATGGCTCCTACAGCATTAGCGCAAATTATTGAGGAGTCTCCTGCACACACCGAGTTTTTACCCGTTACATTTACTGCAAACGAGGGTCCATATTTCAGTAAAATTGTAGC
Organism: Bacteroidota bacterium; assembly: GCA_013288205.1. Classification (GTDB taxonomy): domain Bacteria; phylum Bacteroidota; class Bacteroidia; order JABEUT01; family JABEUT01; genus JABEUT01. Next base: position 1,582 of record JABDCH010000129.1, on the reverse strand, counting down.
GTTTGTGCTGCAACCACTATAATCTGTTATTGTAACAGAGTATTTATTGGTAGAAGTAGGAGTAATAAGTGCCGTATCGGTAAGGGCTCCTGAACTCCAAAGGAATTGGTAAGGAGAAATTCCTCCGCTTACATTAGCTATTAACATCCCCGTGCTATCCTTGCAGATAAGCTTTGGCTCACTAATAGAAGCATTTAATGTAGTAGGTTCTGTTAATGTAACAGATGCGTCGGCGCTGCATCCACTGTTATCAGTTATCCTAATTGTGTAACTCAAAGCAAATAGATTTGTGGCAGTTGCATTGGTGCAGCCTCCTGGAGTCCATAGATAGGTATAAGGAGGAATACCTCCGCTGCCTGTTACCGTGGCGGAACCGTTGCCCCCGTTGTAGCAGGATACATTGTTAACAGCGCTGATGGCAGCTACAATCATGGCAGATTGAGTAACAGTTACACTGGCGCTACTCGTGCATTGGTTATTATCGGTTACAGAAATCGTATAGGTTCCTGCTAATAAGCCGGTAGCAGTAGCATTTGTTTGCTTGCCAAGGGTCCACAAGTAAGTATATGGAGCTGTTCCTCCGCTGGTACTCGCTGTAGCAGTTCCATCTGGCTGACCGCAAGAAGCCGGAGTTGAAACGGGGCTGACAGATAATGTAACCGGCTGTGTGAGAGTAACACTATTTGTCGATATACATCCATTATAATCATTTACCTGCAAGGTATATATTCCCGCGCTTAAACCGGTTGCTGTAGCTGTTGTTATATTGGCAGGTGTCCATAAATAAGTATAAGGCGGCACTCCCCCACTGGCATTTACAGTAAGGCTGCCTAACCCTCCGTTACAAGGCACATTGGTTACAGTAATAGGAAGCATTACGCTGGTAGGCTGGGTAATAATGGCACTTGCTGTAATGGTGCATCCATTGCTATCGGTAACAGTAAGAGTATATGCATCCGCACCAAGGCCGGTAGCGGTAGCAGTACTTTGTCCGGTAGGGCTCCATCTATAGGTATAGGGAGATAGTCCTCCTGAAACACTTGCGGCTATGTTTCCCGTGTCTCCATTGCAAATTGGGTATGTTATCGCATTTATATTACATACAATAGGCACAGGTTGAGTAATAGTAACATCGGTAGTACCAGTGCACCCATTATTATCGGTTACCATTATAGTATAATTGCCCGCACATAAACCACTTGCAGTGGAGTTATTGCCACCCCAAGGGAGCCATTGATATGTAAATGGTGAAGTACCCGTGGCTGCGGTTACTGCAGCACTGCCGGAGCAACCACCATGGCAAATATTATTACCCGTTACGTTGGCTAACAAAGAAATTGGAATATTTGTAAGCTTAATTGAAGCGCTCGAAGTAGTACCACAAATATCTGTTACGTTTACGGTATACATACCTGCTGACAATCCGGTTGCCACCTGATTTGTTTGTCCGCCAGGCGACCAGGAATAGGTATATGGTGAAAAAAATCCACTGGGAATAGCCACTACGCTGCCATTGTAACTTCCGCATACAGGATACGTGGTTATAGAATCATGTACAGAGAAAACATCATTGATCTGATAT
>JABDCH010000128.1 GCA_013288205.1 Bacteroidota bacterium | reverse complement strand
ATTTACGGTGGCACTTCCTGTGCCTCCATTGCAAAGCACATTGTTAATAGTAAATGTAGTTGTTACTTGGGTAGGTTGGGTAATGGTAGCTTCAATAGTTGCCGTACATGCATTGCTGTCGGTTACTGTTAATGTATAAACTCCCGCACTAAGTCCGGTAGCAATAGCCGTAGTTTGATTGGTGGGCGACCACTTGTAAGTATAAGGCAATACTCCTCCCGAAGTACTTACACTTACGCTGCCTGTTGCAGCCCCATTGCATAAAATATTGGTTTGGGTAAGTATAGTATCTTTTAAAAGGGCAGGTTGGGTAATGGAAATACCTGCTGTACCTGTACAGCCATTTTTATCAGTTACCGTAACGGTATAGTTACCTGCACATAAGCCCGTTGCGGTTGCAGTAGTTTGAGCAGTTGGAGACCATTTATAGGTATATGGCGGGGTGGCTAATACTACATTAGCTATAGCACTACCTGTGCAAGAGCCATTGCATTTATTATTAGCGGTAACTTTGGCGGTAACTGAAAGAGGAATTGCATTAAGTATTATTGATGTAATGCCTATATCTCCACAACTATCGGTTACGGTTATCGTGTAAGTATTAGCACATAAACCTGTAGCCGTTGCAGTAGTTTGGCCGCTTGGAGACCAAGAATAGGTATAGGGTACCCCGCCGCCGCTTGCTGTAACAGATAAACTACCATTGCAGATGCCACATACAGGGTTTATTTGTGTCGTAACCAATGTTAATGGAGTATCTCCAACACCATACGAAATAGTTGCCAACCCATTACCTGTATCAGCGCCGCCTGCTGTATTAGTTTGATTTACCCCACCATTGTATGAACCTCCTCCTCCTCCTGCACCCCAACCACCGCCTTGAACATCATTTCCGCCGCCACCGCCGTTATATCCGCCGCCGCCACCGCCTGCCCCAATGTTCCCTGCACTTCCACCGCCACCACCATAACCACCAGCAGCTCCATAGGGGAAGATTGACGCTCCGGCTCCTCCCGTTCCTCCATTTGCAGGGTCACTACCACCATATCCATATTGAGTGTGTGTTCCATTTTGGCCATTACTTAACCATCCTGCGCCGCCACCTCCCGTAGCCGAAGATTGTACGAATACTATAACGCCCGCTCCTCCTGAGCCTCCATTACCTCCTGAGCCACCAGCAGCGCAACCTGAACCAGTGGATGCAGTTGGAGTTGTTGTTGATGAGCCAACTCCTGCAGTACTGTTAAATGTGGAGCTACCTCCTCCACCCGCAACCAACATAGGAAGTGATGAATTACCTGAATTCCATACATAAGTACCGCCGCCACCACCACCAGTATAATATGGACCATTAAATGGCCAAGGCGCTCCTGTTTGTCCAACCAAAATGTCAAGAATATCTCCGGGAATAACTGTAAAAGTGCCGATAATTGCTGCGCCAAGTCCACCTGTCCCAAATTCGCTTGTTCCGCCTTGTGCACCGTATCCACTAAGGGTTATGGAATATATGCAGGGAGGGACAGTCCATGTTTGTATAGACCCTGTGTATTTGAATGTATCTGTTGTTTGAGCGTTAGTATTTTTTGCGGATAAAAGAAAAATAGCTATGCAAAAAATAAGAATAGTTTTTTTGTTATTCATATCGCACTATTTTCTTTACTGACCAAAATTAATAAGCAAATATAGCAAATAAATAGATGTAGGAAACAAATAATCACGATGGTTTCTGATACTTCCATCACCGGAAACTTTATACTTTGAACTATCATAAAATAAAAAGAGGAGGGTTATCTTCCCTCCTCAATACTATATTTTCTATAGCAAAAATGTTTATTGCCTAACTCCCGTGGCGTTATAAACCTGGAAACCAGCCCCTTCATCCGTATAGGTAAGGGTATATTGGGCCGCCAAAGAAATAGTAAGTAACTGTCTTGTGTTTAAAGCATTATCAACATATTGCACCGTTATTGTTACGGCAAGTGAAATATTTTTATTAGAAATAGATATTGCCTGCACTCCATTAGGATAAGAGGCAGCTCCAGGTATTAAGAAATATGTCCCGGCAGCGGAAGCATTACCAGCATTTGCACTAAGTGTACCACTACTAAAATAACTACAGTAATAATCTAAATTAACTGTGCTACCAGTTATAACTAATTTAAGTAGATCGGAGGAACCAGTTGTTGTATACATAAATATTTAATTTTTTAATGTGAATATTCCGTTTGTTTTATAATCTTTTTCCTGTATTATCATATACTTGCCATCCTGCACCGTCGCAAGTATAAGTTAGTGTATAACCTATAGGAAGCGTGATCTTGAATAATACATAGTCTGTACCATTATTGTAAACTACCGTTACTAATACAGAACCTGTACTTGAAGTAGTATTAAAAATGGATATAGTTTGTACCTGATTGGGGGAAAGAGTGGAGAAGGGTATTAGGGAGCCTGTTGTGCTTGTATTACCATCTGATTCCTCAACCGTGTTTGAAGAAAGATTTAGATAAGCACAGTAATAATCTACATTCGGCGTTCCACTGGAAACTTGTAGCTGAATGTAGTCCGTAGAGGTGTCTGTTGCGTACATAAGATTTAAGTTTAAAGGTTACTTTTTTACGATTAATTGAAACAAAGATATAGTGCCAAAAAGGGGAATGTATCGATTATGTAACAAGATGCATAAAGTGTGTAATAAGATGCATAAAATATGTAACAAGGTGCGGTTTTTCTGCTTTACTTTCTTAAGCCCATGCGGGTATAAAAAGCGGCATGGTATTTTCTGCTTAATATTACCTGCTTGTCCTTCCAATCTCTAAACTGGTCTTTCAGGGTAATAATATCGTATGCACAGTCGTGCACCACGTCAACAGATATAAGTGTATGTTTATTTACCATTACGGTGTCCCGCGCGTAATCTTGTAATTTGGAAAAAGAAACATTCATAAGTGTAAACGCACGCGATTCATTTTTGATATAGACCCTCTTATTCCTGCTGTCAATTTCATCAATTTCAGCCAATAAAATATCATTTGGACGAACACTTAGTTTCCTCCGCATTTCGGCCACATTGAATAAAATAGGCTCGGCTTGGTGATTTTGAAAACTTCCGTCGCTACGGGCGGTATGAGTTGCTTCCTTCATACACTCGATAATTTGTCTCTCTAAAGAGAGGTTATAAATACTTCCTCTGTGCTTTCTTCTACAAATATTGTAAAATAAAATGAGAAAAATAACTATTTATATGATTTTATTGTTAAATTCCGGTAATTCTAAAAGAAAAAAATAAAATAACCACTAGGTTAGCACTAGCCTAACCTAGGTGAAGATGAAAATGTAAATAAAGATATAAATAAAAATGTGTTCTTTCTTTTGCTTCTTTTCTTTCGTACTTCCGCTATTCTACTCGTTTTAAGTACTCACCCCCTGCCCCCTCTCTACCTATAGAGAGGAGAATGGAAGGGGTGAGTACTCATCCGGTTATTGACTTTTCTGAAAACCGCTTTTTCGTAGGTTATTTTTGTCCCGATAAAATTGGTATGAAAAACAACAGGCTTTTAAGTGTATTGAAACGAATATGGGAACACTTCTTTCTATTGTTCTATTGCTTAGCATTGCAAAAAGCAATAGTAAAATTTTCAACCAATTCGTATTCAGTTTATTACAAAACAGCAAAATTTAAAAATCGTTGCTTTTCTATTGCTAAATCATTGCATTTACCATTGCTAAAAACTATAATTATGTCCTTTCGAAAAGTATGGTTCTATCTATGTGAAGCCTACATTTTATTTCTCCTATCTTTCACGAGGTTATTTGTTTATGATATATCTTGCAGAAATTATTTTTATGCCCCGTATTGCTATACTTGATTTAGGTACGAATACATTTAATCTGCTTATCGCTGAAAAAGATAGGCAAGGTAATCCCGTATTCATTTATTCTAAAGAACTGCCAGTAGAGATTGGCAAAGGGGGTATTCATAAAAGAGAAATCATCG
>JABDCH010000127.1 GCA_013288205.1 Bacteroidota bacterium | reverse complement strand
TCTGTTTCTGCTTTGGATGTATCTGTACAAGCACAGGTGCTCAACCTGATAAGGGAATTACAGCACAGGGCCATGGCAATCATCACCCTTTGTTTTTGTCCTCCTGATACCTGGTGCGGATAGCTGTCGAAAATCTCTTCGGGACGTGGTAACTGAACCTCTTTAAACAATTCAATTGTTTTTTGCTTCGCTTCTGCTTTACTGCTACCCAGGTGCAATTGGATAGCTTCGGTGATCTGAAAACCACAGGTTAATACCGGGTTCAGCGAGGTCATAGGTTCCTGAAATATCATTGCCATCTGATTGCCCCTTATTTGCTGCATATCAGGCTCAGATAACTTGCACAAACAAGTTCCGTTCAATAAAACGGAGCCATTTATAATAGTTTGATTATCATCCAGCAAGCGCATTAAACCTAATGAAGTAACCGATTTCCCTGATCCTGATTCACCAACAATACCAATTGTTTCGCCTTTACTGAGGGTAAATGAAGTGCTTTTTACCGCTTCAAAAAAACCGTTTTGTGTTTTAAATCTGATATTTAAGTCCTTTACCTCAAGCATTACTCAACTATGGTTATGCAATTATCAGCAATCAATTCCTCACAACGATAGCGCCGTAACAATTGAGCGGTAGCGATTACATCTTTCTGGCAATAAGTACTAATCCGGTCCAGTTGATTTTCAACCCAGTAAACATGGCCAACCATGCTGCCGTCAATATCATCTTTGGGAGTAGGGATGTTAAATATGGCTGTAAGCAAGTTGAGCGATGTGTAGTTTTTATAATCGCCGAATTTCCAGAGTTCCATGGTATCCAGGTGATTTATTTCCCATGGCTTTTTGCCCGAAAGTTCCAGCTGGGTGGGTATTTTTACACCATTTACCAGCATCCTGCGACAGAGGTAAGGGAAATCAAACTCTTTGCCGTTATGTGCACATAAAATTAAACTGGGCGGCTGACTATTTAATAATGCCGAGAATTTTTCAAGTACTTCTTTTTCATCATGAGCCGCAAAAGATTTTACTCTTAACCCGGTTTCTTTCCCGTTTATAAATATCCCGGCAGATATGCAGATGATCTTTCCAAATTCGGCCCAGATACCTGCACGTTCATAAAACTCTTCGGCAGTTTCTTCTTTACGCTGATATTGGGTTTTCAGATCCCATAACTTTTTGAAATGATCGGGCACTTCGTCAAAGCTGGCATATTGCGGAACGGTTTCAATATCAATAACCAACAGGTTATGAAGGTCATATTGTTCAAGCATTAATTTCCTGTTATTTAATGAGGCAATATAACCATTTTTTAGCTTCGGTTTTCCGGGACTTGTCACGGTTGAGTAAATCGGTAATATGTAAAAGCCGATGGAAAAAAGTCAGTAATATTGTTACTTTTGGCTTTTTATAAAAAACTATCATTTTTAAAAGTCTATTGTACTCACAATAATGAAAATAGAGAAATTATCAATTGTTATTCCAGCCTATAACGAAGGCAATACCATTCACCTGATATTAAACAAAATTAAATCGGTTAACCTGGTTGATAATATTCAAAAGGAAATCATTATTGTAAACGATTACTCAAACGATCATACCGAAGAAGCAATTGCTGCTTACAAACAAAACAACCCCGACTTAAATATCAATTATTTTAAACACGAGGTTAATAAAGGCAAGGGTGCTGCGCTGCATACAGGCATTTCAAAGGCCACTGGCGAATATTTAATTATACAGGATGCCGATTTGGAATATGACCCGGAAGAATACAATGACCTGCTAAAACCGGTTGTTAACGGATTTGCAGATGTAGTTTATGGCTCCAGGTTTATGGGTAATAATCCGCATCGTATTCTCTTTTTCTGGCATACTATCGGAAACCGCTGGTTAACTTTTGCATCAAACATGTTCAGTAACCTTAACCTTACTGATATGGAAACCTGTTATAAGCTTTTCAACACGCAGTTAATTCAATCTATTAAATTGCAGGAGCAGCGCTTTGGATTTGAGCCAGAAGTAACTCAAAAAATTGCCCGTGTGCCTAAAATCCGCATTTATGAGGTAGGCATATCCTATTATGGACGTACTTATGAAGACGGCAAAAAAATTGGATGGAAGGACGGCGTTCGTGCGATCTACTGCATTTTAAAATACGGCTTATTCAGAATGTAAGCAGGGATTCCTGAACAGTATAGTTGCGGAGTGTTAAAGAGTTAAAAAAAGGTAATTTAAAGTATCATTACCCCAACCTTATTGATGACGGGAAGCTTGATGAAATTGAGCTCCACAATACTCTCCGGCAAAAAGATAAACTTTTTATCGTAGATATCTTTGCCGATATAATAGCTCAGCCAATATTCGTTATTAAGGCCAAAGGTTTGCTCGTCGATAGGCTCAATCAGCTTAAACGATCCTTTCTCAACCACTGGAAACATATGCCGTAAGGTTGATGTTTTTACCTGTTCGCCGTTTTTTTCACCATAACCCTTTGAAGTGATCAATACATTTTCAATAGGTTCGTTTTTAAGATTAATTAAATAAACGTACCACATTTTACTCTCAGCACTTTCCCTCTCCAGCGCTACTGCTATAGCTATATCTTTTACCTTATTTTCCGGCAGATCCTTTATCATATCAATAGGAGCATTATATGCAGGGTATTGACCTATATTTAATCAATACCCTGCATTAAAATTATTTTTTCTTGGCAGGAGCCTTTTTCTTGGCTGGTGCTTTCTTAGCCGCCGGTTTGGCCGCAGCTGCTGCTTTCCCAAACCGTCCCTTTTTAGCGTCTTTAGGTGCTGCATCTGCTAGTGCTTTGCATTCCTCATAGGTCAGGCTCAATGGGTCCTTATCCTTTGGTATCTTAACGTTCAGCTTGCCAAATTCAATATAAGCTCCCCAACGACCATTCAATACTTTTACTTCAGGATCTTCGGCAAAGGCTTTTATTAGCTTCTCGGCATCTTTTTTGCGTTTCTCGTTAATCAGCTCAATTGCTTTTTCCTCGGTCACGTCATGCGGATCAATTTCTTTTGGTAAAGAAACAAAAGCTCCGTTATGGCTTACATAAGGGCCGAAACGACCTATAGCCACCTTCATTACCTTACCTTCATATTCGCCAACAGCTTTAGGCAGCTTAAACAGCTCTAATGCATCCTCTAAACTGATGGTTTCGATGCTTTGCCCTGCTCTTAAACTGGCATACAGTGGTTTTTCTTCCTTGTTTTCATCTGTAGCGCTTTCGCCAACCTGAACGAACGGGCCGTAACGACCAATTCTAACTGATACCTTTTTACCGTTTTCCGGGTGTACGCCTAATTCGCGTTCACCGGTTGCTTTATCCGCAGTTTGAATAGTGCTTTCTACCCCTTTGTGAAAAGGAGTATAAAAACTCCTGATCATGTCTGTCCATTCCTTTAATCCCTGTGCTATTTCGTCAAACTGTTTTTCAACACTTGCTGTAAAATTGAAATCTACAATATCATTAAAATACTGCACCAGGAAATCGTTCACCACCGCGCCAATATCAGTTGGGAATAGTTTTCCTTTTTCGGCACCTGTATTTTCGGTTTTTTCTTCTTTGGTGATATTTTCGGCCTTAAGGGTTAAAACACGAAAAGCTCTGACTTTGCCTTCGCGTTCTTCCTTAACTGCATAACCCCGGTTTTGAATGGTTGATATGGTAGGAGCATAGGTAGATGGCCGGCCTATTCCTAATTCTTCAAGTTTTTTAACCAAACTTGCCTCAGTATATCTTGCCGGTGGACGCGAGAAACGTTCTGTTGCCGACATTTCCTGTAACGCCAGGCGCTGCCCCCTGGTTAACGGCGGAAGCATTGCATTTTCACCATCCTGCAGGTTATCATCCTCTTCATCGCTCGATTCGAGGTAAACTTTTAGAAAACCATCAAATTTCATCACCTCACCATTAGCAGTTAAATCTTCTTTGCGGGTTGATATACTGATCTTTGCTGTGGTTTTCTCAAACTGCGCTTCACTCATTTGTGATGCAATTGCCCTCTTCCAAATCAGTTCATACAAACGCGCTTCGCTTGAATCGCCCTGTATGCTGTGCTTGTCGAAATA
>JABDCH010000126.1 GCA_013288205.1 Bacteroidota bacterium | reverse complement strand
TCAAAATGAAAAGTTTACTTTGCCTAATACTATTTCAGGTTTTGCTTTGTTCTCCCTCTTTTGCAAGAGGTATTTTATCTGATACATCCAAGCATGATACCGCTTTTGTAAGAGATGGCTCCTCATTCGAAAAGGCAGTAATCATTAATGAAACCAGCGAAAGCACTGGGGACCCGGCAGAATATGCTTGGCTGGCATTAAACTATCCGGGCTATATCATGAATTCCCAATCCTTAGTTTATCATAATAAACACCCTTATGACATACTTAATTTTCAAACACATGAAGGTGTTTCAAAAAAGATTTATTTTGATATAAGTAATTTTTTTGGCAAGTGGTAGTGTAAGTGATGGATTACATTAGAAGAACGACTTTCATAATAGCAGTTCAGCTATTATTCTGCTTCCAGGCTTTTGCATGGAATATTGCGAAGGATACATCGAGGCCCGACAGCATAAGAGATGGCTCATCATTTGAAAAAGCCATTATTATTAATAAAACCCATGAAGGGGCCGGAGATACGGCTGAATACATGTGGCTGGGGGCTCATTACCCCGATTATAACTTATACGGACAATCGGTGGTTTTTTATAATTACAGGGCTTATGATGTAATTCATTTTAAAACAGATTCGGGAGTGCCGAAGAAAATATATTTTGATATAACTAAGTGCTACGGAAAATGGTAATCTCAGCGACGTAGATAAGAAAAGAAAGATCATTTATAGATCTCCACATCACTATGTACCTGGGCCTGTTCAAAGGCATTGAGTTTCATTTTATCCACCAGGTCCATCTTGCGCTTATTAAGTAATATCTTTTTAATGTTGTCTTTTTCAAATGAAAAGGGCGATATGCTGTTTTTTACCATATAGCCTTTTATACCTAAATAATAAGCATAATTAGTATCGGCCAGTTGTATGATGCGGTTATTATTGGTTTGTAGAAAAATATCCTGGTTATATGTTTCAATAGGTATTTCTTTCAATACATCATCAAACATCAGCCAAACATTGTCATCCAAAAAATAATTGGCTGCATTTTGGTTGCAATAACCTGCCAGTTTTTCCTTGTCTTTAATATCGGCAGAAGATATCCAGCCTTTCAATTTTTCCTGTGCGGGTGCCTTTTTCGGCACCTTGACGTATACAATCCGTACAATATCATTCTTTAGCTGGAAATCTTTTTTGTTTTGATTATAATAGTCTTCTATTTCCTGCGCTGAAATGGTGGTGTCTAACTTCTCCGCAATCAGTTCTTTTTCATAAGCATAAATAATGAGGGAATTTTTGTAATCCTCCAGTTGCCGTGAAAAATCAATTTCTTTAGGGTCCAGGTTATTCATAGCCTGGTGCACTATTACCTGTTGCTGCATCCACCGGGTAATAAATTCATTTATAATTTTAAGACTATCGGTTGGTTTAGAACCTTTGGGAACAATTCCCGCTATATCGGCTTGATAGAGATAAGTATCAAATGCCCTGGCAACAGGCTTTTTAGCAGGTTCGTTGTTTTTCTTTATAACATTACAAGAGTATAGTCCTGCTAGGATAAGAAAACAGCACAGAAATATTTTTTCTTTTTTGAGCTCTATTGCCATTTCCGTAATAGTTCAATAAGATCGGCAAGCAGATGCCCTTTTGGAGTATCAGCTTCTGCCGGATAAACTTCCATAATCCTGTTTAATAATGCTTCAGCCTGGTTAGTAGCTAGTGCACCATGCATATTTTCAATAGAGGTAAGAGCCTCCAGGGCAATTGGGAAATCGTCATTGATTACGATTTCTACAAACATATTTATACTGGGGGTACAGTCAAGATCGGCCTCCCAGCAGGCAGTCAGTAATTTCTTTTTGTTTTCAGGTTCAGCCTCACTAATAGCAGTCATCAGTAATTTGGCCACCTTTGGTTCTTTTCCTAAGAAAGCCAGCACTTGGGTTCTATCCGATTTATGCCTTTCATCACAAATCAGTTCAATTAAAATATCCATCTGTTCCTTTTTCGCTTTGTTCTCATCTTCTATACTGATGAAAACAGTATTATACGCTTTAGGATCTAACAGTTTATTCTTTAATAAGTCTCTGTTTAGCGGCATTTTAGAATAGTATTTTAGGATGTAAAGTTACGATTAATGTAAATGCCAGCCAAAGATAGCGGCTATATCATCCCTCCATATAAGCAAGCATACCCCAAAAATGGAAACTAATCCGGCGAAGAATGTTTTAACCGTCATTTTTTCTTTGTAAAGCAAATAAGCCATAGGCAACGCTATAATGGGGGCAAGCGATAATATAGTTTGTGTAACAGCTACTTTGCAGAGAGCAAGGCTCCACATAAATAAAACAACCGATAATACAATTCCTAAAATGGTGCCAATGCTTGCTTGCAAAAAAGTAGATTTTTCTTTTCGGATAGGGGTAAGTACCCGTTCATTAAACTTTCCTGTTAAAAAGGTAAATGCAAAATAGGCAACCATAGCGCCAAGCAATCTTATCCAGGTGGCGTGTACGGGTGTAAGTCCTGAGTCTCCTGTAATGGCTTTCTTAGCCAATGCTATTTGAAATCCTTGGCATAGGCCCGATAATATGCCAAACAAAACTCCTTTACTGCTTTTTCCATATTCATGTACCTGGTGCTTATCTATTTCCCTGGTGTTACTTGCTTCTATAAACCACATCATCCCTCCAATGCTAACCGCAATGCCTGCAATGCCAATCATATTAATATGTTCATCAACCAGTATAAATCCAAACCCGAGGGCAGCTCCCGGAGCAATAGAGTTGAAAATGCTAAAGCGCTTGGCTCCCAGTATTGCCATAGAGTGGAAACCAAAATAATCCCCTATAACGAGGCCAACGATCCCGGAAATGAATAAATAAATGTATTCTGATGAAGTTGGTACAGTAAATAGTGCAATGGGAGATTTTTTATCAAGAATCATTACTATTAAGGTTAATAGAATAAAAGCAAGTAATAACCTGAAATGATTAATGGCTACAGCGCCCCATTTCCTGGTAGCGTCAGTAAACGGGAAGGTGGAGAGGGCTCCGGCCACCATAGAAATGAAGGCAATTAAACAACCAAAAGCAGAACTGTTCATTGAAAATATATGCAGCAAGTTTACAAAAGAAACAGCTTATAAATAGCATTATATCCTGCTACAGGTAACTTTCTATTCTCATTATTTGTAAAAATCCTCTTACTTTTGACTGGTTATATTTTGAATAATGAATATTATAGTTACCGGTGCAAGCAGAGGAATAGGATACGAACTCGCAAAATTATTTGCTGCTGACCCAAAGAATAAAGTAGTTGCTATTTCCCGTAACCGGCTCAAGTTGGAACATTTGAAACGGGAATGCCGGGGCGGAGCCGTTTTTCCTGCTGTAGTTGATTTTAGTAATAAAGATTTTAAGAGAGATATAACCCTCCAGGTGCTTTCGCATATAAGTACCGTAGATATTTTGATTAATAATGCAGCAGTATTAGTAAATAAACCATTCGAGGATATGGTTGCAGCAGAGGTGGAAAATATGTTCCGTGTAAATGTTACTTCGCAATTTGAATTTTTACAGGCATTGTTGCCTTATATGGGTAAAGGTCAGGTGCCTACCCATATTGTTAATATTTCCAGCATGGGCGGCTTGCAGGGCAGCATGAAGTTTCCGGGGTTAAGCGCCTATAGTGCCAGTAAAGCAGCCTTGGCCACATTGACCGAATGCCTTGCTGAAGAATTTAAAGATAAGAACATATCAGTGAACTGCCTGATGCTTGGGGCCGTGCAAACAGAAATGTTTGAAGAAGCTTTCCCGGGTGAAAGAACAGAAATGACGCCGCTGCTTATGGCTGCTTACATTCGCGATTTTGCACTTACTGGAGCCAATTTCTTTAACGGCAAAATAATTCCGGTTTCAAAAAGTACACCATAATCAATAGAATAGTTTAATAGATTAACTATTCTCTTCGTGTTTTAGAGCAATTTTATTCCAGTTGACTTAATATTCACTTAATTTTTGTATTTGTACAATTACAAAATAGATCTTCAAATTGTGTTTGAAATTTTGATGAATTTTTTTATTCATCGGATAAAAATGTATTTACGTCTTAAGAAAAGATATGTTTGACCTACAAATTCCTTAAATCGTAGTAAAATAAGGTAACCCACGGGTGCATTATGCAATTTTTTTTCTTTTGAAAAAATATTTTTTCTGTCATAATGTGTTTTTAATTGGATATGAGCATTA
>JABDCH010000125.1:597-4258 GCA_013288205.1 Bacteroidota bacterium | reverse complement strand
TATACCCGTCGTATCATGGTCTTGCCTTTGATATCAACCAATGGCTTGCCCGGGAAACGGGTAGAAGCATAGCGGGAGGGTATAATGCCTATGGCTTTCACGTAATTACTTTATGCAAAAATAGAGTTAAATTAGTATCTTTGCATATAATTAAAAGAGTTATGGAAAAGAAGGTATATGATCTTACAGTTGTTATTGAAAAGGATGAAACAGGAAGGTTTCTTGCTATTTGTCCTACATTACAAGGATGTTACACTGAAGGAGATACAATTGAAGAAGCCTTGGAGCTAATAAAGGATGCTATGAAATTGCATATTGAAGACCGTATTGAAAATAATGAACCTATATACCAGGAAGTTAAAACCGAAAAACTGAGTATTGCGGTATAATACAGTTTTTCAATCAATATAAGCTTGGATATAAGGCTTACCTTGAGTATTCCTGATTTTTATTATCCATATGATAATAAAGTGAAAAGGATATATTTAATAATACGTAGTATCTATTTTTGAGTACGATTCAAGTATTTTAGTACCCTACACTTTATTCTTTCTATTTTAGAATATCTATTTTTGAGTATGATTCAAGATTACACAATATAGATTGCCTTAAATAAAATGATACTTTGAATATACCATCACTAAACGCAAAGCAGTTAATCCGGATTTTATTAAAAAAAGGTTTTATTCAGGCCCGGCAAAGTGGCAATCATATTATTTTCAAACATCCTGATGGAAGGCGTACCACGGTTCCTTTTCATAGCTCAAAAGATATAGGTACAGGATTATTACGGCAAATTATGAAAGATGCAGGAATTACACCTGATGACATTATGAAATTCAAGTAAAGATATTTGAACAACTATGATTTGTCTGCAAGTATTTCTTTCCTCAGCAAATTCAATGCAGCGTTAGAAGTCATTTGGATATTGCGAAGACGGTTATTTGCAAACTGAAATTTTTTACTGAATACCCGTTCAGGAGTTGCAATAGCCACCCATACTAAGCCGACAGGTTTTTCGGGTGTTCCTCCACTTGGGCCTGCAATGCCCGAAACAGCAATGGAATAATCTGTTTTAAATTTCCTGCGTACCTCTGATGCCATTTGTTCCACTACTTCCTGCGATACGGCTCCTTTTATATTTAATAAGTCAGCCGAGACATTCAACTCCAACGTTTTTATTTCGTAAGAATAGGTTATTACCGAACCTACATAATAATCGGAACTACCGGCTATAGAGGTGATGAGATGGGAGATGTACCCCCCGGTGCAGCTTTCGGCGGTAGATATGGTTTGTTTACGTTCTTTTAGCATAGCGCCAATAACACCTTCCAACGTGTCATTATCATATCCGAAAATAAATTCGCCAACAATGGTTTTCAGCTCTTCAATTTTTTTCTCTGTTTTTTGTGTCAGAATTTTTGCATCATCTCCACTGCTGCTCAGTCGCAGCCGTACCATTCCGACAGACGGAAGATAGGCCAGTTTAATATTATCCTTTGCAAGCGATGCTTCCCATGCAGCAATTTTTTCTGCTAAAAAAGATTCGCCTATCCCAATGGTCAATACATTTTTATGTACAATAATAGGAAGCGTAAATCTCTTTTGCAGCCGCGGAATTACTTCATCTTCCATCAGTGCTTTCATCTCGTAAGGAACACCCGGCATAGAAACATATACCTTTCCATTTACGTCAAACCACATACCGGGAGCAGTACCATTTTTGTTGCGTAAGGCTATGGAGTTTTCAGGTATTTCTGCTTGTTTACGATTAATTTCTGTGACTTCCCTACCCCTTATTTTAAATACAAATTCCACGTCCTTATATGCTTCTGCATCGAAACGCAATCCCACTTTAAAATATTCGCAAAGGGTATTCTTTGTTATGTCATCGTTGGTAGGGCCGAGTCCGCCGGTCATTAAAATAATATCTGCCCGTTCTTTGGCGTTGTCAAGAGCTTCCATAATATGCTCCCTATTATCCGATACCGATGTTATCTGGCATACGTGTATGCCTGCTTCATTGAGCTTGGTTGCTATAAATGCAGAATTAGTATCTACCACTTGCCCAATCAGCAACTCATCTCCTATTGTGATTATTTCAGCTTTCATATGTTTTTCAGACTACAAGTTTATAAAAAAAGTAACTTGCCGTAAAATTAAGTATTCATTATGCGCCATTCTTTTTATTCATTTATTATAGTTGTCTTTTTGTGGAGTTGCCATGCTAAGCCTTCCACTTCAGCACAAGATACTGTTTCATCGAATATGACGCCTGCACAAGTCCATTTAAAATCCCTGGCGAAAGGGGTAGTGATAGATTCTGTAATATGTTCCGATGATCCATCCCAGGTATATTCCATCTATTTACCAACCAAATACGACAGTTCTAAAAAATGGCCTATTATTTATTTCTTCGACCCGCAGGGAGTAGGTAATTTACCGGTGATACTGTATAAGGATTTAGCCGAAAAGTATGGATTCATCTTAGCCGGAACTTACAATTCGAAAAATGGAATGCCTTGGGAAAGTACCGAAAAAGTGGCACACGCTCTTATAAAAGATACTCGTTCGCATTTTTCCATAGATAATAATCGACTTTATACTTTTGGGTTTTCGGGAGGAGCTATGGTAGCCTCGACGGTGGCTATGAGTGAAGGGGGAATAGCTGGGGTTGTTGCTTGCGGTGGAAGTATGCCTTCCAATAACCAGCCTTTAAAGCAACCTTTCTCATATATCTCTTTTATTGGTGATAAAGATTTTCATTACATGCCAGCCATGCAATTAGACAAGCTGCTCGATTCTACATCGCTTGCTCATCAATTGATTGTATTTAATGGCAAGCACCAATGGCCTCCGGTATCTTCCATAGAACAAGCCTTTCAATGGTTAGATGCTGATGCCATGCACACCAAAGCAACACCTAAAAATGATTCCATTATAAAATCTATCAGGGAGAAATTCTTGATTGAGGCGGAAAACTGGCACAAAAAAGGGAATGCTGTGCAAGAATATTATGTATATAAAAAACTGGTCAACTTTTTGCAAGGATTGGATGATATGAGTGCATACACAGATAAGATAAAGCAAATGGAAAAATCTGAAGCGCTCCGAAAATATGCTGATAAAGAACAAGTGCAGGAAATGGCAGAAATGCAGGAAATGGATGATTTCAGGGCGCATCTTTCACAGATGGATCAAACTTGGTGGAATGATAAGGTTACCGCCATGAGGAAAAGTATTCAAACAGATACTACTTCACCCGAGGCACTTCAAACAGAAAGGATGTTAGGCTACCTTAGCCTTGCCATGTATATGGGCGCAAGCGGGGAATTTAAGGAACATAATTACCAGGCTGCTTCTTATTTTGTTGGATTATATACACTGGTTGATCCTAAGAACCCTGAGCATAGTTATTTGAGTGCATGCCTTGCTATGACAAACCATACTACTGATAAGGCTCTGGAAATGCTGCAAGATGCAGTTAAGCTCGGATTTTCCGATTCAAAAAGATTAAAACAGGATTCTAATTTTGTGTCGCTGCACGATACACCGGAATTTAAAAAGTTATTGCAGGAAATAAGTTCAAAACCTGTAAAGCAGGATATGACCAAATAAGTTGGTTATTTCCAAATGCTTGCTTCTTCCAGGCCAATGGTTT
>JABDCH010000125.1:0-587 GCA_013288205.1 Bacteroidota bacterium | reverse complement strand
GGGTGCTTTTTTCAAAAGCATCGGTATAATCGGAAACGTAAAACCGATGTACTGGGATCTTTTTAGAAGGATTGAGGATGTTATTTTTCTTTAGTAAGTGTTGAACTTGTTCGGCTACCACATCTGCCGAATCAATTAGCGGGATGCTATGATTATAAAATTCTTCTATTTCTGCTTTGATTAACGGAAAGTGTGTACAACCCAGTATAAGGGCATCGATGTTTTTAATTTTAGGGCGCGACAGATAAGCGTGAATAATGCTTCGGCTTATGGTGTTATTAAAAAAGCCTTCTTCAATCATAGGCACTAAAAGGGGAGTAGCTAACCCAAATACTTCCTGTTTGCTGTTAGCGCCTTGTATTTTACGAGCATGAATACCTGATTTTATAGTACCCTTTGTAGCAATAACTCCAATTTTCTTCAGTTTTTTTTCCTTCGAAATTTTTTCGGCTACAGGGTTTATTACATCCACCACCAGGGCCCGTTTTCCTACAAAATCTTTTACCGCTTCGTAGGCA
This sequence comes from Bacteroidota bacterium, assembly GCA_013288205.1. GTDB lineage: Bacteria > Bacteroidota > Bacteroidia > JABEUT01 > JABEUT01 > JABEUT01. Next base: position 69 of record JABDCH010000125.1, on the reverse strand, counting down.
AGGGCAGAAGCCGTGTTGCATGCAATAACAATCATTTTACAATGATTATCCAGCAGGAATTGGGCAATG
>JABDCH010000124.1 GCA_013288205.1 Bacteroidota bacterium | reverse complement strand
TATGAAAGTTGTATAGCTGAATAGGTATCTTAGCAGGCACTGTGTTCCCCCTTGGAGTTCAGGGAGTCATTTAATTAATACTTCTCCAAACAAATATTTGCATCTTTGAATCGTCTAAGCTGAAAAGATGAATAACGAGTTGGATGTATGCACTTAAAGAATAAACAAATAGCCATTGTAGGCGGTGGTCCCGGAGGACTGATATTAGCAAGGCTTTTACAATTGCAAGGCTGCTATGTAAAAGTGTATGAACGGGATTTGAATAAACAGGCCCGTGTGCAGGGCTCGCCGCTCGATATGCATGATGAATCAGGCTTGGCAGCGATCCGCAAAGCGAATTTGCTGGATGAGTTTAAAAAGAATTATCGTCCCGGCGCTGATAGGACGATTATTATGAATGAACGTGCTGAAGTTTTTTTCAGTGACCATGAAACAAAGCCTCAGGAAAATTTCGATAATGCATATTTTCGTCCTGAAATAGACCGTGGTCCATTAAGAAATATGTTACTGGAATCGTTGCAGCCTGAAACGGTTGTATGGGACAGTCATTTTATTTCAATGGAAGCGAAAGGTGAAGGCTGGCTACTGCATTTCAAAAATGGCTTATCTGCTTATGCGGATATGGTAGTTGCCGCTGACGGAGCTAATTCCAAGGTCCGTCCATACATCACAGATATTAAAGCTTTTTATTCAGGCGTTACGATGCTTGAACTCAATATTTATGATGCAGATAAATCAACACCTCGCATTCATGCAATAATGAATGGCGGAAAAATAATGGCCTTCGGAAACGGAAAGTGTTTATTGGGCGGTCAAAAAGGCGATAACACTATAGGTTTTTATGCGAGTTTCAAACCGGGTGAGGATTGGGCCCTAAATAGCCGTTTGGATTATTCTGACAAAACACAGTTGTCGGCATGGTTTAAAAAGGAATATTCCGAGTGGAACCCTATTTGGGTTGAGTTGTTTGAAAATGCCGCAACACCCTTTATTCCGCGCCCTATATATTGCATGCCTTTAAATCAAACCTGGGATGCCTTACCTAATTTAACCATGCTTGGCGATGCTGCACATGTTATGCCACCCTTTGCAGGCGAAGGTGCAAACATGGCTATGCTTGATGCGCTCGAATTGAGCGAATGCTTAACGTCAGATAAATATAACAGCACACAGGAAGCCATTGCCTTGTATGAAACAGATATGCGTAAAAGAGCAGCCATAGCAGCACAAGAGTCACTTAAAAATGGCGAACTGATGCATTCGGAAGGTTCGTTACAGGCCATGTTGAAATTGTTTAGTCAACACTAAAGTAAACGTCCGCAGGTTTTATAATTCTGTAAACTCGCTTATTTTTTATACCATCCATGTAGTAGTTTGCCTAATACTACAACTACTAATGCGATAGCTAAAATTCCCCACCACGACCAAAATACCATATTTTGTAAGATTAATTAGCTCAACTTAATTATCCTATGGATAATGAAAGGTGAATTTTCGTCAAAGCCTTTGTTGTTTCAGTTAAGTAGTTGAACTGCCTCGATAAAATAATTGGCTGGGGTTATGCTTTAGGGCCAACCCAGGCATACTTTTCCATTTCCATTGCTATCACGCTGTTATTGGTATCAACAGAGTCGGTAGCTTTTTTAGCCAGGTCAAGCACAGTTTCCAGGGAATGGTCGCTTTCCATTTTATATGTCCCGGTTTGCAATTGATATGAACCGGCATCAGGATGCAGTTTCCGGGTAAATCCCGCCTTTTCAATAGCAGTATGTAATTGTTCGTAATGCGGATGTGTATAATCAGGTGTTGCGTGTAATTCAACGCGCACAATAAATGTTGCCATGGTAATGTAAGTTTTTAGTATTGTTAAATAGGTTTTATGCTTGTTGAGGTCCGGAAAATAAAAGTCTTTTAACAATTCCGGCTAACACGCTATTATTTGTATCGACTGTGTCGACCGTTTTTTTAGCCAGTTCGGTAACGTGTTCCAGGGTATAATCACCATCTATTCTGTAGGAACCCGATTGTAATTTATACCACGCTGCATCGGGGTTTATGGTCCGGGTAAATCCGGCCGTTTGCATGGCTGTATGCAATTGTTCGTAACTGGGATGTGAATAATCCAGTGTTGCGTGTAGTTCAACCCGCACTAAAAATAATGCCATAAAATTAAGTTTAAAATGTTAGTAGTTATGGATAAAGATAACGTTTTTTAATTATCCCTGTATTACGCTGTTGTTATGCTGATGAAAAGTGTTTACTACCTTTGAATTTCAATATCCATATATGAACGAAACCTGGGTTAAGCATCCTGTAGTGTTGAAAGGGCAACTGGTGGAGTTGCATCCCCTGGAGAAAGCCCATTTGGCCGAACTACTTCCATTAACTGCCGATAAAAGACTTTGGGAATTTTATCCGGCTGATTATTCCGATGAACAAAAATTCACTACCTCTTACAATACCTCCCTTGCTGACCGAGATAAGGGTACCAATTATCCTTTTGTAATCCTGCATAAGAAAAGTGGTAAGCTAATTGGCTCTACCCGCTATTTGAATATGGTACCCGATTACAAACAGCTTGAAATAGGCTTTACCTGGATTACACAACCCTATTGGGGTACTGCTATCAATTTCGAGTGTAAGCTATTGCTTATGACGTACGCCTTTGAAACATTGAAGACTGTAAGAGTGCAGTTACGCACCGATGAAAACAATATCCGCTCGCGAACAGCTATACAAAAAACAGGAGGGAAGTTCGAAGGAATATTACGCAAAGACCGGCCGCGAGATAACGGCACTTACCGCAACACTGCCAGCTTCAGCATACTCGATAATGAATGGCCCGAAACCCGTGAAAAGATAATTGCTCAGATGAATGAGAAGTTGGCGGTGACGAAGTAATCCATTTGAGGAAAGCCCCGGCGTTTATAGCCGGGACTAAATATCATTTTAATTTTACTATTGTGTATCGGCCATTTGTTTATGGACATCCTGCGTTATTTCCCGGGCAGTCATAAGCTTATACCCGGTGGGAATGGTAAACGTATCATCCGGAATATTTTTCTTTTCTATGTTGGTGGCAGTTATTAATAAATTCATCCCCTGCTGCCTCTTGGTATATTCCAGCGGGAAGCCCTTCAGTTGGTTAAACGGACTATGCACATCTGGTGTGGCAGGTATATCTTCCGTGTAATATACATCGGTGGTATAGGGTTTTCCATCACCGCCTTTCATTGTCATTTGCGCCTTGTGGCAGGTGTGGCCAGCAATTGTTTTGGTGCCGTCCATGTACTTAATGTCAGGATTCATATCATCACTTTTTTTGGAGTCATCATTTTTTAGTTGATAGTTGTTTCCCATCGCTTGTATTAAAACCACATTGGCATCGGGTGTGGCGCTATTGGTGTAAAAGGTCGATTTTGATACACCCATATTAAAGTAGGTTTTGGTTTTGCCTCCTTTAATGTAAGCTGTTACCGAGCTGTTTGCTACGGCGGGGGCTAACTGCGGATTATCCACACTTACGGAGTAGGTTATTACTCCTTCAAATGTATTGGTGGCCGGTGATGCAGGGGGAATAAATGACATAAGCCCCAATCCTACGGTAGCTGATAATGCTACAAATGTTATTTTTTTCATTGTTATTGGTTTTCAAAATTGGGTCAAAATTATATCGGGCTTTTGCTACATTTTGTTAATGAAAAGTTAATGCTGATTGCATTTCACTTTTAATACTAATTTTAAGATTAATTGACAAATAATTATTTCTGTAAAAGTATTGCCAATGAGGCAAAGTGAGGCTATGGCATATAATTGCCAGCTATTGTGTTAAAAAATGTGAAGCAGGGGGAGGCTGTTCTACTGCAACTGTTTACACCAGTTTACCAAGTGTACCATCTACAATACCATAGGCAATGGATTCGTCGGCTGACATCCAGTGGTCGCGGTCAATATCCTTCATTACTTTGTCAAAGGGTTGTCCGCAATTCGCAGCTAATATTTCAGCGCTGAGGCGCTTGGTCTTAAGTAATTCATCTATCTGTATTTCTATATCAGAAGCCGTACCTCCGGCGCCACCACCGGGCTGGTGAATCATTACACGCGCATTAGGAAGAATGAACCGTTTTCCTTTTACCCCTCCCGATAACAGGATGGAAGCCATGGAAGCCGCAAAGCCCGTACAAATGGTTGATACGGGGCTGGAGATGTTCTTCATGGTATCATATATCGCGAAGCCTGATGTTACATAGCCCCCGGGGCTGTTGATGATAAGCTGTATGTCTTTCCCGGGGCCTGTCAGTTCCAGGTATAGCAAGCGGTCGATAATGTGTTTGGCAGAATCGTCATCTACCTGGCCCCATAAAAATATCTTGCGTTCTCCTAATATTTTAGAATCTATTATATCCTGTAGCCTGGGTGTGTGTTGGT
>JABDCH010000123.1 GCA_013288205.1 Bacteroidota bacterium | reverse complement strand
CTCACCAGCATCTGAATTAGAACACACTATATACAATTCGTATGAATCGCATAGTTGCCGGGCCATATTCGCAATCGATTGTACCGGTCCCCCAGCTTTAAAAGCAGGTAAAAAATACTCATAAGAAATCAAAATTCTCTTCATTTATCTATAGCAACGTTCTATGCACTACTTATTAAGCAGGTAATACTGTGCAACCAGGGCTATCGCAAAATTCCTGAACATGTTGATGAGGATGAAGTCAAATTCATCAATAAAGGCAAGTGCTGCAAGCAAACTGAACGTTATAATGAGCCCACCAAATCCTATTTTACTAAATGAAAAAGCTACATTTTGCAATATTCCTATCAGTAAAAAGGCGGGAATTATAAACCATGTGCTATAAATCATAGAAATATAGCCTATCGTTGAAGGGGAAATAGATGTATTGGCGTTCGCCCCCATGAAATAAAAGTAAAAAAGTGATCCATCTTGCCGCTGAGGCTTACCACTCCATAAAAAACGCGGTATAAGAAAATAGACAGGAGACAATAATATCTTCTCGGTTGTTTGCGTCTGGGCAGCATATTCAGCTGCAGCAGGATTATCTAAATTCTTAAACGCCAAAGCATTGTAAATACTCAAGTTAGCCCGTGCTAAAGTGGATTGTAGTGTTGACATGTTCCCATATCCAACATCTGCAGTCACATCCACGTTTTTATTACTTTCCAGTGTGAAACCCACTAAGCTATCTACACCTTCAATATTGGCCGATGTATCTGATATGTTTTTTCTGAAATTCTCAACAATGTTAAATGCAACAACCGTTAAGAAAGCGCCACATACTAGAAAAATGGCTGCTGATCTATAATTCAATGTTTTGTGTACCACTATATACCCGAACATAATAATTACCACCGGATATATCAACCCTGATTTGAATCCAGATAATATACCGAAAAATATCTCCAGTCCACAAGCTATCAGCATCATTGTTATAGGCGATGTCTTATTGAAATACCTGATACTATACACCAATAATCCTATAGAACCACCCGAAACAAAAATAGCCATCAAGCCTAAAATGTTATCATATACCCCCCCTCCATTACCTTTAGCTGCACCGGCAAAACCAAATACACCATTGGCAATTAAGAATACCCGCGAAAAAATACTGATTCCATAGATAGCATTTACGACAGGCATATTAAAGTTGAGATCCTTTTTAATATATTTCAATAACTTTTGAGTCATTAAGGAACGAAAAAGCATATTTGATATCTTAGTTTGGTGAAATCCCAACCATAATGCAATAAGTGCTACATTGGCCCAAAACATGCCTTCATTAATATATTTAATGTAATCACTGCCCATCAGGTTTTCTGAAAACTCTCGCTGGTACGGATTAGCCCCAAGGTATATGTCGTAATTAGAAACTGAAAAGCCCAGTATAAAAATAACTACCGAACAAATAACCGTAGGATGAAACAGAATATATTTCCCCTTCATGCAATATATTTCCAGGGAGGCTAAAAAGGCGATAGAAATTGAATATAAACAGCCTATTGTATTTTCAGATAGCATGTTTTCAACCTGTGAATACCTTAGCACAAAAACTATAAACCCGTACAGCAAGAATCGCTCATAGTATCTATTGTTTATTGAAGCAGCCAATTTCTTATTAACATTCTGAATACTATTAGCCTGTAAGTTTTGCATACGCTTAAATTGAAAAAAATAATTTATTTTTTTGCCACGACCTTTATAACCGGTGATAATACCAATAGTATCATCCAGATGCTATAAAGGATAACAGACTTTTTCAATATGCCTTTCCCTGCAAGCATATACTCCCCGTAACTATTATGTTTAAGAATAAGTGCCAGGTTAACCGAAAGACATAGATATGCTTGCGTATAAAATATTGCCATTTCTTTGGCAAAGATAAATGGGTTGTTTTTAAATTCGCGTTTACGGTGATACTTATGCATCGAATACATATACAAGTAAGTATCAATAAGCTTATCTGCAAACAGCCTCGGCTGTATATCTTTATCTGGTCCAACCATTAATACATCCCGAATATAAAACACATCATGTGTGTGCAGCACTTCTAACCAAAAATCCACATCAGCAAAAAACTTGAATTCTTTACGGAAATATCCGTATTCCTTCAATAACGATTTGCGTACCATTGCCTCACCCCATACTGGTGAATCAAACCGCCATCTCCTAAAAAAAACCTTCCTCAACAAGTATTCTTTCCTAATCAATCCAGGCTCAAATTCCTGATGCGAATGTTTGATCTTATCTTCAGCATCTGCAATGCCTATTGCGTTAAATACAAAGCCAATGTTAGGAGACGAGTTCATGCCATCATACCAGCGTTGAACAAGGTCTGGGGCAAAGCGGTCACCATCATGCAATATTCCAATGTACTCATATTGCGCCATCTCAAAACCATGATTCAGGTTGCCCGGCATCCCTTTATTAATCGTGTTTCTTATATACTTGATCCTGCTATCTTGTAAAACAAAGGCGTTACATATCTGCTCTGTATTGTCAGTGGAACAATCATCGCAGATGATTAATTCAAAATCCTTTAATGTTTGATTGAGAATATCATTTATGCTTAAGCTTAATCGCTCAGCGCGATTATATGTAACCAGGATAAGGCTTACCATATTTGTATGTTTTTTACCTATAAAGCTGTAACGCGCTCTGTATAGGTGCAAACTGCACTTCCCAGTTATATTTTTTTAAGTGAGCATCTCTTCCGTTCATCCCCATTCTTATTCTAAGATTAGCTTCATTTCCTAGCTCCAACCATAATCTTTTTATGCTTGCGGCGATATCTGCATTCACATCAACTACCTTAAAGCATTCTACTTCATTATGTATCATATCCAGCCGTTTATCATTATAGCTAAGTATAGGTATAGAAGCTGCCATGTACTGAAAGAGCCTGTTATTAGACAATGAAGAATTAAGATCATAAGCAACCGCATCGCTAATAGAAGATGGTCTTATATGTATCAAATGGCCAGCATCAGAACCCAGCAATACTTTCTTCCACATCAATTCGTCCGGGTTCTCTATAAGAAAAACACGTCGCTCCAGTTTATTTTCAGCAATCAGATCGTTCAATACTATTTTAAAAGCTGCAGTTGGCCTCCCCATTAATAAGAAAATATAGTTATCGGGCAACTCTTTCAAAGCAACCAGTGTCTCTTCAATACCACCATACCTACCTACTGCACCTGCCCTGGTCATTATAAGGTATGGCTGTGCTGTTTTTATTGCACCTAAATCACTTACTTTATTTTGCAGCCATCTTATATCATCGGGGGTTCTTTCTCCCAAATAATTAACAGGTGGGCAATTGTGGCACACAAGCGGAAGTGTTTCTAAATGAGCGTCTTGCTTTGTTATCTCCGCCTTAAATGTGTCGCTGCACCAAACCAATTCTGCTTTGTGCAAATTCTTAAGTCCGGCTGTTATAAACAGCTTGTCTATTTTACCGGCGAATGCTAAAGAAGGTATATCATAAATGCAGGCAATGAATTTATACTTCTTAAAGAACGAGATCATGGCAACCTGTGAGTGCATAAATGCAACACTAATGGCTGGATCGTATTTTTTTAAAATTTTCCTTAATGTCCAAAAAGCGCTTACCCATATCAAAATCCTTTGCAACATATGTATTCGCTTAAAGGAAAGAAATTGCCTTCCTGTATAAGCAACAACGCTATCGTAACTATCAAACTTAAATTCTCTGCTAAAAACCACCACCTTATAACCACATTCCACAAGGTTTTGTATTGTACTTACCGTTGGGGGATCAGTGGATGAATAGCAGGGAAGCACTAAAGCATATTTTCTATCTAAATTCATCATTTCATCACTTAACATGTTGTCAACATACCCTAAGGTATTAGATAGCAGCTACAATATTCTCTAACGTTTTTTTATAATTCCATTGATCCAAAATTGCTAAATTAGTCTGGGCCAATAGAGCTTTATCCATCACTAACGACAATTTCATCTTTTCAACCAACCCTTCAACATCGCCTGCCTTAAAAACATAACCATTCTTCCCCTCTAATATTAGGTCAAATGAAGCCCCAACCTTATCAGATGTTATAACAGGCAGCCCAGATGCTATTGCTTCTTGCACAGATACACCCCAAGGTTCGTCATGCGAGTCGTGAACAAAAACATCTGAAATACTATAGTAAATAGGTAAGTCAGTAAATTTAATATACCCCGCAAATGATGCATTATTTATTTTCAGACTACCTGCCATGTCAATTAACTTTTGATGTAGCGGCCCATCTCCAATAAGTAGTAGATGTAAAGTCTCATCGTGCAGTTTTTCAAATGCCTGTAGTGTATCAAATGGTGCCTCTCTTTCATTATGTTTAGATATACAAAGCACAACTTTTGATACAGGCGAAATACCTAATGCTTCCCGAAGCTCCTTTTTTTGTTCAGACGGTACCGTCAGACTGGT
>JABDCH010000122.1:1395-4524 GCA_013288205.1 Bacteroidota bacterium | reverse complement strand
ACATTAGAGTGCCTCTCCAACGTATGGTTCTTCGTGCTGCCAAAGGCTACAGGCCAGCCATTGCTGCCAGGTAAGGGGCTAATAGCCCCTATCTTATCTAAAACCGAAAAAGTTACATTATTGCCGCTTACACAGGCCTGTGCCAGTGCGACTATATCCTTCCCGTTAAAGTTGAGGCTGTCGGACAGCATATTTGCACGGCTTATAAGTGCAGTTCTAGCATACTTATTAGCAATTAAAAAGGTGCGGTGAGGGCATAGTGTACCATGCAGCTGAATAATAAAAGGTGGTGACAACAGCGAACCATTTGTAGTACCTGTCAAATAATAGGTATTCAAATTAATAGGGCTTGTGGTGGGGTTATACAATTCAACAGCATCGTTTATACCTCCTGACCCTCCTGTAGTATCTTGTATATACTCCGACATATATGCGCTGGTGCAGGCCTCAATATTAGCCAAAGGGATATAATGGGCATATTGTGTACTGCTACACCCGTTAGCTCCTGTTATTGTAATGGTGAAGGTAGTATTGGTATCGGGCAGAGTCAGCAGGGTATTGGTATTAACCGAAGGTGAAAAGGTATAGGTATAAGGAGATACTCCGCCTTTAGCTGTGAGGGTGTGCCCCATAATATATTCAAACAATATGGTATCAGGGTTTGCCACAGGTGGCTGATTTACGGTGATGGTAAGCGAAGCTGAACCTGTACAACCCATGTGATCGGTAACGTTTACCATATAGGTGGTAGTAACGGTAGGTGTAGCCAAAGGATTTGCAATGTTGGGATTATTCAAGCCCATAGTAGGGGTCCACGAATAAGTATAGGGAGTTGTGCCTCCGCTTGCAGTAGCAATAAGCGGAACAGAAGCCCCTAAACAAATGGTGGTGCCGGAAGTTCCCGGCGTAGATGCTGTTACGCTAATAGAACAACCCGGAAAATAAATTTTGCTTCCTCTTCCTGACGAGGCTTTTGACAGACCCGCCAACAAGCAAAGAACTACTAAAATTAGTACGTTTAGCTTCCTCATAACTTCAAATTTAACGAATTAAAATTTAATCTAATTGAGGACAAAGATATAAATACTTTTCATATTACCCATATATGGGTAAATAAAAATTAGACATCGCCCTCAATCTTTGGGCAATGAGAAACCCTAAAGACACAAAATTTGTAAAAGCTTTTGGTAAGAATCTTAGAAAGATTCGCTTAAGTAAGGGTATTTCTCAAGAGTATTTAGCCGATGAAGCTAATATTACCTTTAATCAGGTTAGCCGCATAGAAAACGGCGAAGTGAACACTACTATTGTTACAATAAATGCTTTAGCGAAAGCTTTAGGAGTTCCATTAAAAGATTTGGTAGATTTTTAAAATAGATTGATAAGTGTAAAATCTTATCATCTTCCCCAAAAGTCAATAACCGTTTTTGCGTATCAACCTGCTAATTGCAACTGGATGTGCTCCTCGTGTTACATATATTACATAACTGAATATCAACTTATAATCACCTAAAAAGACACTCTATACTGTCGCCAAAAGTGTTGCAATTAAGGGTAGAAAAGATTCATCCAAAATCTTTATTTAGCTTTGCACCTCCAATTATTTAACTACAGATAAGGTATATATGAGAACCGTAAATTATTTGATAAAAAACAAAGGAACAGTGATAATGCTGACTATGTTATCCATAGTTTTGGTATGCTGCAAAAGCCAGGCACCTGCCACCAAGTCAACCGCCTCCACCACATCTTCAAGCACTGCCAGCACTGCAAATCCGAACAGTCTTGTTCCCGGCAATAACGATGTTACCATCGCTCAAAGCCATTGGCCGGGCACTTCATTAACGAATCTGGCAGACGGGTTCTCACTCTATAATAATAAATGTGTCGATTGCCACGAAGCAAAATTGCCTCAGGACTTTTCGGTGGATGATTGGAATGCCATACTTCCTAAAATGGGTAGAAAAGCTCATTTAGATTCGCTTCAATATAAATCGGTCTACCGTTATATACTTGCAAAACGCGAAACTATTCTGTCTGCCAAGAAGTAAAATAGCCATAAATAGTAGGGCTCAACCGCTATATATCTATATTTTAATAGCTTTGCGTCTTTACTAAAGCAAACATAGCTATATGCAAAACCTTTCAGCTCGCCTGGCCCGTCTTTCCGAATCGCAAACCATTGCCATGGCAAGGCGCAGCCGTGAACTAAAGGCACAGGGAATAGATGTAATTAACTTAAGCCTGGGAGAACCTGATTTTCCTACGCCCCAGGTGATTAAAGATGCTGCTAAAAAAGCTATTGATGATGACTTTAGCCACTACACCCATGTTTCAGGATATTTAGAACTTCGCCAGGCTATTACCAAAAAATTTGAGAGAGACAACAACCTGCATTTTGATGCCGACCAGATAGTAGTATCTACCGGAGCGAAGCAATCAATTGCGAATGCTGTTTTAAGTATCATCAATCCAGGAGATGAAGTACTTATTCCCTCACCTTACTGGGTAAGCTATCTGGATATTGTAAAGCTAGCCGAAGGAAAAGCAGTATTTGTAGAAGCAGGTATTGAAAATGACTTTAAAGTTACGGCAAGTCAATTAAAAAGCGCCATTACACCACGTACCAAATTGATGATATTCAGCTCACCCTGCAATCCCACCGGTTCGGTTTATTCCATGGAAGAACTAGAAGAAATTGCTGCCGTATTTGCTGAATGCCCTAACGTCTACATTATATCGGACGAAATATACGAACATATCAATTTTATAGGTGCACACCATAGCATTGGTACCATACCCACGATAAAAGACAGAGTCATCACTGTAAATGGCCTTTCAAAAGCATTTGCTATGACAGGCTGGAGAGTTGGCTACATGGGTGCCTCTAAGGAAATTGCTAAAGCATGTGATAAGATACAAGGCCAAATAACTTCGGCCACCTGTTCTATAGCCCAGAAAGCAGCTTATACCGCCGTACTTCTAGATCCATCTGAAACCTATTCCATGCGCGATATTTTCCATAAGCGTAGGGATACGGTTCTTAATTTACTGAAAGATATTCCTGGTCTTAAAACCAATGTGCCTGATGGAGCGTTTTATGTATTTCCCGACATCACTTATTACATT
>JABDCH010000122.1:0-1385 GCA_013288205.1 Bacteroidota bacterium | reverse complement strand
GGAACATTGATTAAAAATGCTACTGACCTCTGTTTTTATTTATTGGATAAGGCTCTTGTAGCTTTAGTACCGGGTGCAGCATTTGGCAACGATAACTATATCCGCTTTACCTATGCAGCTGCAGAAGAAGTGCTGGTAGAAGCCCTAAAAAGAATGAAAGAAGCATTATCACACCTGAAATAGCATTGCACGTGAATTCAGCAGAATTGAAAAAAATATTTGATTCATTTAACAACCTGAAGGTCCTCATCATTGGCGACCTGATGCTTGATGTATACTATTGGGGCGATGTAAGCCGCATTTCGCCGGAAGCTCCCGTACCTATTGTAGCGGTGAGCAAAAAAGAAAGCCGTATGGGTGGTGCAGGTAATGTAGCCATCAATATCCAGGCTATGGGCGCCACTCCTATTCTGTGCAGCGTGATTGGCGATGATAATAATGGCGAGAAATTATTGAAGATTTTACAAGATAAAAAACTTTCGACAGAAGGAATACTTACAGCAACGGATCGTCCAACTACTACCAAAACCCGGATCATCAGCAATAATCATCATATCGTGCGGATTGATGATGAAAACGAAGAATATATTGGGGATGCCCAAACCGAAGCGTTGCTAAAGAAAATAGAACACTTTCTCAAAGAAGGTAATATTAATGTGATCATTTTTGAGGATTATGATAAAGGTGTTATTTCTCCGCTACTGATAAAAAAGGTAGTTGAACTGGCTAATAAGCATGGCATCCCTACGGTAGTGGATCCTAAAAAGAAAAACTTTACTGAGTATAGAGAAGTTACACTATTCAAGCCTAACCTGAAGGAGTTAAAAGAAGGCCTCAAGGTAGATGTTCAGGCGGGAAATATTGAACAAATTGAGATTGTAACAGATACCCTTCGAAAAGGCCAGCAAATTGCCCAGGTGCTTGTAACCTTGTCAGAACACGGGGTATTTATTAATTCCGATAAGGAAAAAAAATTGGTTCCCGCACATATCCGGAACATATCGGATGTCTCCGGTGCCGGAGATACGGTGGTCAGCGTAGCTGCCTTATGTTCAGCTCTTCATTTGGCTCCTTCTGAAATTGCCTTTCTCTCTAACTTGGCGGGTGGGCAGGTTTGCGAAAAAACCGGCGTAGTTCCCGTAGATAAAGAACAGCTGCTTAAGGAAGCTCAACAATATATGAACGGTAAATAGATGCGTGTGGCTCCCTCACCCATAATACCGTATGACAACCTCGACCTCGGCAAAAAGGAACAGGTAAAGAAGATGTTTAATACCATTGCCGGGAAGTACGATTTTATGAACCGGCTGCTTACGCTGCGTATCGATATTTTATGGAGAAGAAAAGCCGTTAATCTCGTAAAAAAGTATCCTCATTCAACTATA
>JABDCH010000121.1 GCA_013288205.1 Bacteroidota bacterium | reverse complement strand
GCCCGAATCGACCTCTGCGTTTCTTGAAAAATATAAAGATACCCCGTTGATAATAGTTTCGGATGGAAATAAATCTTGTGTTCAGCCCGCAATATTCCTGGGTATTGCGTACTCCGGTCCTTGGGGTGCAAAAGTATACACGGAGTTTATAAAAAAAGTATATCCTGATACCTATTTATACACTACCTATAACAAAGAATTAATTTTTTGGGGTGAAGATAGAGATATCAACTCTATTTTAAAGAAGAATAAGCAGGCGCTGGTTTATATATCGGGAAAAGATTCAGTCGTAAAATCTATTATTGTTTCTGCAATTTGTAATGGAACGATGTTGAAAAATAACTATTCAAAAATTTATGCCAATGCAAATAACTACGAAAATGTTTATTTGCTGAAGGCAGATACAGCCCGTTAAATTTGAGATTTAGCAGGGAAGAATTTAGAATAAACCGTTAAAATAAAATATGCCGCGCAGGCAATTAAAAAGGGCCATGCAGGCAGCAAATAGCGGTTATCTGCCGACCGGAGAAATGGATGAATAAGAATGGTGTAAGCAGGAATAATGCAAAGCAATAAAAGAAACATATTATTGCGGAGGCCCTTCCAGGTAAGCATTACAATGCCCGCTATTCCAAGGAATAGGATGAAGTAATAATATGTATGAAAGAATAAGCTTAATAGTTTTTTCATGCCCGGAATTTGTCCGCGAGTCAAAAAGGCTTCATTATTTTCAAATAAAAATTTTCGCAGAAGCGTAATCCTTGAACGCACATAATATAAAAACGGATGTTCTTTTTTGATAGAATTAGTGTACCTGTCGAACGTATTATCAATCTCATTTTGCAAAGCAGCCGCTTGTGTTGATACTGGCTTCAATGGCTGATATAAAATACTGAAGGCCTTATTCCAGTCACTGTCTTTGCTTACATAAAAGCTATCGACAGCCGGTTTTTGCATAGCGATAAATTCTCTTACTTCTGCTCGAAGTTTATATAAGCTGTCCCTATTAAAGGCGGGAGTATACACATAACCAGGGATGGAATCGTGCTTGTATTTATTGGCTTCGGGCTCGCCCGGGAAAAGAATACCGCCGAACCAACTGAATGCCGAATGCGGGTCGGGCAAATCAATAGCGCCTCCCCAGGTTTGCACAAAGCTTTGCATGTGCCCCATGTATGAATATTCCACATATGGATAATAGAAATCTTTGGATAAAGGAATAAACTTATCATACACTTTATAGTTACGGATAATCCATGCCCCATCTATAACAATACATGCAAGCGCATAAATAAGAAGTGGCCTTATAAAAGGCACCTTGTTTTTAATAGAATGAAGCAGGAGTATTACTCCATAAATAGGTAAGATCAGAACAAAAACAGGGCGTAAAAAAAATGTCCAGGTTAGGAAAAGGCCTGAAAAGAAAAGGAATTTTAATTTCTGTTTCGCGGCAGATTGGTCTTTTGGATAAAAGTAAAGAGCAAAATACCAAGTACCGAAAATTAAAAATGAGGAAGACAATGATTCCGTCATCAGACAGATATCGTAATAGTTAGAATAATTACATATCAGGTACATGTAAAAAGTAAGATAGAATGCCCTGTCGGATTTTAAAACAAACCGGGCTAAAAGCGCAAGACAGTAAACACCAACCGAACTTACTACCAACTGAATAATAACAATGGTGTTGTAGGTAGCAGTATAAGATAAGAATAGTCTAAAAAAGAGATAGATGATGCCAAAGCCGGGCAAGCGCCGGTCAGGTGAATACTGACCAGTGGCAAGGAGGTTTTCAATCGGGTCTGTGTAGGATGGACTATCTCCTATAAAGCCGAGTGAAAGTAAATGTGGATTAGACCTGTGTGCAATAAACAATTGCACAAGAGGAATAACTCCTTTGAAAAGAAAAGCCAGCAATACCCAAAAAATGTAACGGGTCGGACTTTTAAAGAAAAGTTGCTTTAAATTATTTTTCAAGGGGCGAGGGGTATATGGTAATTTTATACAAATGTAAAAAACCCCTGAGTATTGTTAATATATATCGATCAGTAAGCATAGTGCATTTGCACTCTGAATCAGAAACTCTTAATTATTCTATATATTTGTCTGATTGTGTTGCGGATGGCTATAATGGCACTATGCTGCAGCACAATTTTTGAGATATGAAAAAGCTTTCTTTATTCACTATTTTTCTCATTGTATTGGGATGTGGGTGTTTTATGAGAACCTATACATGGAAATCCGATAGATGGAAAGAAACGTTAAAAGCATATGATCCACAGGGATATTATGCTTATTTGCCCGCCATTTTTATAAAGCACGATTTTACCATAACCGATTCTACTCTCAACTTTGTTAATAAAGTCAATAATAGATGGGTTGACAAGCATTTCATGGGAGCGTCAATACTTTGGTCCCCATTTTTCCTGGCTGCGTTAGAATACTCCAGGTTGTTTAAAAGCCATGTCGATGCATATTCACCTTTATTTATAAAAGCCATTGGCATAGCTGCGCTATTTTGGTTGTTTGCGGGGTTATTTTGTTTACGGAAAATATTGAAATCATTTAATATTTCCGAACCCATTATTTCCCTTACGCTCTTCCTGATATTCTTTGGCACCAATCTTTTTTATTATTCATTCGAACAGTATATGATGGTGCATTTGTACTCTTTCTCCTTGCTTTGCGTGTTTATATATGCCGGGATGAAATATTCGGGTACTGGTAAAATAGGTTACCTCATTCTTACCAGTGCAGCTTTTGCGCTTGCCGTTCTTGTTCGCCCAACGTCTATATGTATACTACCATTCATGCTGCCTTTAATGTGCGGAGGTCTGGAAAAAATGTTTCGGATATTTTGTAACCTCAAATCTTTCATTATCGCCATTTGTGTTATTGTTCCGCTTTTTTCTTTACAATGTATTGCCTGGCACATGGAATCGGGGTTGTGGTTTGTAAGAGCCTATTCGGGCGAAGGATTTTATTTCCTTCATCCTAAAATAAGATCGGTGTTGTTTTCATTTCATAGCGGCCTGTTTATATATACTCCTTTGGCGCTGGTTTCATTATTGGGGTTCATAAATGTTTACCGGGTAAATAAAGTAGTATTCTATTGTTGTGCCTTAGCTATTATGGTATGGACTTACCTAATTGCAAGCTGGTGGTGCTGGTCATACCAGGAAGGGTTTGAACACCGTGCCTTTATTGATATATATCCCCTTATAGCTATTGGAATCGCCCATTTATTTCCTTCGGCCAACAGCAGGATATATCCGGGCATTTCCCCGCTCAGAGGAAAAATAGTGACAGGCGGCTTGCTCATTGTATCCGGCTTATGTGTATCACTAAATATAGTGCAAACCTGTCAGTATTATAATCGTATCCTTTCATCCACTATGAACTGGGAATGTTATAAATATGTTTTCCTTAAAACTTCTGATAAATACGATAATTGCCTGGGAGGGTACAGAGACATTCCTCCATACAGCAGCAAGCCTCCTCAACTGGTATATTCCAATACGCTTGATATGATGCATCCCCCTTCGGGATGGAGACTTATAGCTTATGAAATGTTAAATGGGAAACCCGCCGTTCATTTCAATGGTGACGAGTTTGGCGCAAGCCTTCAAATACCCACCGACAGCCTTTATAATAAGGGGGAAGCATACTTTACTAAAGTCACACTAACCCGCTTTGAACCGGCAGGCAATAGTTCATCCGGGGCATTGTTTATAAATGATATATCTACTGCAAACAATGGACATGAATATTATAGAAGCTTTCTGATGAATGATTATCCGTCGGAGAAAGACAGCAATACACGAGTTTATCATTACGTAATGGCTACCCCCAATATAGCGCATAAAGATTCCAGGATGTCTTTTTATATCTGGAATCAGAAACATCAGAACTTTTATCTAACTGGGTTATCGATAGAAGTATATCGGTGTTTTCCATAATTTGAAGATGAATGACACAATGATCACTTCAAATTAAAAACTATACTTTTGGGATCTGTAAAAACCGATGCCACTAACATTTTCGCACCCTGCTATTATTCTGCCCGCAAAATATTTACCTGAAAAGTGGGTATCTATGACGGCATTAATAGTGGGTTCCGTCACTCCCGATTTCGAATATTTTATCCGTTTAAGGGAAGAGAGTTTCTATACGCATACTTTGGCCGGAATGGTTTGCCTTGATTTGCCTGTAGCGCTATTGCTCACCTTTATATATCATTACATAGTACGCAATTTATTTATTTGTAACATCCCCGGTTTTTTCAGGAAAAGATTTTCACCATATATGAATTTTAACTGGTGGCAATACTTTAAACAACATTTTTGGGTGGTAATGATCTGCCTATTGGTTGGTATATCCTCTCATCTTTTCTGGGATAGTTTTACACATCCCGACGGATATTTTGTGAGAGAAATACCGGTTTTAAGACAAAGTACCTATATAATGGGAAACCGTATGCTGTATGCCAGGGTGGTACAAACCATAAGTACAATTGTTGGGGCTGCAGTTATTCTTTTCGCTATTATGCAAATGCCAGCATCCAACAAGAGTGTTGCTCCAAACAGTCCGATCGATTATTG
>JABDCH010000120.1 GCA_013288205.1 Bacteroidota bacterium | reverse complement strand
GAGAATATAGTCTGGCCTTTCAACCACAATACGGAGTTTAGTTATTAACCACGTCTCTGGCGCTAGCATGTCGGGTATGGCCCCCCACTATCCGTAGACGGAGTCTACGGATTAACTATGCCTGTAGACGCAGTCTACAGGCTGTCTTATCCATTTCAATCAGCCAACAAATATTAATTACTTCCTGTAAGTGCTTCATTTAGCGCTTTGGTGATGTCTTGTTGAAATTTGTCTGCGCTGGAAACGCCGGTTTCTTTAAAAACCTGTTTGCCTTCTTTATTAAAAACCATTGTGGTGGGGTATCCTGTAAAATCAAAAATAGCGTCGGGGCATTTTGTTTTATCATCAGGGGCCGAGTGGCTAAGCATCTTTGTGCCCAGCGGAACTTTTGAATTACATCCCGGCATAAAATAAACCGGTAAGTTAAAATCTTGCTGGCCACTAAAATACTGGTATTGGCTTACATATGCCTTCATTACGGTATCCTGCCTTATAAAAGCTTTAACCTGTGCGCTGTCGGTCATGCAAATGGTTATAAAACAAAGGTCCTTGCGGGCCGCAAATTGAGCATAAACTTTATGCACGGCCCCCATTCCTAAAAAACAGGGCGGGCAGGGAATAAACCAGCAATCAATAAACAATACTTTATTTTTTGCCAACTGGCGCAGGCTGGTATGTACGCCGTTTATATCATATACTTCAACATCGGGCAAGGCGCTTAATGCCGTTTTTTGGCCCGTTTTGAGCTTCGGCATTCAAAAAAAACAAGGTTAATAAGCTTACAATAAGTAGGATTTTTTTGTTCATGATGCAGGTTAAGTTTATAAATTCCTGTTAAAACGAAATTTATAGTTAATTCTTATTGTAAAAAGGAGAAGCCACCGCACTTTTCGGTGCTGCATACCAGCGTCAGAGTAGGGGGATTTTAGTCAGCCGTAACCTCGGGTATTACCTCCTCGTGGCCAAAATTTACCCAGTCATATTCTATCTGGTTCATTTTGTAGTAGTAGGGGACGATCGCTATCAGTTCAAGCCGCAAACTAAAAGATTGAGTGTGGCCAAAAATTTCATAAGCCATCACCCCCAAACAAATCAATGCGCTCACTACGGCATCTATTTTTGCCATGCCCACGGCCCATTTCTTTTCCTGCCATAGTCCAAGGGCCACTATACCCTTAAAAGCGAACAACGCTATTAAACACAGCCCGATTATAGACACGGGTTGATAAGTTGATAAACCGAGCAATGAAATCTGAAAATTAAATTGAAGCAGTCCCGCTATTATTGCTACAGGCATTAGGGCGAAAAATACCAGGAACATCCAAAGGAAAATCTTTATCCAAACAGGAAGCAGATCGCGCCTACGGCCCGATTTATTGGGGAAACTAATTTCGGTATTAATAAAGTCTGTATTATTATCCATGTGACAGGGTTGTTTTGGTTGAAATAAAAGTATCAATTAAATTTAAAATACAATTGCACATTATAGAAAAAATATCGCGAGTGGGAGGGAAGAACGGTATGCCCCGCTATTAGAAGTGGCTGACTTCGAACCACTATTCCCGTAGACAGCGTCTAAACATTAATTCTTATGTCTCCTTTCTGACGCGAGTGTAATGTCATTGAATTAAGCCCCACCTAAACGGCGAAGCCCTCATGAATGCCATGAAAAAACACACAATATGAATAATCCTCCCCGGTAGGGAGCACTTAAAAAAAATAAGCGCGGGCGAAGCTAAAGTCTCCCCTTCCGGGGGAGATTTAGAGGGGGCTATATGCCTGGTGACCGCTTAACTTAATGACATTGGGCGCGAGTGTGTCTGACATGGTCCAAAGCCGGGCGCGCTCGTGACTTTCCATTTACTAATCTTGAAAAAAAGTCACGAGTACGCCACCTCGCATTTCTCCGCTGCATACCCGTGCCAGCGAATATTAAATAAACCTATCGGGAAGTCCCGTGATGATAAACTAATGCTTCTAAAACCCTCACCCCGCCATTTCCTTCGCGCCTGCTTTACTGAGCTGCTTTAAGATAAATGCAGGAGCTATCCGGCTCATCATTAATATCATACGGGCTAAACCCGGATATATTTCAAATTTATCTTTTTCCAAACCTTTAATGGCCGTATCGACCAATTCAATGGGATCCATTAATTTTACGTTAAATCCATCCATGTTATGAAATTGATCATTTAAGGGCGTTTTTGCTGCGGGAGCAATCAGTTCGAATACTTTTATCTTCGTATTTTTCAGTTGTACGCGGAGCGATTTGGTATATGACCGTAAGCCGGATTTTGTAGCGCCATAAATGGGAGCTATTGGAAATGGAACCAGGGCCAGGCCCGATGTCACATTTAATATCGCTGCAGATTTCATCTGTTTTAAGTGCGGAAGAAAGGCCTGCACCATGCGGATCGGCCCCATCAGGTTGGTTTCTATTTCACGGGTAATATCAGATAGGCCTATCGACGTGTCGTGCAGGCTGATCTTGCGCATTTCACCGGCATTATTGATCAGTATATTGAGTTGAGGAAACTGTTTGGTTACCTTTTCATAAAGTTCGGCTATTTCGTTTGGATCGCTTACATCACTTTGAAAAGTATGTAAACCAGCCAAGTTCTTTTTAGCGGATGCCAGTTTAACAGGGTCCCTGCCGGTTACAATCACGGTGTTCCCTAGCTCCAGCAGTCTTTTAGCAAATTCCAACCCGAAGCCGCTTGTGCCCCCGGTTATTAATATGGTGTTATTTTTTAAGTCCATCTTTTTCTTTTTTTAATAATGACACAAAAGTAGGCCGACTTTATGTACCTGGTTTATTTAATTCAATCCATTGTTTATCAGATTCAAATAACGCCTGTAATTAAACTAAGCGAAAGCGTATATTTGATAGGTGATCATCAGAAAAAGGTATTATTTAATTCAATTAACAAATGAAAGCACTAACCATTGATGACTTTTATAAAGACACCGCCAGCGCAACGCAGGAAAATGTAGATTCGCTGTTGCCGCCTGGTATAAAAAAGGAAATAGGCCATTTCAACGTATTCAGTGTTGCTGATCTGGTTACCAGATTCAAAGCAGATCCGCGTACAATGGTATACAACCAGCGGGAATACTATAAGGTAAGCCTGATCAGGGGGAAAAGTCTTGTTGAATATGCCGACAAAGTAATTGAAGTAGAAAAGTACGCGTTGTTGTTCGCTACGCCTAAAATCCCTTACCGTTGGGTGCCTCAGAATGAGGATCAGAAAGGTTATTTCTGTGTATTTACCGGTGATTTCCTTTTACCTTCAAAAAGTGGTATGGTACTGGATGAACTTCCCCTATTTAGGCCGGGAGGGTGCCCTGTCTTCCAGATTTCTGAATCGCAGGCAGATAATATGGTTTTGATTTATCAAAAAATGCAGGAAGAAATGGCTTCAACGTACTTGTATAAATATGACCTGATCAGAAATTTCCTGATGGAGCTGATCCATTACGGACAAAAGCTGGAACCCTTAACCACTTATAACTATACCCATAACGCATCAGCCAGGATTTCTTCCCTGTTTATCGAATTGCTGGAAAGGCAGTTTCCCATTGCATCACCCGAACAAAAGTTCACCCTGCGGACAGCGAAAGACTATGCCGACCGGCTTTCTGTTCACAGTAACCACCTGAATAAAGTACTGAAAGAAAATACGGGAAAAACAACCACTGAACATATTGCTAACCGGCTTATTCAGGAAGCTAAAATATTGTTGAAGCAAACAGACTGGAATATTTCGGAGATTGCTTACAGCCTGGGATTTGAACAACTGTCTCATTTTTCCAGTTTCTTCAAAAAACAAACGCAGCTATCACCCATCGAAATCAGGACCGAAGCAATTTAAGTTTGATGAATAATGGATGGGTGTTCATATCTGAAGTAAAAAAGTCAGGAGTACGCCGCCCAATTGTGTGTGCTGCATACCCGCGCCAGCTTGGGAACCCGTATTGAGGCCTTTGACACGTTTATTCAGCTATTATCGGAATTTCTGAAATTGTAATATGCTTATTGGGCGAAATTGGTAATAATTTCTAGTCATCGTTACTCTCAAATCACATCTCCATCTTCTTCGGGATCATCTTTATCGATATAAACCAGTGTTGGGTTTTTCGAAATACTTATGGAGGCATCTTTTCTGATCGAGTTGAAGAATAAATTACAGATAGTAAATTACCCGGTTTATTTGTTAGCATCAATTGCCATCCGGCACTTAATAAATCTTTTTCATGGTTTCATCAAGTAATCACCATGCTTGGTGTAAAATACTATATGGTGTGGGCTGCATTTAATATTTATGTAATACCAATTACCGTGTTTTTCAATTTTAAGGTATTTGGAGGGAGTTTATCAGAACAATTATTAAATATTATATCACCATGAAAAAATTAAAAAACTACTCTTTGTTTATCGTGCTAACCTCGTTGTTGCTGGCATCGTGCCGTAAAGATCAAATGGCGCCGGCAAAGGCTGGAGGTGTTACTCCAAACGGCGGTATTGCCCCGGCCGGCATATTTGTGTTAAACAAGGGAATCTTAAATTATTCTTTTCCGGTTACCGCCGCCGGAAGTATAGTTTATACTTATACCAAC
>JABDCH010000119.1 GCA_013288205.1 Bacteroidota bacterium | reverse complement strand
TTGAGCGTTTTACTGCACTTCAAAGAGAATCGGCCGAACAACGCTATCTCGATCTGTTAAAAAAGCCGGTGTTTATGAATAAAATTCCTCAAAAATACCTGGCTTCCTTTATCGGCGTTACTCCAACATCCTTAAGCAGAATAAGAAAAAATATCCATTAGCAATTTGTTGTCACAGGGCAATTTTATCTTCACCGGTACTGGCTAATTTGCGCCATTATTTTATAATTATGGAAACGATAAAACTTAAACTAATTGAGGCTGAAAAAAAAGCAGATGATCTTTTTTTGGAGATTAAGCACCGGAATCTGATCACAACTGGAAAATCGGAGCGTGATTTAAACAATGAGATATTCAGCCTTGCGGATGAACTATTTGGAATTAAAAAATATTGGCACAAAAGAATTGTTAGAAGCGGGCCGAATACACTCGCCCCTTATGATGAAAATCCACCAGACCTAATCATCAAGGAAGACGATATTTTATTCCTTGATTTCGGTCCCATATTTGAAGATTGGGAAGCCGACCTTGGGCGGACCTATGTAATTGGAACAGATCCGGTTAAACACAAGCTCAGGGATGATATTATTGCTGCATGGCATGAAATAAGGGATTGGTTTTTTACACAAACAGAATTAACCTGCGCCCAACTTTACAACTATTCAGTAGCCGTTGCAAAAAGAAATGGCTGGGAATACGGATCTGAGATTGCTGGTCACCTGATTGGTAAATTCCCCCACGAACGCCTGGAACCGGGAGACTATAATTTATATATCCATCCGGAAAATCACAATAGCATGTTTACCCCCGATGCCTTTGGCAATAAAAGGCACTGGATACTGGAGTTGCACTTTGTAGACAGGGAAAAGCAAATTGGCAGCTTTTTTGAACAGCTTTTAGTCTGACAGATGTACCTGAGCACCAATAGCCAATAAAAAAGGATTGCTCAAAAAAGCAATCCTTTTTTATTGGCTATTGAACTATAGTGAAATTATCCGATTCATTTTTAATTCCCGGAATATTCGATTGCTTGATCTGTAGTTTGCCATGTGCATCGGCATTGATAAACAAACCGTGTTTACCTTTTACGCCTACCCCATAGCCGGATATAGCTACGTTTTGTATGATTGTACCGGATAATTCACCAACCTTATCAGGTTCATTTTTGGCTATTATCGCAATCGCATTCGACAAGCTTTTTTCAATAGTCAGGTTACTGACGACAAGCCCTGTAATGTTTCGTTTATCTACACATATTTCCACAGCTGCACGCCAATCCCACTCGTGATCAAAACCTCCGCTGGTTTTTATGTAACAGCTGTCAATTACCGTGGTTCCGCTAAAGTTATTGTTGATGCTTTTGTCCTTGTTTTCGGTTGGGAACGTGGTGCTGACCAATATGGCTGAACCTTGCGATATATCAGTACATGAGCAATCCTCTACCCTATTGCTATCACCACCATAAATAGCTACGCCGTTAGCCAAAAAAGGCAATTGCGCCGTACAATGGATAATAAGGTTATGACCGGGCGAAAACATTTGTTTGCGAAAAACAGTGGGCCAAATAGCAAAACAATCGTCGCCTGTTCCCCGGGCGGTACAGTTTTCAATTACAGATTGGCTCATACCAACGCAGAAATTTATACCATCGGCCATGGTATTCCTCATCCGGCATCCTGTAATTTTCAGGTTCTGTGAATTTTCTATCCACATACCCACTTTTGTATGTTCAATCCAGATATTTGAGATAGTTGAATTTGTGCCGAAAGATCCGGTTATACCATCATTGTCTTCCTTATCACTTCTGTAATTCAGTTTCCCACTGATAGCAAAGTCATTTAAATGAATATTATTCCCATCTCCAATTAACCTTACCCGTTTGTTAGAATTGGTATACTGCACTGAGTCACCCGCCAGCTCTGTATACCACATCCCAGCGCCCTGGATAGTTAAATTTGGCGGCAAAACAATGTTCCCGGTAATTTTATAAGTTCCAGCCGGAATCCATACTATTTTACCTGTTTGGCTGGCCTGGGCAATACAATTTCGTAAGGCATTGGTGTAGTCATCTGTTGAATCAGTCCCCCGAAAAGTTTTATCAGTAATTGACAATGCATTAGCTGGCTCGTTTAACGGTGCGACAATATTTTCCAGATCAACCAAATCAATTATGCAATAGGCTGCTTTATCCTCTTGCCGGTCATCGCGTTGTATCCGGATATGGTCGCCACTAGCAATATCCAGCCCCTTTAATCTAATCTCATCATAAAAATGTCTGGGCACTCCCGCAGTTGGATCATTGGTAAAAGGATATTTCCCGTAAAGCCATGTATAATGCGAAGAAATTAAAAGCCACCGCACACACTTCCCGTTTTTATATATTCCTATGGTGGAACTTAGTCCGTTACCATCCTTGCTGTCTGGCAAACTATACCTGATCACCATGCTGTTAGCAGCCGTAGCAGAGGCAAATTCAACATATTGACCTTTAGCATTCAATTTCACACATTGCTGCCCTGATGATTCTGTTTCTACGCGATAAGGTTCATATTTGGGCCCTAAAACAACACCTGTTGTTGCCATTTGCTCAGCCTCATAAGTAACCCATGGAATAGTGGCACCAGGTTTTTGCTGCGCGAAGCTTTGTAATGCGCCAAAAAAAAGGATGATGGAGATGCATCCGCACTTTATATTCATACTTTCCAGATATATTTAATATATCAAAGAGAAGTGATAGGCAGCGCAATTGCTAATTCTCAAATTAAAATATAAAAAAATATCCGATATTTTTGCAGTAAAAAATTGAAAAACAGCAATTTATATTTACAAACAGGCAGCAAAAATATAAACGCGTTATAAGTAATAATTCAGTAGTTGAGCTATGATTTATGCAGCTCAAATACTTCCTTCGCGTGGCTCAATGCGTTACTTACGGCAGCGCCGCCGGCATAAAATGTCATTTGCAAAATTACTTCAACTATTTGCTGTTTGGTTGCACCCAGCTTTAAAGCGGCATCAATATGGGCTTTTAGTTGGGGAACCGTGTGGCCAAGTGTAGTACAAGAAGCAATAAGTAAATATTCGCGGGTAAGCAGATCAAGCCCCGGGCGCGCCATTATCCCCTGCATTGCCCATTCAATGGTCATATCAACAAAATCAGGACAGATATCTTTCAAATTATTTACCAATTGTTCACCAGCCTGACCGCCATGTAAATGGTTTAATAATTCGAGACCTTTTTGATAGGTCTCTGTTTATTTTTTGGCGAATTTAAGTTGCTGACGTACTTTTATCAAGTAGTTACTTTTCTGTCGGGTAATGACAAAAAAGTAACTAATACTGACGATCAATATGTTACTAAACGAAAAATTTGAAAAAAAATATGATCAGGTTAACGATTGTCCAATCGGAGCAACAGTTGATGTGATTGGCGGTAAATGGAAACCTATTATTATTTGGATATTAATGCACGAATCCAGGCGTTTTGGAGAGCTACATAAATCAATACCCAGCATTGCTTTAAAAGTATTATCGAGGCAATTAAAAGAGCTGGAGGCCGATGGAATCATTATCCGCAAAGCTTATCCAGAAGTCCCCCCGAGAGTTGAATACTCATTAAGTAAAAAGGGCGAATCGCTCAGGGACATTATGGAGCGCATGGCTGCATGGAGCGCGAGTAATATTATGAAGATACCGCAGGCTTAAAATATCTCACCCACATCAATGAATAACCCGTTTGAGCCCTGACGGCCGAAGCCATAATCAATACTGATATTTGTATTTGATACTTTATTGAGTTTGATACGCAAACCAGGACCATAACCGGGTTGCATAGGCTGTAGCTTAGTGCCGGGCGCTGCTGACAAAGACTGGCCATTAACAAAGAATGTGCCTCCTATTAAACCATCGTCGGTTATTTTATATCTGTATTCGGCTTCAACATAAACCATCTGTGCTCCTCTGAATCGTCCTTGAATGTACCCCCGTCCGGTAGCTGAAGCTTCATCCCACTGGGTGCTGGGCAAATCAAGATATGCCGGCCTGCCACTTAATATTAGCCATTCATAGTTCCATAAGGCTAATACGTTGTCAGAACTGGCGGGAAACTTGAAATACTTGCGAACATCTACAATCAACGATTGCCAACTAGACGTACTTCCCAACGCGGTAAGATTATCCCGGTATTGCAGCGTTATAAATTCTCCTTTTGTTGGGTTAATCGTGTTATCGCGTGTATCCATCAAACCATTCAGCGTAAAGCCTGATGCAATTGAGTGAGCATTCTTTCCATAAATTGAGTAGTCTGATACCGTACCATCCATATCACCCTTATCAGTCACATTCCAATGATTGTCAATAATATAACCCGCGCCTGCATAAATCTCCCCTGTAATATGTCTTAAAACCGTTTCATAAAACTGAACGTAAGAATAGTCCATTGGATCCTCATCTTTTATATTTGAACTACTGCCAAGCCCGAATGTACTCTGCGGGTATCTAAAAAAACGATAATCACCAACAAAATTATATTTATTATCCTTAGTCCAGATACTGGTTTGTACCGGTAAGGTAAATTGCTTCCGTTGTGTTATAGAAGTACTGGCCACAACTGTTGAAACACGTGCATCGGGCCCGGTGCGAAAAGCGGCATTTCCGGATACAACAATGGCCAATTTTGATACGAGTGTATAACCAATTGCGGGTACTATAGAGTATGTGGGTTTTGAAGTAATGGAATCAACCTTTGCCACACGGCTTTTGTGAAATAGCCGCGCTATT
>JABDCH010000118.1 GCA_013288205.1 Bacteroidota bacterium | reverse complement strand
TTTAAACTCTGCAGCGGGAATAAACTTTAAAGTAATTACACTGGCCCAGGCAAAAGAGGAAGCTAAAGCCGAAAATAAACCCCTGTTTGTGTTTACACACGCCAGCTGGTGCCCCACCTGTAAACGTATGGAGCAGGAAGTGCTTATTCAAAAGCAATTAGGCGATACCTTTAACGATACTTTTGTGAATGTAGCCATTGATTTAGACAGCCCCGAAGGGCATAAGCTGAATGATCTATATCCTATAAAAGCCACACCAACCCTGTTCTTTTTTAAAGCGGATGGAAGCCTTTACAAAAAATCGGAAGGCTTTGCCAATGTGGAAGAGTTATTGGTAGATGCGCGTCAGTTAAGCAATTAATTAAATTCTATAAAGGCATAGTAGTCTTGAGTGTTCGAAACATTTAAAGAGCACCTTTTTGCCATTCTGAGTATTAAAATTTCGCGGGGGGCTGAATGTAGGATGACAAAAAATAACGTGATGTTAGGCACTCGCAGAGCGGACTCACCCCGACGAGGCTCCGCCCGTCGACCCTCTCTACTTCGTAAAGAAGGTTGGGGGAATTCAAATTTCTTTTTTTACTCCCTCTTTATGACTTGTCATAGAGAGGGATGTCGAGCATAGCGATGACAGGGTGAGTCCGTACGCCAATGCAATACGTGAAGGCATTGGCGTAATTGGCCTTTACCCGCATGCTTCGAGTGCCTCAGGGCAGGCTTGTGCCTCTGTATGACACCCTTTTGTCATTGCGCCTTCAGACTTTTTTGATTAACGGAATTTGCAGGTTGGTAGGGCGATTCTCTTCCGTGTCAAATCCTCTGCCATCCACATTTCTTGCACCCCAAAAAAGGGTATCGCCTGATAGATAAATCAGATCATATTCGGCAAATAGCTGTCCTTCGGCCAGGCCAAACGGAACAAATGCTTTTTTGAGAACACTTTGAGCTTTGTTTATCTCCCAGGTTGTGTAACCGTTTATGGCTACTTTGTTTAATAAATCTGCAAAACCCTCAACTAACGGGGTAACTTCATATAGTTCGTCGGCAACAAATTTAACCTTTTGGGCATTTATGGCTATCGGGTGATCGCCCTGCCAAATGATATGGCCTTTGAGCGACATTTTTGCAAGCGGAATTTTCCCATAAGCATCTGCATAGTTAATGATGTTCAATTCAAATTTGTCTCCGGTCAAATATTTGAATGCCCTGCTTAAATAGAATGGTTTGATACTGCCATCAGCATTTTTTAAACTACTCGGACGAATTTCCGGGGCGATGCTTGCCCATTCGCCATTTAGATTTTTTTTAATCTCCTCTATATTCATAGTTTTTAACGTTTGAGTCTGTATTTCAAAAGTCGTACCTTTAGTATAAATGGACAAGTAGTCTGTTTTTTTGTTAATAGTATATAAAATCAGACTATTGGATACCAAGAGAAAAAACAAAGATTTTAATCCCAATAATTGCGGTGTTACGCATTTTTTGAACAAGGTAGGTGGAAAATGGAAAGTATTGATAATTTATGCCATCAGTCTCAATTGCAACCGTTTTAGTTCATTACAGCGCGGTATCCCTACCATTAGTAAGCAGATGCTGGTCAATCAGCTTCGCGAATTAGAGGCCGATGGGATTATAGAACGAACTATTTTTCCCGAAATTCCACCGCGTGTTGAATATAAAGTAACGGCATATGGGTTGTCATTAATGCCACTCATCAGGGTAATTGAGGAATGGGGAAGGGCGGATATGTTGGGAGGTTCGGGAATTGATGACGATTTGCAATAGGGGGATTGAATGGGGATGTGATGTATAAGCATGATCGTCCGATTTCGGAGATATTCGGACAGTGGGGACAACATACGACAGATAATGGGGAATTGAAGGTTCATAAAAAAATAATTAAATCGGTGTTAAAATTATTTATTGTCAATCTAAATCGTTATATATGTCCACGAATACCTAAACAATCAAATTCACGACATTAATGCGCTTACTCGTTAATAACAATATTTTAAATATCTCTATTAATGAAAAAGTTGATTATAATATCGCGTCTTCTTATCATCGAATAATTCCAACTTGCAAGATCACATCTTTTGAACTTTTGCAATTGGATTTTTCCGAAACCACCTTTGTGACTTTAGCCGGGTCTATGTATCTTATATTTATAGTACACGGAATTGTTAATGCCAAAAAATCGCAAGGAACGCGTATTGAAACAGTAATTATAAATTGCCCCGAACAAGTAGTCTCTACATTGTTAAATTTTGGATTTTTCAAAATGTTAGGTTTATATGGAAGTCTAAGAACAAATCCAGACTTTATAAAAACAAGCGATGAAACAATTGACTTTTGGAAAAAAAACGTAAAAAATCTAGACATAAATCTTAGAAGTCTTTATTGGCCAATTTCCAATATCCCCTTTAAGCACGGAATTAATTTTGAATTAGAGGTACGCAGTTTTTACAATGATTTTATTATTTTTTTCAACTCGGTAATTAGTTTGGGATTTATCAAAGGTTTAAATAAGGAAGGTTTAGATTTTATAGAGAGATTTTTTTACAAAGCTATAAATGAATCGACAAAAAATGTATGGGATCATAGTGAATCTTGGGGAATAGCATCAATCCAATCTAATCGTTCGATTAAAACAACCTTTTGTTTGTTTGATTTTGGAGTAGGATTCATAAATAGTTATATAAAAAGAAAAGGAGGCTTTCAAAGATCTACACAAGCTGATAAAAATGTTCTGATGTGGTTATTTGAAGAAGGGAATACGTCGAATCAAGGCGCTAACCATGGTCATGGATTATCGATACTTCAAAAGTTTACGGATATGAGTAATGGCGTATTACTAATAAATACAGACCAATATTCAATTCAATATACTAAAATGAAAGGGTTGCGTATCAATGAAAAATTGTTTTTCCCAGGCACGCAGATAATGATAAATTTTTGATCTATGAACATAATTGAAATCAACATAGTCGACGATATCTTAAAGTCGAGATTTGCCCTTCATGAGTTTGGAAAGCCAGTGCAGAAGCTTATTAATGAAAAAATTGCTGAGGTGAATTCTTCTTCACTTTTTGTATTGAATCTCAAACGAGCTAATCCTATGGATTACGAATTTGTAATTATTTCCTTCACTGAAATAATAAATGCGTATAAAAATAACAGCAATGTTTTTATAGTGTTTAAGGTTGAAAGTGGCGAATTCGATGAACTATGTACGGGGCTTATTGACATATTAAATTTACAAGTGACAAATGGACAGGATGAAGCCAATATTTTAAGGCAAAATGGTTTTTCCATGATTTATATAACAGAAAATGGTGAAACAAATTACCTAAGTAATCTATCAGAAATTCAGATATCAGTCTTGACGGAAATCGAGAATAACGACGACATTGATTCAGATAAGATTCAGACCAAATTTTCTCTCAAGGCAGAAGAAATTTCGGGAATATTGGACGATTTGGTTGAAAAAAAATTTGTCATCAGAACAGAGGATTATAGATATAAATCAATTAAATCTTTTATTTAATTTAATAACATGAGAGCAAATTATTTGGTAACTGAAGAAAACTTAATTGGCAGCGTGGCGACCGCTATGCTCAAATTAAAGCGTATAAAAGACAAAGTGGAACCAAAAGAAAGATTGTCTGATTTTATTGGTTTAATAAAGTTTATTGAAGACGCCAATAATAGCGATTATAAAAAATTGTTATACAAAGAGAATTTTTTTATATCAGAGAGCGTACTAAGAAATCTCCATACTGAATTAAATAAGAATAATATCTCCTCTCAAATAGATTTTACCGACCTTATTGAAACATTATCAAAGATAGTCGAAACCGCAATATCGGAAGATATTGATACTGCGGCTATAAAGCTTAATAAGGTGGCCGAAATATTATTACATATAAAAGTCAAAAATCAAACGTATATGTAATGAATAATTTTATTAACTGTCAAAATTTCCTATATAAGTATTTAGTCCTAGAGCTTTATGAAAAGTTATACAGGCTAAAGAAATATATAGTGACATGTCGAAAATTTGATAAAAAAAATAACGATGAAAATATATTGGATTTATTTCTTGAATCTATTAAAATCATTGGTAATGAAGTTGAGGATTTAAGGTCAACAATCATTAACGAAATATCAGATTTGCAGAAACTCCCCATAAGTATAAAAATCAGCCAGCATTCTAAATCAATTGCTCGAATTCATGAGGAGTTAAAAAATCTACATTCTAGTTGGACATTACCGGAAATTAAGACGTTTACGACGGACGTAACAAGATCAGGAAATTATAAACCTCAAGATATTTATATAATATTATCAGACAATTATTCTTTTCTTGAAAGAAACCTAGGTAAAAAATTTGAATCTACTTTAAGGGAAGCTTATGGGCATTTAGATATTGGTGAATTAAAGGAAACGCATTCCTTTGTAATACCTAAAATTGAATTTTCTAATCCGCTCAACTGGACTATTATTGCTCACGAATCAGGTCATTTGCAACGTGATAATATCAATAAAATTATAGATGATCCCAATATAATGCCTGATGATATATCTTCCTTGAATAAAGCAATCATTAAAAATTGGGCCGAAGAAATTTATTGTGACATATATGCTATTAGTGTTTTGGGCCCAGCTTATTTTATATCCTTTGTAAGTTTTGCTTTGCTTAGTCCCCTTGATTACGGATTATTATCTTTTTCCAAACTACATCCATCAGTAATCCTGCGGGCTACAATTATGATCAACTATTTAAAAGATAATAA
>JABDCH010000117.1:213-4811 GCA_013288205.1 Bacteroidota bacterium | reverse complement strand
GAAGAAATCTGAACCAATGCTCCCTATTTCTTTTATGGTATTTGATTTGACAGAATCAGCTGTTAAGCTATCCCCATAGCTCTTATAATACCCAAGATTAATCTTAGAAAAAGCTACATTGCCCAACTTCAGAGATAATCCTTTAAATGTTGGATATTGTTTGCTGTCTATCCATGTTTTTAGTGAGGTGTCTATTTTATTCTGGAGATTTTTATCGGTAGCAAGATACGGTGCAATTGCATTGCCATATATCATGGAATTACTAGCCCCAAGGTCAAATTGTGCTGTAAACTTATAGGGCAAATTTTCAATTTGGATAGGGATGTCAATAGCAGTCTTTCCAAAATAGCGGTGACTAATTGAATCACCAACCCAATTAAATTTAATCCAGTTAAAGTTCTGGGAATTGGAAGTAAGCAGAGATAAAGAAAGCAAGATAGTAGCGCCTATCTTTTTCATACGCTGGTAATTAATGTTGTTTACGAAATTAATTCAAAATTCAATATGCAAAATGCGAGAGCTATTAGCATTTCTTGTTAACTTGCTGCCGTTTTAAAAGCATATATTATAACTTATATCTTATCACTATTTTATGAATCTTCACGAATATCAAGGTAAATTAATATTAAAACAATTTGGAGTTCCTATACAAGAAGGAATAGTAGCCAATACAGTTGACGAAGCTATTGCTGCCGCTAACGAATTAAAGAAACAAACCGGCACCCAGGTGTGGGTAGTAAAAGCCCAGATACATGCAGGGGGCAGGGGAAAGGCCGGAGGTGTAAAAGTAGCTACCTCAATGGATGCAGTAAAGGAGAAAGCTACCGGTATTTTAGGAATGAACCTTGTTTCGAGGCAAACAGGTCCACAAGGCAAAATAGTACATAAAATATTGATAGCCCAAGATGTATATTATCCGGGTGCTACCCCTACCAAGGAATTTTACCTGAGTGTAATGCTCAATCGTCAACAAGGACGTGATATGATCGTTTATTCTCAAGCCGGAGGTATGGAAATTGAAGAAGTGGCTGCCAATACTCCTGAATTAATTTTTAAAGAAGAAATTGACCCTAAGGTCGGTTTACAGGCTTTTCAAGCCCGTAAAATAGCATTCAACTTTGGCCTTTCAGGCGATGCATTTAAGGCTATGGTAAAGTTTGTAACTGGGGTTTATAAAGCGTACATGGGTGCAGATGCATCCATGATTGAAATTAATCCGGTACTTAAAACTACGGATGAAAAAATAATAGCTGTAGATTGTAAAATGGTGCTGGATGGGAATGCACTCTATCGTCATCCTGACTATGCCGCTATGCGCGATGTTACCGAGGAAGATCCTATTGAAGTGGAAGCTGCCGACAATAAACTGAATTTTGTAAAATTAGATGGTAATGTAGGCTGTATGGTTAATGGTGCAGGATTAGCTATGGCAACTATGGATATTATTAAACTGGCAGGTGGTAATCCGGCCAATTTCCTTGATGTGGGTGGCACTGCCAATGCTGAACGTGTTGAAAAGGCTTTCCGTATTATCTTAAGAGAAGAAGGGGTAAAGGCTATTCTTGTTAATATTTTTGGTGGCATTGTACGTTGCGACCGTGTGGCACAAGGTATTGTAGACGCGTATAAAAACATAGGCGAAATAAAAGTGCCTATTATAGTTCGTTTGCAAGGTACCAATGCT
The DNA here is from genome assembly GCA_013288205.1 of Bacteroidota bacterium. Taxonomy (GTDB): domain Bacteria; phylum Bacteroidota; class Bacteroidia; order JABEUT01; family JABEUT01; genus JABEUT01. The sequence continues at coordinate 3,127 of JABDCH010000117.1, read as the reverse complement.
ATTGAAGCAAAGAAAATTATTGATGATTCAGGTCTTAAAGTTTCTTCCGCGATATTGCTCCAAGAAGCCGCTGATTTGGTTAGCCAGGTATTGAAAACTCAAGTCCCAGCCTGACCGGTCAAATAAAGAATACGCTTATGAAGAAAATTCTTGTTGCTAATCGCGGAGAGATAGCCCTAAGGGTTATGCGTACCTGTCGCGATATGGGAATTAAAACCGTAGCAGTATTTTCAGAAGCCGATAGGAAAGCACCATTTGTAAACTACGCTGATGAAGCAGTTTGCATAGGTCCTCCTGAATCCTCCCAATCATATTTGAATGCGGATAAAATTATCGAAGTTGCCAAACAATTGCATGTAGATGGTATACATCCCGGCTATGGTTTTCTGTCAGAAAATGCGACATTTTCCGATAAAGTAAAGAAAGCCGGAATCATATTCATTGGTCCATCTGCAGAAGCTATGAAAATGATGGGTGACAAGCTCTCTGCCAAACATGCGGCAAAACAACATAACATACCCATGGTTCCGGGTAGCGACGGGGCAATTACCAATACTAAAGATGCTATTGAAGTAGCTAAAAAAGTGGGTCTGCCTGTGCTTATTAAGGCCAGTGCGGGCGGTGGTGGCAAGGGTATGCGCGTAGTGGAGAACATCGAATTACTGGAAGAGCAGATAAAGTTGGCTTCCAGTGAAGCCAAATCAGCATTTGGAGATGGTGCCGTTTTTATTGAAAGATATGTAAAAAGCCCCCGTCATATTGAAATACAGGTGATGGGCGACAATCATGGTAATGCCATATATTTATTTGAAAGGGAATGTTCTGTTCAACGTCGCCACCAAAAGGTAATTGAAGAGGCCCCTTCCTCGGTACTTACTCCTAAAATAAGAAAAGAGATGGGAGAATGTGCCGTGCGTATCGCCAAAGCATGCAATTACTCAGGTGCAGGAACAGTAGAATTTCTGCTCGATGAAAACCTCAATTTCTATTTTCTGGAAATGAATACCCGTCTGCAAGTGGAGCACCCGGTTACAGAAATGATTACAGGGATAGACCTGGTTAGGGAACAAATTAATGTAGCGCGAGGTAATAAGCTAAGCTTTAAACAAGAAGATATTGAGATGCGCGGTCATGCTATAGAAGTTCGTGTATATGCGGAAGACCCTGCCAATAACTTCCTTCCTGATATTGGTAAGTTACGTATATATGATCCGCCAAAAGGTCCGGGAGTAAGGGTAGATGATGGATTTGAAGAAGGTATGGAAATACCCATTTACTACGACTCTATGATTAGTAAGTTGATTACCTATGGTGTTAGTAGGGAAGAGGCTATTGAGCGCATGATTCGTGCAATAGATGAATATAAAATATCAGGTGTGGAGACCACCTTGCCATTTTGCAAATTTGTGATGCAACACAAAGCATTTACATCGGGTAAGTTCGATACGCATTTTGTTGCTCAGTATTTCAAACCTGAAATGCTGAGAGCCATTCCGGATAACGGCGAACAGGATATGCTCGCAGCACTGGTTGCCGATATTTTTGTTTCGAAAAGAGAAAAAGCAGTGATAGCAGCTGATTCTACTAGTGATACCAAAGAAATTTCAAACTGGAGAAGGAGAAGATCATAGATTATTAGAATGGTATCTTTAAACCTTACCTAAGTGTGGGTGTCCAATCCTTCAAATCAAACGATATGAAAAAACTCATTTTAACATTCAGTATATTATTGGCAGGCCTTGTAACGGTTAATGCCCAGGACAAAACTGCTGCCAAAGCAACTAAAATGGTAAATCATATAAACCAAGCATGTGGACTTACATCCGACCAGGTTTCTAAATTGCAACCCATAGCAGAAAATTACATTAAAACCCGTGAGGCCAACAAGCAGCAATATGCCAACGATTCTGCAAGTTTAAGAAATGCTAATAAAATTAGTAATCAGAATTATAAAACCCAGGTAAACGCTATTCTTACTCCCGATCAACAACAAAAGTTGAAGGACTATATGGCTCAGCAAAGAGCAAACAGGAAGAGTCAAAAAGAGGGTGATAATGAGCAGCAATAAAGTTATATAAAGCCTTATACGGTTTCAATTGTGGTAGGATTCTTTGGATAGAACTTCTTTTGGAAAAGAAGTATTAGAACAACTCCTACCGTGATAGCTGAATCGGAAAGATTAAATACAGGGCGGAAGAATAAGAAATCTTCGCCGCCCCAAAATGGGATCCAAGACGGAAAATGTCCTTCAACTAGCGGAAAATAGAGCATATCTACTACTTTACCGTGCAGAAAACTGGCATAGCCACCTTCTTTAGGTAAAAACTTGGCAAGCTCATAACTGCTGTCGCTGAAAAGTACTCCATAAAAAGCACTATCGAGTATATTGCCCATGGCTCCGGCAAATATGAGGGCAAAGCTCGCTATAAGTCCTTGGTGTGCATGTCGTTTAACCAAAGTCCATAGATAATAGCCTATAGCACCTAAGGCTGCAATACGAAATACGCTTAAGAATATCTTGCCATATTGCCCTGAAAACTGCATGCCAAAAGCCATGCCATTGTTTTCAGTAAAGTGTATAATGAACCAATTGGTAATACGATACTCTTCCTGAAGGATAAAATGAGTTTTAATATAAATCTTCAGTGCCTGGTCTAAAACCAGCACCAGCAATATGATAAGTAAAGGCCTTTTCACGTGACCTTATTATATCTATTGATTGAACTGCTGTACCATCTTGGCATCGATGCTAAGAGTGGCATGAGGAACCCTCATCAATCTTTCCTTTGGAATCAATTTGCCGGTTACCCTGCAAATCCCATAAGTTTTATTTTGAATGCGTACTAACGCATTTTGAAGGTTCTGAATAAACTTTTCCTGACGCAATGCAAGTTGGGCTGTTTCTTCCCTTGTC
>JABDCH010000117.1:0-199 GCA_013288205.1 Bacteroidota bacterium | reverse complement strand
ATCATCGGTACCGTGATCATCTGTATGGCATAATGTATTTTTCAACAGGTCGTAGTCTTTTCTTGCTTGATCTAACTTACCAACAATAAGTGCACGGAATTCAGCTAATTCTTTTTCCGTGTAACTCTTTTTTTCGTTTGGGTCAGATAGGGGGGCCGTTTTAGCAGGGACAACTTTCTTAATTTCTGTTTTATCTATA
>JABDCH010000116.1 GCA_013288205.1 Bacteroidota bacterium | reverse complement strand
CCATTGCTGGTATTATAATAGGCATTAATTCTTTTGACCAGCCAAACGTTGAAGAAAGTAAAGAGAATACGCGTCAAATCTTGAAAGGATGGAGTAAAGATGGCTCTTTTAAGAATACTGAACCTATTTTTAAGGTTGAAAATATTGCTATTTATGGTGGGAGAAAAACAGAACAATTTACTTCAAGTCATCATGAATCGCTGGGAGATTTTATCAATAGTTTCCTGGCACAGGCAAAACCTGGTAATTATATTGCTCTATTGCCTTATTTTCTGATGACGAGTTATCGTACAAAAATTTTGCAAACGTGGCGTCATCAGATGAGGGATGAATTAAAGGAAGCCACCACATTACTAAACGGTCCTCGTTATTTACATTCTACCGGGCAATTGCATAAAGGCGGCCCTGATACAGGATTGTATATTATATTGATTGGAGATGAAGAAGAGGATCTGCCAATTCCGGGTGAAAAATTTGATTTTGGTACCCTACACCAGGCGCAGGCCCTTGGCGATTTTCGCTCACTCGATGATATTGGTCGTAGAGTTATTTTTATTCATTTAGGAAAAGATATTGATGCCGGACTTGAGAAATTACACCAATCTCTCAAGGCTTCAACCAAGAGACATTTTATACAAGAAGCGCTATGAAAAACAAAAAAATAACAACTTTATTTCTCGACATAGGAGGGGTATTGCTTACGAATGGATGGGATCGCTTGGCACGTAATAAGGCAATAGCATACTTCAAAATGGATGGTGAGGAAATGAACGAACGGCACCACTTGACGTTCGATACTTTTGAGGAAGGCAAATTAACCCTTAGCGACTACCTTAAAAGGGTAGTCTTTTATGAAAAAAGGAAGTTTTCAGAAAAAGAGTTTATACAATTCATGTTTCAGCAATCAACAGCACATAACGATGCTATCGACTTTTTTAAAAAGTTAAAGAAAAAATATAAGCTTCGTGTGATCGCAATCAGTAACGAAGGTAGAGAACTGAATGCCTATCGTATTGAGAAATTTAAGCTGCACAAATTGTTTGATGCTTTTGTTTCGTCTTCATACGTGCACTATAGGAAACCGGATGTTGATATATTCCGCATGGCATCCGATATATCTCAAACAAGCCCTAAGCACTCCCTTTATATTGATGACAGGCTCATGTTTGTTGAGATTGCCCAATCGCTGGGTATGCAAGGTATACATTATAAAGGGCTGGATGAAACAAAGAATCAATTGAAAAAGTTTAAATTGGCAGTTGAATAAAATTAAAATATCTAAGTATACGATAAAATGGATGAAAAGGGATATAAGTATGGCATGATTGGTTTAGGCACTATGGGACGTAACCTTGTTCTCAATATGAACGATCATGGATATAGTGTGGCGGGTTTTGATAAAAGCGATTCCCAAGTGGAATTGCTTAGAAAAGATACAGGTGAAAGGAAAATATATGCTACTTCGGATTTGAATGGATTTGTAAAAGCACTAAAAACGCCGCGGGTGATTATGCTTCTTGTTCCCGCGGGAAAAATTGTGGATGAAGTTATCCAGGAATTGACACCGTTATTATCCGAAAACGATGTATTGATGGATTGTGGTAATTCTCATTTCACCGATACTAACAGGAGAATAGAGCAATTGCAAAAATCAACTATTCATTTTATGGGAATTGGTATTTCAGGTGGAGAGTCAGGCGCACGTTATGGACCGAGTATTATGCCCGGTGGACCAAAAGATGTATATAAATACGCATCTGAAATGCTCGAATCCATTTCTGCTAAAGTAAATAATGAACCTTGTGTAACATGGCTTGGACCAGGTTCTGCGGGGCATTATGTTAAAATGGTGCACAATGGAATTGAATACGGATTAATGCAACTCATTTCAGAAGCCTATCATTTGATGAAAGATGTCGGCTGTATGAATAATGATGAACTGCATGACATTTTTTCTAAATGGAATGGAGGAATGTTGCATTCATTTTTGATAGAGATTACTGCAGATATTTTCGCCCAGAAAGACGAGTTAACCAATAATCGCCTTATTGATATGATTTTGGATAGCGCTCACCAAAAGGGTACCGGAGGGTGGACTTCCCAAAATGCTATGGAATTACAAGTGCCTATTCCCGTTATTGATGTGGCAGTCTCTATGCGCGATTTATCGGCATATAAAAAAGAACGGCAGGCAGCGCAGCAAAAGTTGGAAGGTACCGGAAATAAATTTGAAGGCGATAAAACATCTTTACTAACCTGGCTCGAACAGGCGCTTTATTTTTCTATGATAACGACTTATGCACAGGGAATGTCCCTGTTATATTTTGCATCAAGGGAATACAAATTCGATTTGAAATTGGAGGATATTGCAAGTATTTGGAGAGGCGGATGTATTATTCGGGCATCTCTATTGGAAGATATTCATGCTGCTTTTTCCCGGCAGCCTGATTTATCCAACATGATGATGGACGATAAAATAGGGCAAAAATTAATGCACTCCCAAATAGAGGTTCGGAAAATAATTCAAATCGGTATTGAAGCGGGTATTCCTCTTCCCGCCATGATGGGCGCATTAGCCTATTACGATAGTTACCGAAGCGGATGGTTGCCTGCTAATCTGATACAGGCGCAACGTGATTATTTTGGTGCACATACCTATGAACGTAACGACCGTGAAAGAACCTTTCACACACATTGGAACCAAGAAAATCAATAAAATGAAATCAACAACAAAAACAAACCCGACAATTATTGTTATTCTTGGCGCAATGGGAGATTTGGCGTGGCGAAAATTGCTTCCCGCCATTTATAATCTCTATTTGGATAAATGGATACCGGCTGAGTTTGCAGTAATAGGGGTAGGGCATAATAAAATAACTGATAAGGAATTTCAAAAGCATTTACATGATGGAATAGATAAATTTTCGAGAAGAGGTAAATCTCAAAAAAGTCAATGGGACAATTTTTCAAAATGCCTTACCTATCAAACTGGCGAGTTTAATGCAACATCCACTTATTCGGGTATAGAAAAGCAAATAAAAAGCTATGAAAAGAAATGGAAAGTTACGGCCACCAAAATTTTCTACCTGGCTGTTCCACCTAATTCTTTTGAAGAAATAGCAAGGAAGATAGGCGCTTCCGGCCTTACTAAAAATAAATTACAGAGCCGTATAGTAATTGAAAAGCCTTTTGGGCATGACCTGGATAGCGCTAAACATCTGAATGATTTATTGCATACAATTTTTGATGAGTGCCAGATTTATCGAATTGATCATTACCTGGGAAAAGAAACCGTCCAGAATATTCTTGCTTTTCGTTTTGCTAACGCACTGTTTGAACCTACCTGGAATCGCAATTATATAGATAGTATTCAAATAACTGTTTCGGAACAATTGGGTGTGGAAAACAGGGGGAATTATTACGAAACAGCCGGTGCACTCAGAGATATGATACAAAATCACCTCCTGCAATTATTCTGTCTTATAGCCATGGAGCCTCCCGTTTCGTTTGAAGCCGACGAGGTGCGCAATCGCAAGGTAGATGTGTTAAATGCTATACGTAAGATCCGCCCTGAGGAAGTTCATCAAAATGCCGTGCGCGGACAATATGGCGCGGGATGGATACAAGGGAAGAAAGTGATAGGCTACCGTCAGGAACCGGATGTGAATAGAGCCTCTACCAAAGAGACATTTGCCGCTGTGAAGTTATTCATAGATAACTGGAGATGGCAGGGTGTGCCTTTTTATCTTCGCACTGGTAAGCGTTTGAATGAAACAATTTCCGTTATTACCATACAGTTTAAGCCTATTCCTCATCAATCTTTTCCGGCGGAAGCAACCGGTAACTGGCAACCAAACCGGCTTATTTTAAATATACAGCCGCATATGGGCATTCGCATGCGTTTTCAGGCAAAGCGACCTGGGCTTAAAATGCTTCTATACCCGGTTGATATGCAATTCAACTATAATGAATCTTATTCTTCAGGGACTCCGGAAGCTTATGAAACCTTATTATTGGATATTATGGAAGGCGACTCAACCCTTTTTATGCGAGCCGACCAAGTGGAAGCTGCCTGGAAGGTGCTTATGCCTATTATCAATTCGTGGGAGACCAACCCTTCGGTAAATTTTCCCAATTACGAAGCCGGCATGCAGGGACCCGAAGATGCTGAAGCGCTGATTGCAAGAGATGGACATAGTTGGAGCGTAATACCACCTGAAAAGACATGACAGCTAATCCAATGCGTAATCTCCAGGTTTTCCCCAATATAGAGGATCTATATATATCCGTTGCCGACAGCATTGTTTTTATAGCAAATAAGGCTATCAGAGAAAAAGGCCTATTCCTCATCAATCTTTTCCGGCTGACTGGAAGTACTTAATACTTTTTGTAAAACCTTTGATTTATTTTCCCCGGTTACTATGAAAAAAATATGGTGTGCCAGGTTAATCAAGGGGGCTGTCATCGTTACCCGGAAAATTCTTTCTGTTTTGACATATACTTTTCGTATACCCTTGGCTTTTTCCTTAAGCACTTTTGTTCCGGGGAAAAGAGAAGCGGTGTGTCCATTTTCTCCAAGGCCAAGAAGCATCATATCAAATTGCGGGGGGGCATCACCAAAAAAATCTCTAAGTTCTTTTTCGTACTTATCAGCTGCTTCCTGCGGCGATAAATCCACCGGAATGACATAAATATTAGATGGTGGAATATCCACTTTATCTAATAGTATCGATTTTGCCTGGTAAGCATTATTTCGGGCATCATTCAAGGGTACACAGCGCTCATCTCCCCAAAAAACAAATGTTTTTTCCCACT
>JABDCH010000115.1 GCA_013288205.1 Bacteroidota bacterium | reverse complement strand
AAATTTATCATTTAAAATCGCTTCCTGGTTTTGCTGATGAAGATACCAGGCTACATCAAGCGCGATCAGGACATCTTTTTCACGAAACGGCTTAACAAGAAAACCATAAGGCCGGGTCGTTTTTGCCACATCCAGCACCTCTTTGCTTGAATTAGCAGATAGAAATATAAAAGGAATACTTTCGGACCTTAATATTTTAGCAAGGTCAATGCCATTTATTATAATAAACTGTGCCACCCTTCCTGCAAATTTGGTAGAATCAGAATTATTTGGTCACGAAAAAGGGGCATTTACCGGGGCTAATGAAAAAAGAATAGGAAAATTTGAACAGGCAAATGAAGGTACTGTTTTTTTAGACGAAATAGGAGAGTTACCGCAGGACCTGCAGATTAAGCTACTTCGTGTATTGCAAGAAAAAGAGATAGATGTTGTAGGCGGAAAAAAAAGGACAATAGATGTACGAATTATTGCTGCCACTAACTGCAATTTGGAAGAAGAAGTGGCTGCCGGCCGGTTCCGGTTGGATCTTTATTACCGCCTTAATGTATTTCCTATTCATCTGCCTCCATTAAGGGAACGTAAGGAGGACCTATTGCTACTGGCAGAACATTTTTTGCGGCTTTACTCGCAAAAAGAAAAGAAAGTAATTACTAAGCTCGCCGATCAGGTAATTGATGCCATGCTGAACTATTCGTGGCCCGGAAATATACGCGAATTTGAAAATACAATAGCGAGAAGTGTTTTGCTCACAACCGGCAATGTAGTAACTGAACTCTATCTTCCATCTTTTCAGAATAACAATAATGCTATCATATCGCCTTCAACTACCAAAACAATCGAAGAAAATGAACGTGATTATATACTTAGCATCATTAATAAATGTAATGGGAAGCTTCAGGGACCAGACGGTGCCGCAAAAATGATGAATATCAACATATCGACCTTGAGATCAAGAATGAAAAAGCTGGGGATAGAAAAAAAAGAAATATTCCTGAATTTCAAGTTACAGTCTGGAATATAGCATTTTCTAAATTGCCAAACTTAAAAAGATCTCGCAATTAATCTGGCCGATTCTCCGGCAATTAAATTGTATTAAAAATCTTCATGTAATTACATCTCTTATACAGTTAAAAGTGTGATATTTCATGCTTTTGACTGTGCGGAAAAGGATATATAGCGGTTTTTAGAAATGGATATTTGTGTAATGTATTGATAGTTAAATATTTGAATGCGTGGCATGAAGTTTATGATCAGATAAACGTCAGAAAGGAATTTTTATGATTTCATCAGCGTTAAATATGACAATACAAGAATCACCTGGAGAATTTGACGATCGGCAACAACTCATCATAAAGCTTAGTCAGGACATTGCATCAATAGAAAACAGGGAGCAGCTGGATAGCCTGGTAAATGGATATCTAAAAGAAATAATTGGATTTCAATGCGCTACTATTTTTGTTTTAAATAATGATGGCCGGGAGATATTAAACTTTTTAAAAGATTATGGTGACACCGAAAAAAGGAATCAGTTTTCAGAAATAATTTTTACCGGTAAGGTACCTTTCGATCATAAAATTAATCATCCTCAAATGCAGGCCCGTCAACAGATTGTTGATTTTGATGAACTGATTCTGAGTGGAAACGTTGAACCTTACCTGGCCGATTCAGGTATTGCCGATGATGCTAAAGCGTTTACTTTTAACTTAATCAAGGGGAGCGCTGTTATTGGTGTTTGGATTATCCTGTTTGGAAAGGAAAATGAGGAGCAGTTTAACCAATCAGCTTTTTGTAACCAGGTTGCAACCCAATTAACATTTGGGGTGCTTACCATTAAAGCGCAGGAAGAAATTGAAGGCCGCAACAGAGAGCGTGAAATTGTGCAGTCCCTGAATATAGATTTTGCAACTATCCGGGAGAAAAAGGATTTGCTTAAAATTATCCACTACAAGCTCAAAAGCCTTTTTAACTTCAGGCATCACTGGGTAGCAACGGTTAACGACGATGAGCTTACCATGAGTACGTTTATGATGGATACGGAATCCAAAACAAAATTTCATCCCAAGTACAAATATGTTACTCATGCTAAATACACCATTGCCGATCAAATTTTTAACAAAGTAATCCTGGCAAGAGAACCGCAGGTTTTTGATCTGGAACTGCTTACCGCCCGGGAAACTATCCCCGAATACCTGCAAATAAACTATGAAAGCGGTATTAGAAAGGTTGTTATGCAAAGTTTGGAGATAGCAGGGCGGTTTATTGGAGTTTGGGCACTTTGTTTAGGGGAGAATGATGAAGTAGACAATAATTACATAAATATTGTTAAGGATATTGCGAATCAGTTTTCAATAGCTGTGGGTAATATTATAGCAAATGAAACCATCCAGGCCCGACAGGCGGAACAGGAGTTGTTATTGAAATTGAGCTATGATATAACATCAATTAAGGACAAAAAAGGCCTTCTTAGGGTTATACAGACCAACCTTAAAAAAATATTTACATTTCAGAACATCGTTATCATGGTATCGAATGATGAGGATCAATCCCATGACATATTTCTTTCCACAGACCTGGCATTCACCAGGGAAAATTTAGCCCGGTATAGCAACGGGCCTGTCCGGTTCGAATATAATGACGGTTATTTTGACAAAGTAATGGAGGCGGACGGGATTGTGTTATTTAACCTGGAAAAAGTTGCCGACCTTGAAAAACAACCTGCCTGGGTTCAATATCTGTATAATGCCGGTATCAGGAAGAAAATTGGGATTGCACTGAGAGATGACAACCGGAATATCGGAGTGCTCTATATAAACATGGAAGACAATACGGATTATTCGGACCGTGAGTTAGCTATTGTTAAAGGGGTTTCCTATCAGCTGTCTACAGCGGTTTCAAACATTTTGGCTAATGAACAGATTATAAAAAGGGAGAGTGAAAGAGACATGCTTTTGTCATTGAGTACTGATATAGCATCAGTACGCAGCAACAGTGAATTACTTAAAGTGATTAGCCAGCGCTTAAAATACCTGCTAAAGTTTTCGCATACAATTATAGCAACTATTAATGAAGATGCCACGGTAAGCGGATTTCTTCTGGATCCGGAGGCGAAATCTAAGTCTCATCCAGGGTATAAACAAGCCACCCAAATGAGTTACCCATTGCAGGATAATGTTTTAGACAAGAGTATATTAACGCCAGAACCTCTGCTTTTTAATCTTAAGGAGCTGATAGACTCAGCCAATGGTGATATATCCCTGTATTTGAAAGTTAATTATGAATCGGGTTTAAAAAATATAATTGTTATCCGTTTTTCAAAGAGCGACCATGTTTTTGGGTTCTGGATTCTCCTTTTTGATCACGATGTTGTATTCGATACAAATAAGCAAAACCTTATTAAAGGTTTATCACATCAAATATCAATTGCTGTATCCAATATGATTGCCAACGGGGAAATTGCAAGGAGGGAAGATGAAAAGTCAAGGTTGCTCGCCTTCAGTAATGCCATTGCTTCTGTGAAAACTACTCGGGAAATTTCAACAATTATCAATGCACAGCTCAAAGAATGGGGAATTATTGAAGATTATTGTATGCACATCATCAACGATGATAAAGTTACGCATACGCCATACTTATATGATTTAAGCGCAGCGTGGACAAAGTTTCCCGATTTTAATGAGGTTATAACCGGGAAATATCCGATCGATGACAATGTGATGGATGTGATGATCAGAGTGGACAAACCACTGACACATAATGTCTTGAAATACAATGACCGGAACGTTGTTCCAAGGTATGTTCAATACTGGAAAGAAATTGGTGTAACAGAAATCACGAGCATACCGGTACGTCTGGGAAATGAATTAATCGGGATTTTGCTGCTTAAACTTTCCGGATCTTTTATTCAGCTTCATGATCGGGTTAACCTCCTTACCAGTATTTGCTCTCAGATAGCTATCGCCGTATCCAATCTCTCTGCAAATGAAAAAATAAATAAACAGCTGGCCGAGATCAACCAATATAAAAAACAACTTGAGGAAGAAAAGATCTACCTGAAGGAGGAAATAGAAACAGCTCAAAATTATAGTGATATCATAGGTGAAAGTTCTTCGATAAAAAAAACATTCAAATTGGTTTCCCAGGTTGCACCATCTGATAGTACTGTATTGATATTGGGTGAAACAGGCACCGGAAAAGAACTTATAGCAAGGGCGATACATAACGACTCTCCACGAAAAAATAAGTTGATGGTTAAAGTTAATTGCGCCGCCCTGCCACCCAATTTGATAGAAAGTGAATTATTTGGGCATGAACGCGGAAGCTTTACAGGCGCCACCGAACAACGACTTGGCAAATTCGAGCTGGCTAATAACAGCACTCTTTTTTTAGATGAAATAGGAGAGATGCCGCTTGATTTACAGGTAAAGCTGCTTCGTGTATTGCAGGAAAAGGAAATAGAACGCGTAGGCGGAAAAAGAACAATAAAGGTTGATGTAAGAATAGTGGCGGCCACGAACAGGGATCTGGAAAAGGAGGTTGCCGAGGGCAGGTTTAGAGGCGATCTTTATTATCGTTTAAATATATTCCCAATTTCTTTACCGCCCCTGCGCGATAGGAAGGAGGACATTCCTCTTTTGGCTGCTTACTTTATCCAGCGATTTGCAAAAAAAGCTGGCCGACAGATTACAACCTTTAGCAATCGCGCCTTGCAGGAGATGATTCAATACAGCTGGCCCGGAAATATCAGGGAGCTTGAACACCTTATTGAACGAAGTGTCCTGCTCTCGGCCGGGGATACTATTAAGCAGATCCACCTTCCTTCAAATAAGCAGGTTACTCAAACAACAGGCACCGAAGAATTAGCTTTAAAAACG
>JABDCH010000114.1 GCA_013288205.1 Bacteroidota bacterium | reverse complement strand
GCAAAGGGTTTTTAACCTTTCAGCAGCAATCATAGGCTCAGGAATGGCGCTTGAATATACTTTATTCAAAGAGATTATGCAGCAAATTGATGCTGTAGGTGGTTTCGATAAAGAGATGGGCATATTACTTACACGCAATAAAATAAGCGTAGCTTATGCTGAAGATGCATTGATTTATGATGAAAAGGTGAGTAACCCGGAGATTTTTAAAAAGCAAAGAAGAAGGTGGCTGTCTGCTCAGTTTAACCTGCTAAAAAAATATGGCGTTACCGGCTTTACCGAGCTTTTTAAACGTGGCAATTTTGATTATTTCAATGAAATTTATCAAACTGCCATATTACCCCGCATATTAATGCTGGGCTTAATGCCTTTAATGTTGTTAATATCGCTGATCACACCTGGAATCGGGCCCAATTGGCAAATGTGGTTATCAGCAACCGTATTGTGCTATATCGGCATTATAATAGCCATACCAACTGCATTTTATAACGAAAAGTTTTTTGGAGCATTAATTCGTATCCCATTAATATTTTTCACTATGCTGATGCTCTTATTTAAATTGAAGGGTGCCAACAAGAAATTTATTCATACGCCGCACATCCATAATACTAAATAATCCATTAAATTACAATATTATTGTTACCATAAAAAGTGAGGATATATTTAAAAACATTGAATGGTTAAAATTGAGAAATATATCAATTCAGAAAGAGAAAAAGAATGAGTACTGAAGTACATATCCCTAATAAAAAAAACTACAACAATACTTTTGCCGCCTTTTCGAAAGACAAGGCCCTTCCCTATTTCCTAAATAAATGTGCCTTACAATTTCCCGACAAAATAGCGCTAAGCTTTCATGGTCAGGTTTTTAATTATAAAACTCTATATCAGGAGTCGAACAAATTAGCGAGGGTGCTAATTGATGAAGGTATAACGCCCAGCGATGTTGTTGCATTAGCACTGGATCGCTCGCCTGAAATGGTTATCAGCTTATTGGCTATTTTAAAGGCAGGCGCAACCTACGTACCACTTGATCCCGAATATCCGAAAGACCGGATTGAATTTATGCTGGAAGATTCATCAGCTAAAATACTGTTAACCTCCAATAAATACCACAATCATTTTAAATCAGCCGCTGCTGAATTGTTGATTGAAAATGCGTTAAAAAAGGCAAAAGCGCAGTCAGATAACGAACCGGAGGTAGACATCGATGGCGATAATCTTGCTTACATCTTATATACATCAGGGTCAACAGGCAAGCCAAAAGGTGTCCAGATAAGGCACTTTAACCTGGTTAACTTTTTACTGAGCATGCAAAAAGAGCCTGGTATAACCGCTAATGACAAATTATTAGCGGTTACAACCATCTCCTTTGATATTGCAGGATTAGAACTCTATCTTCCGCTGATAAGCGGCGCACAATTGGTATTAACCAACTCAGATACGGCAAAAGACGGCCGTTTATTGCTTGATTTGGTGAAGGATGAACAAATAACTTTTATGCAGGCCACGCCATATACATGGCGGATGATGCTGGAGGCCGGATGGAATGATTATCTCCCCATAAAAATACTATGCGGTGGCGAAGCGCTTCCGAAAGATCTGGTAACCAAACTTAAGCACAAAACCAGCGCTCTTTGGAATATGTACGGGCCAACGGAGACCACCATATGGTCAACCGTGAAGCTCATTGATAATACGGAGAACATTACCATTGGCAAACCGATTGATAATACACAGGTTTACATTTTAGATGAAGCGTTAAATAACCTTGCCGATGGAAACATTGGTGAGATTTTTATCGGTGGAGAAGGCGTTGCAAAAGGATATTTAAACCGTGAGGATTTAACAGCCGAACGTTTCATTGATGATCCTTTTTCAAATATTGAAGGGGCAAAAATGTATCGTGCCGGTGATCTGGGAAAAATCAGAGAAAACGGTGATATACAGTGCCTTGGCCGTATTGACCACCAGGTAAAAGTGCGTGGCTATCGCATTGAGCTGGAAGAAATTGAGCATAGCCTAATAAAACAAGCCGGAATAAAAGAAGCTGTTGTAGTGGCCCGTGAAGATATACCGGGCGATCCCCGTTTGGTTGGCTATGTGGTTTTAAACGAAGATGATACAACGACAGACCTTAAAACTCAAATAACTGAATGGCAACAGGGCTTGTTAGCCTTGCTTCCGGAATATATGGTGCCGGATGATTTTGTGTTGATGACATCGATTCCAATTACTCCGAATGGTAAAATCGACAGAAAAGCACTGCCGAAGCCAGACTATAATAATATTAGTCGCCTGGGCGAATATATTGCCCCGCGTACAGATATTGAAAAACAGGTTGCCGAAGTTTGGCAGGAATTAATGGGAATTGAAAAGATCAGCATATTTGATAATTTCTTTGAGCTGGGTGGACGTTCATTGGTTGCTGTTCAAATAATGGCACGAATTGAAAAACTGACCGGAAAACGCCTGCCCCTTGCCACTCTTTTTGAACATTCGACTATCGAAAAGCTTTCGCTAAGGCTTAATGTCGATGCCAAATCAATCACCTGGGACTCATTAGTACCCATAAAGCCCAAAGGCTCAAAAATGCCCTTATACATTGTACATGGCGCCGGATTAAATGTTCTGCTATTCAATGCACTTGCTATGAATATGGACGAAGAACAACCGGTTTACGGCTTGCAGGCTAAAGGATTAAACGGCATTGATGAACCATTAGATGTAATGGAGGAAATTGCAGCTAATTACAATTCCGAAATTATTGCGCAAAACCCGAATGGGCCTTATGCACTTGCGGGTTATTCATTGGGTGGCACTATTGCATATGAAATGGCTCGTCAACTTATTGAACAGGGTAAAGAAGTAAAAATGCTGGCGGTATTTGACACGTATGCCAAACAAACAGATAGTTACGACCCATTTTTAAAAAGGATTCTAAACCGGATCTGGCTTTTTATAATGCAGTTTCTTTACAGTTTTGTGCTTATTGTTGAAGATCCTAAAAGGACTATTGAATACAAATCACTCATTCTTAAGCGTAAGTTAATCAGATTATACTGGAGGTTATTTAAAGGTAAGGAAGAAAAACTGGAAGGCTTTTTTGCTTATGATAATGAAATTGACGAAGCCAGCGCAAAAGCAAAACGCAACTATTTCCAAAAACCGATTGATATTACTGTTGACCTGTTTAAAGCTAAAAAGAAAACTTTCTATATGGCCGATTTTAAATATTTGGGCTGGCGCAAATTTGCATTGAAAGTTGTAAATGTTCATGAAATACCGGGCGAGCACAATACTATTTTTGCTCCGCCTAATGACGAACAATTTGCCATTGTATTACAACAATGCCTTGACAGGGTTGCCAAAACTAAATGAAAAAGGTATCTATTATCACTGTAAATTTTAATCAACCCAGGATTACCGAAGAGTTATTAAAATCAATACCCGGTACCTATACAAATATCGAGGTAATAGTGGTCGATAACGGCAGTAACAGGGATATTTCAACTGAATGGCAATCTAACTACCCCGAAGTAAAATTTATTAGCTCCGGGAGTAATTTAGGCTTTGCAGGCGGTAACAATCTCGGCATAAAAAATGCCACAGGCGATTATTTATTTTTTGTTAATAACGATACTGAATTCACCACTGATCTGGTAGCTAAACTCGCAGATGTTTTTGACAAAAACCCCTCGGTGGGTATTATATCACCTAAAATAAAATACTATTCCAATAAAACGCTGGTACAATACGCTGGTTATACAGCCATGAATTATTACACCTGCCGTAATCGTTGTATCGGGCTGCGCGAAACAGATAACGGTCAGTATGATAATATAACCGGCCCTACAGCTTATTGCCATGGAGCGGCAATGATGGTTCGGAAAGATGCCATTGAAAAGGCTGGTATGATGAATGAGAATTTCTTTCTGTATTACGAAGAAGTTGACTGGTGCGAACACATTAAAAAAGCAGGATACATGACATGGGTTTGTACGGATGCCTTAATTTACCATAAAGAGTCGGTTTCTGTCGGAAAAAAAAGCAAATTGAAAGAGTACTTTATGAACCGGAACCGGATACTATTTATCCGGCGGAATGCCCCGGCATTTAACCGGACAGTGTTTTATTTTTATTTTATTTTGCTGGTGGTTCCGCGCAATGTATTGGCTTACATAAAAGACAAAAACTATAATTTTATTCCATTTCTTTTTAAAGCTGTTTGGTGGAATTTAACCCATAACCGAAACAGTAAAAATTTAGGATATCCCATAAACACCATTTCATGAAAACGTTATTTTGGTTAAGCCTTTTTATTGTTTTTTATACTTTTATGGGATATGGTATCCTCCTTTATCTCCTAATCAAAATAAAACGGTTATTTAAAGGGAAACCTACCCTACCCCATACTGATGATGAATTGTTACCTGCTTGTACGCTGGTGGTGGCCGCTTATAATGAAGAATTTTATATTGAGGAAAAAATCAATAACTCCCTGCAATTAAATTATCCCACCGAAAAGTTTAAATTGATATTTATCACAGATGGATCCACCGATAAAACACCGGACATTATTGGCCGGTATAACCAGATTCGATTACTTCATCAACCTGAACGTGCAGGCAAAATTGCCGCGGTACATCGTGCTATGAAGTTTGTTGATACCGAAATTGTTGTGTTTACAGATGCTAACACTTTTCTTAATAAAGATGCACTAATCAACATCTGCAGGCATTATGCTGATGATACAGTTGGTGCTGTTGCCGGTGAAAAAAGAGTGCAGATTGATGAGAACGCCGATGCCAGTTCCGCAGGCGAAGGTTTTTACTGGAAATATGAATCGGCCCTTAAAAAATGGGATTCTGAATTATACTCTGTAGTTGGCGCCGCCGGGGAATTGTTCAGTGTGCGCAAATCACTTTATCAGGATGTCCCTTCAGACACCGTTTTG
>JABDCH010000113.1 GCA_013288205.1 Bacteroidota bacterium | reverse complement strand
GAAAGACCGGTATTACCGGCGTTCCTAGCGGGTTTACAGAATTAGACAGGATTACATCAGGCTGGCAGGGTTCCGACCTTATTATCCTGGCAGCCCGTCCCAGCATGGGTAAAACGGCTTTGGCCATTACGCTTGCGCGTAATGCCGCTATCGATTTTAAAGTACCGGTGGCCATTTTTTCGCTTGAAATGTCAAACCTGCAAGTTGCCCAACGGTTGATTTCAAGTGAAACAGAACTTTCACTTTCCGGCCTGCGGAGAGGGCAATTACAAGATTATGAGTTTGAGCAATTGACTTCAAAGGTTGCCAAACTTTCCGATGCACCTATTTATATTGATGATACGGCCGCCTTATCTGTTTTTGAATTACGTGCAAAAGCGCGCCGGTTAAAAGAAAATCACAACATACAAATGATTGTGATCGACTACCTGCAATTAATGACCAGTGGAAATGATAATATGCGCGGTAACCGTGAACAGGAAATAAGCAGCATATCGCGTGCGCTGAAAAGTTTAGCGAAAGAATTGAATGTTCCCATCATTGCACTTTCCCAGTTAAGCCGTGCGGTAGAACAACGCGGAGGAGCCAAGCGTCCTCAACTATCTGACTTGCGGGAATCGGGAGCTATAGAACAAGATGCCGACTTGGTAATGTTTGTTTACCGGGAAGATTATTACGATTTGGAAGACCCGGAAAGCCATCCCGGATCGGCAGAGGTAATTATTGCCAAACACCGGAATGGCGCACTCGATAGCGTCCATCTGCGATTCCTGAAAGAGTATGCAAAATTTGTTGATGAGCCTTCACTAAGCGATTATCATACCTACGAGCCGGAAGCTCCAAGAACCATTACCAGGGGTTCAAAAATGAATGACATAGAAGAAGAAGGGCCGTTTTAGAATAAAATGTAAATTATTAGTGTCATGGAAGATAAGGATATTCCTAATAACAGTGAAGAATTTAAAACCATCGGAAGTTTAGTCCCTAATACTTTGAATGGAATTAACGCTGCCTACAGTCAAATGACCGGCATTACGGGCGTTCCAAGTGGGTTTACAGAATTAGACAGACTTACATCGGGCTGGCAAGGTTCAGACCTTATTATTATAGCCGCTCGTCCCGGCATGGGCAAAACAGCCCTTGCCATTACGCTTGCGCGTAATGCTGCCATCGACTTTAAAATGCCAGTAGCTATTTTTTCACTTGAAATGAACGAAAGGCAACTAACACAACGTTTAATCTCAAGTGAAACAGAACTTTCTCTTTCCAACCTTAGAAAGGGACAATTGCAGGACTATGAATTCGAACAGCTAACATGCAAGGTCTCCAAGCTCTCTGATGCACCTATCTATATTGATGATACTCCAGGACTTTCAATTACCGAATTTGTAAATAAGGCAATTTCGTTGAAAAGAAAGCATAATATACAAATGATAGTATTGGATTATATACAATTAATGATGTTAGGCAATAAAAGCAAAGATAATCGTGAACAAGAAATAAGTTTAATCTCACGTACATTAAAGGCATTAGCAAAAGATTTAGATATACCGATTATTGCATTATCTCAATTAAGTAGATCTGTTGAACAAAGAGGACGTGCAAAACAACGCCCTCAATTATCTGACCTGCGAGATTCAGGTGCACTTGAAGAAGACGCTGACATTGTTATGTTTGTTTATCGGGAAGATTATTACGATTTGGAAGACCCTGAAAGCCATCCCGATTCGGCAGAAATAATTATTTCCAAGCACCGGAATGGCCCGCTCGACAGCGTCCATCTGCGATTCCTGAAAGAGTATGCAAAATTTGTAGATGGGCCTCCGCTGAACGATTATAATGATTACCAGCCTGATGCTCCAAGAACTATGACGAAGGGAACAAAAACGAACGACATAAAAGATGAAGGGCCTTTCTAAATTATGAAGGTTGAATAACTTCTCCCTTTAACGTTTATTATCACCCTTCTAACCGCGGAATTTCATAGCTTTGCTTTCGTATGAAGCCTTATAAAAAGAGCCTTGCTCTGCTTTTATTTACATTCTTCTCTATTGCAGGAGCGAGAGCCACTTATATTTTCATCCCTATGGATGAAAGCCAAACCCAATGCCTGAAAGCTTATGGAGTTGCTTATATGGCGCTGAAAGAAGGTGTAACAGTAGAATGGCTTTTGAATTACCGCGGCGGGAGTTTTATTTTTCCAGATGCTACTATTTTTGAAGATGCCTGCAAAATACGCAATGTAAAATATGAATTAATTGCCGACGAACAGGAATCGTCTATCATACAACAGATAAGCAACCCCGAGGTAAATATGGATGCCGTGAAATTGGAAAAGGCTCCGCGCATTGCCGTTTATTCTCCTAAAAACAAATTGCCCTGGGATGATGCCGTTACCCTGGCGCTCACATACGCTGAGATACCTTATGATATAATTTATGACGAGGATGTGATGAACGGTGTACTGCCTAAATATGACTGGCTTCACCTGCATCACGAAGATTTTACGGGGCAGTATGGCAAATTTTGGGCGGCTTTTCAAAATGCTGCATGGTACCAGGAGGATGTGAAAACACAGGAAGCCACAGCTCATAAATTAGGTTTCCAAAAAGTATCGCAATTGAAATTAGCCGTAGCCAAGAAAATACGGGAATTTGTTTCCGGAGGAGGTTTCCTGTTTGCCATGTGTTCGGCACCCGATTCGTATGATATTGCATTGGCTGCCGATGGCATTGATATTTGTCAGACACCTTTTGACGGAGACCCTGCCGACCCTAATTGCAACAGTAAACTCAATTTCGATAACTGTTTCGCTTTTAAAGGTTTCACGGTAAGCCTCGATGCAAGTGATTATGCTAAATCAAACATTGATGTGTCCTTAACAAGAGTGCCAAGATATGGTATCACCGAGCAGAATGATTATTTCACACTCTTTGATTTTTCAGCTAAGTGGGACCCTGTGCCAACGATGTTGTGCCAGGACCACACTAAAGTAATTAAAGGTTTTTGGGGACAAACAACTGCTTTCAATGAGCAATTCATAAAAACTTCGGTCACCATCATGGGCGAAAATAAAAGCATTAACGAAGCAAAATATATACACGGAGATTTTGGAAAAGGCACCTGGACGTTTTATGGCGGCCATGATCCGGAATGCTACCAACACCATGTTGGCGACCCACCTACCGATTTAGCTCTTCATCCCAATTCGCCGGGCTACAGGCTTATTTTAAATAATGTTCTTTTCCCTGCAGCGAAGAAGAAAAAGAGGGAGACTTGAGGCATATATTCAATAGATGCGCAGCATAAAAATAGTATTCTTATTCATCACACTTGCGCCTTTCTGCAGGGCGCAGAGCGCCATGGTAAATAAAGAAAAAGAGTTGCGTACATACGCTGATAAAATGAGCGATTGGTATGAAAAATCTCATACCGATTCAACAGATGGGAAACTAAACCCTGATGATTCACTTTATAAATATGATACCCTTTTTGAGAATAGATTACTCTATTTTACCCAAACATTTCCAGCTACTTTAAATTGGCCATTTAATACATTAAAAAAAGGATGGAAAAGTATTAATATAATAACTTCGGCTGATAAATTTTTTCGAATATACAGTTGGGATAATGAGGAAGGAGGCGCTATGAGAAGTTATACCAGTATAATACAATATGTATGTAATGGCACCCTGTATGCAATAACCTATCCCCCATTCATTAAGGGACAAGATGCTTATAATTCATCTCTGTATTATGCGATATATACCTTTAAAGCAAACGGCAGGGTTTACTATATTGTTGCACAGCATAACCAATACTCATCATATAACTACTATGATGCAGTTAACGCATTTACCATCGACGATGGGAATTTGAATAATACGGTCTCCCTATTTAAAACTGAAACAGGTCTCCATAATCTAATAGGTTATGAGTGGAATGCCACAGGACAATATAAAAATGCAGATGGCTCTTATTCCGATAATAATATAGAATTTGATGAAGCAACACAGTCCATTAAAATACCTCTGGTTTATAAAGGCGGCCATGTAACAAAGAAATTTATTACCTATCGCTTCACCGGAAAATATTTTGAGAAAGTATCGGAATAGATTTTCAGTCTTTAAAATATCCTATTTCCCTTTCAATAATTTTAACGGGTTTGTTATTGTCGAAGAATATTTTTTCTATCCAGTTGCCAACTGAATCGTAGGTATATTGGTATGACTGATGAGAAACAGTTTGACCATCATCTGAAACTCCCTCATCTTGCACCACATTGTAGCGATCGTCTTTCACCAGGTGATGAATCATCACCGTATCATTTTTTCCGGGATTGTCTTTATGATAGTTAATATGGAATTTTCCCAGGTCCATTACATGCTTGGCAGAATCAAGATACGAGATGGTATACTCCACCAATGTCCCGTTGGCATCGTAGCTGTCTTCCTGCAAGGTGTAGGTAGCCTTAAAAAAACTCTTTGTCTCTGACCCGGTAAGCACTTTATCTCCTGCATAATGATATGTTTCAACCCGGTATCCGTTGCTGTCAAAGGTTTTCTTCACATCTTCCACAAGCCCCTGATGAAAACGATAAATAGCTTTATCTGTCATTCTTCCTTTTTTATCATACCAGAAATTTATTTTCTCCGTGGGCATCATATCTTTGATATTTCCATTTTCTATCCTGCTTTTACCTATTTCCACCAATTTCCCCTCGTCGTTGTATCGGTAAAGAGTCAGGTTTATTGGTGCAACGGTATCTCCTGAATAAAGAAATGTCTGTAATAGTTTTCCATCAGAGCCATACATATTTGTACCCTTGCTATATAATTTCATGGGAGCATAATCATCGTAATAGCATTCTGTAGAATCAAGCATATTGCCCGAATTATCATACCTATAAGTGTATTTCCATGTTCTTTTATAAGCCGGCTCGGTAGTAGAATCTATTATTTCTTCCACATCTCCATTCGGATAATACCGGTGGATCACTGCGTTATATAATTTACCATTGGCATAACATTTGTCATGCTCCACTTGGTTACCATACTCATCATAGGCCCAAGCCTCAATGGGCAGTTTAGCCATAGGCCGATTGTTGCCATTTATGTCCGTATCGCTTATCATAGCACCCTTTATAATATTTCCGCTGCTATCCATCGAAGCATGGTAAGAAGTAGCCTGTATCCAATGGATATGTCCAAAAGAATCCTTAGCAGGCAAAGTAGGTTTTCTGTGCTTTCCAGGTGGAGTAAATGAACTTACACATAAGGCCAAGACCAAGATGGCTGAATACTTCAAATATTTCATAAT
>JABDCH010000112.1 GCA_013288205.1 Bacteroidota bacterium | reverse complement strand
AAAGCAAAATATTACGCGTTTTGCAGGAACGTGAAGTAGTAAGAGTTGGTGGCAACGAAAAAATCAAATTGGATATCCGCGTAATTGTGGCTACTCATAAAAACCTGGCAGAGGAAGTTAAAAAAGGAAATTTCAGGGAAGATCTTTATTATCGGATAATCGGTTTACCAATTGAGCTGCCACCATTAAGACAACGTGGAAATGATATATTAATTCTTGCAAAGCACTTTGCTGATGACTTTGCCAGGCAAAATAAAATGGGCGCCATAACCATATTACAGGAAGCAAAAAACAAATTATTGAATTACCGCTTCCCCGGAAATGTGAGGGAGCTAAAAGCCATAATTGATTTAGCAGCCGTGATGTGTGACAATAACGAAATTAAGGCAGATGACATTACCTTTAACTCAACCCAAAAAGATGATGTATTTGTAATGGATGGCAAAACCTTGCGTGAACAAACATGCGAGATTATTAAAATATATCTTAAAAAATACAATGATGATGTAATTGCCACTGCCCAGGCACTTGATATTGGCAAGAGTACAATTTACAAAATGATTCAAAGCGGTGAATTAAACTAAAAGGTTCCATATTTGAGAATTATTTCCATATTTTGGATACAATTCTCAAATAATATATTATATATGCCTCATTATCAATAGCATATACTTTTACATTTCACTTGGTATAGTTTTTAGCTACTTAAGGAATTAGAGTTGCTAAAAAATGGATATTACCAATTTAAAAAATGAGGATTGCACCCGGGAAGGGATCGTACAAGATTTATTACAACTTTCGCTGGTGGCGAGCTCAAATGATAATGGGGTAGTATTTAACAATGTAGAGGGGAAAATATTTTGGGTAAATGAAAGCTTTTGCAGGCTAACCGGATATAGCTACGATGAAATTATAGGGAGGATGACACTTGATTTTTGCCGGGGACCGTTAACTGATGATTTGATATTAACACGTATTGCAAAATCCATTGGCAAAAAAAGCTCATTTACCGAAGAACTAATACATTACAGAAAAGATGGTACCTGGTTTTGGGGACGGGTAAACGGGAAATTATATAAAAGCAACAACGGAGAAGCGAGGTGTTTTGCCATAGTTGAAGACATAACCCTGGAAAAGCAAAAAGAAGAGAAACTTGAAGTACTGTCAAAAATTGCAGAAGATAATCTTAACCCTGTAATATTAACAGATGAAAAAGGACTAATTACCTGGGTTAATAAAAGCTTTACCAAACTAACAGGTTACTCGTTTAACGAAGCAATCAATAAAAAGCCTGGGCATTTATTACAAGGCCCCGATACCGATCCAAACACAATAGCTTATTTAAAAAACCAAATTAATGATGGCTTGCCATTTAATACCGAAATTTTAAATTATTCCAAATCCGGCGGAGCATATTGGTTACGAATACAAGGGCAACCCATACGCAATTCAAACGGAGGATTAATAGGTTTTTTTGCGGTTGAAGAAAATATCACCAGCGAAAAAAATGCATCAGAACTGATTAAAGAATCAGAAGCAAGATTCAGGCTTGCGCTTGAAAAAATAGGAGACAATGTTTGGGAGCACAACCTACAAACAGGGAAAACCATTTTTTCAAAAACCAGCAGCGACCCGGGGTTTGTACTTCACAAAATTAGCGGCAGCGAAATGTTTTGGTGGGACGTTCTTACCAGCGAAGAACTAAAACAGCTTAAAACAACCTATCTAAATTACCAGGCCGGATTAATTGATTCGCATAGTATGGAGTACCGCGTAGTTAATACCGATGGCGCCATAAAATGGATATTAGACAGAGGTGCTGTAATTGAATACGATATAAATGGAAAACCTTTAAGGATAAGCGGTACCCACACAGATATTTCGAAAATAAAACAAACCGAAACGGAATTGGAACAACGCGTTAAGCAATTTAAATCGCTTTCTGAAAATATACCGGGTGTGATTTATGAATATGAATTCAGGCCCGATGGTACAGAAGGTTTGAGATATATAAGCCCGGCTATTGAAAGGATATTTGGGATTAAAGCAGAAGATTTTGAAGACTATTTAAAATATGTGCAACCTGAAGACAGAGAAAGGATTCTCAAAAAAAACAAACACAGCAAAAATACATTGGAGCCGTTTTATGATGAATCGAAATTAACCATTCCGGGGGTAGGCACTAAATGGCAGGGGGTACATTCATCATTTTCATATATCGCTCAAAGTGGTGCAAAAGTATTTACCGGCTTTATGCAGGATATTACTGAAAGAAAAAATATTGAAGAAACCTTAAAAATTAACGAGGCAAAATACCGCAACATAATAGCCAATATGAACCTTGGTTTGGTTGAAGTAGATAATGATGAATTGATCACCTTTGCTAATAATACGTTTTGCGAAATGAGCGGTTATACCCTCGATGAACTATTGAGTAAAAACGCTTCGCTATTGCTAACTAAGGGCGATAACGAGAATGTTTTTAAAGAAAAACAAAAATTACGTAAAAGCGGGATTGCTGATGCTTACCAGGTAAAACTATTAAATAAAAAGGGGGAAGAAAAATGGTGGTTGATTAGTGGGGCACCACGATATAATGACAAAGGCAAACTGGTTGGCTCTATCGGTATCCATTTAGACATAACCGACCAAAAGAAACAGGAAGCCGAATTAATAGAAGCTAGGAAAAATGCTGAAAATTTAGCGCACACACAGGAGGTTTTTCTCGCTAATATGAGCCATGAGATTAGAACGCCAATGAATGCCATAATGGGCATGACTAACCAGCTGTTAAAAACAAATCTTGTTACCGAACAACTATTCTTCCTTGATGTTATTCACTCAGCCTCAGAAAACCTATTGATAATAATTAATGATATACTCGATCTTTCAAAAATTGAAGCCGGTAAACTGAATATCGAAAATATTGGCTTTGAGCCAAAAGATTCAGTTAATAGGGTTATACAGGTACTGGCGCATAAAGCGGAGGAAAAAGGTCTTACACTTCACAGCTCTTATTTTGACGCAAATATTTCGCCCGTTTTAATCGGCGACCCTTACCGGTTAAATCAGGTATTGCTGAACCTGATTAGCAATGCAATAAAATTCACAGAGAAGGGATCTATCGATTTAACTTTTAAACTGCTAAATGATAGTTATACAGCCCAACTAATTCAAATAGAAGTTATTGATACGGGAGTTGGTATGGATGATTCGTACCTAAAACATCTTTTTGATAAATTCAGCCAGGAGTCTGGCTCGGTGAGCCGGCGATATGGAGGTACCGGCCTGGGTATGAGTATTTGTAAGGATTTAGTTAAATTGATGAATGGTGAGATTTATGCGAAAAGCAAAAAAAACGAAGGCACACGCATTACCTGCATCTTGAGACTTAAAAAAGGCCGTTACGAAGACCTGGTAGAGAAGGCTAAGGTGCAATTCCGGCCTGACTTTTTAAAGGATAAACAGATACTGGTGACAGATGACAACGAATTAAACCGCCTTGTGGCCTCTATTATATTGCAGAATTACGGAGCACAGGTAACTGAATCGGCAAATGGCAGTAACGCTATAGAATTGATTAAAAAACGAAGTTTCGATGTAGTTTTAATGGACATACAAATGCCGGGCATCAACGGGTTTGATGCAACGCGTACAATTCGTAAAAGTGGTTATAACCATCCCATTATAGCACTCACTGCCCAGGCTATTAAGGGAGAGCGGGAAAAGTGCATAGCAGCCGGCATGGACGATTATATTACAAAACCAATTAACGAAGAAGAATTTTTAGACATGCTGGATAAATGGATTAAACATTCTCATCCCTCAACCAATTTAACACAATGTATTATGAGCGAACAACAATTATATGATTTATCATCCCTAAAGGCAATAAGCAGAGGGAACGAGGTTTTTATGCAAAAAATGATAAACATATTTTGCGAACAAACACCAATAATGTTAAAAGAAATGGAAGCCGCCAACCTCGCAAATGACATGGAAAAAATTAGCCGGTCGGCACACCAGATGAAACCCAGTATTGATAATTTAAACATTGTATCGTTAAAACAACTGATAAGAGATATTGAAAATACAGGAAACGAAAACGCAGATAATACAGCGCTGCATCAAAATATCGATATGCTGAAAACTACCCTTTTAAATGTAATTGATAAATTAAAAATAGAATATCCGGCATAAATTATATGAAAGTAGCTCAAAAATTGTACTGCGGAGGGATAACCACCTACCAGGCAGGGGATGAAATTAGTGGAAACGGCAATTTGCTTGTTTTGGGTTTTGGCAGTAAAGATATATTACTTGAACAGGACATTTATTCAATGTTATACAATAGTTATCCCACGGCAAATATTGTATTGTGTTCAACATCCGGAGAAATTTATGATAATACAGTTTTGGACGATACCGTTACCATCATTATTATGGAGTTTGAAAATACCCCGATAAAAACTACAAGCCTAAATATAAAGGATGTACCCAATAGCTTTGAAGCTGGCAAAATGCTTTTTGATCAACTAAATAATGCGGAGCTAAGCTATGTGATGATAATATCTGATGGGGGCCTTGTAAACGGTAGCGAACTGGTTAGAGGAATTGAACAGGCTAACATTCACAACATACCGGTTACTGGTGGCCTGGCAGGTGATGGTGATAAATTTAACTACACAGTTGTAGGCTGTAACGAAAAGCCCAAACAAGGAAACATTGCCGCCATTGGCTTTTATGGTAAAAGTTTAAAAATTGGGCATGCTTCATTAGGCGGCTGGGAAATATTCGGCCCCGAAAAAAAAGTTACCCGTTCGGTTTCAAACCGGCTTTATGAAATAGATAATAAGAGTGCACTGGAATTGTATAAACAATATCTTGGTAAATATGCTGATGAATTACCCGGATCGGCGCTGCTATTTCCTCTTTATGTACGACCAGACGGCACCGAAAATGCCGTTGTTCGCACAATTCTTTCAATAGATAATGACGAACAGAGTATGATTTTTGCAGGTGACATTCCCGAAGGATCATATATCAGGTTTATGAAAGCCAATTTTGATAAGTTAATTGATGCTGCAACAAATGCTGCTGCAACAGCACTTACACAGTTCTCAGCTAAACCCAAGCTGGCATTACTTATAAGCTGCGTGGGCCGTAAACTAATACTTGGCAAACGTATTGATGAAGAAATTGAAGCGGTAAAAGAAATATTTGGTGAGGGAACGTTATTATCTGGCTTTTACTCGTATGGAGAAATATCTCCTTTAAATACAAATGCAAAGTGCGAACTGCATAATCAAACCATGACAATTACTACCTTTAACGAAGAAACTAATTAGCATGCCAGACCATAAGCTATTAAACAGGCAACTTAAAAAGTACTCAACACCCGAATTGGTTGCCAACAAA
>JABDCH010000111.1 GCA_013288205.1 Bacteroidota bacterium | reverse complement strand
GACGGAACTACCAGCGCAGCCCCCTTAGATACCACACAAAGCAATCATTTTATTTATTCAGAAAATATAAATGCCGCATATGTGAGCTATAACAGAATCTTGCGCAAAGCCGATTTTGAGGTTGGGTTGCGTGCCGAACAAACCATTGCAAATGGAAACCAGGTAACCACTAATCAGCAGTTTGCACATAATTTTTTACAATTATTCCCCACTATTTCAATGGATGATTCCATCGCCAAAGACCATGATTTGGGAATAGTGGCAACACGCCGTATCAACCGCCCCACTTATGATCAATTGAACCCATTCCGGTTATATGTTAATCCAACTTTTTATTTGCAAGGCAATCCGTATTTGATTCCTCAAAATGCATACTCCATACAGATTTCCGATACCTATAAAGAAAAATACACCCTTGCATTTTCGTACACACATACCATAAATGCTATTACTACCGTAATATTTCCGTTACCCGGAAGCAATAATATTGCGGAGCAAACCAATGAAAACCTAAACCGCTTCGATACATACATGGCTAATTTTTCTGCGGAGAACCCAATCGGAAAATGGCTTAATGTAATTGTGGGGGCCGATGCGTTTGTAAATCATTACATCGCCAACCTTTCTTCTTCTCCATTAAATTCCCAACGTTTTGTTTGGGATATAAATGATAACAACACTATTACGCTTACTAAAAATCTGAGTCTTGAAATAGATGGGTTTTATTATTCAGGATACGATTTAGGGTATCTCTATTTGCAAGGAACCTTTACCATGGGTGCGGGAATAAAGATGGATGTACTCAATCATAAAGGAACCATTAAAATTAACGCTAACGATATTTTCTGGAATGATGTAACGCAAGGCACTACTACATTTGCAAACTTCAATCAAACCATTTTTGTGCGAAGAGATACCCGTTTTGTTGGAATATCATTCACCTATAATTTTGGTAATTCACAAGCCTCACGCTCCTTGCACAGCAAAGGCGGAGCGGAAGAAGAAAAGGATAGGGCGAGTAAGGCTTCCTGACATTTGTATAGAAAAAGATAAAACTAAAAAGGCATCCCATTATTGGAATGCCTTTTTCTCGTGTGAAGATCAGTTTAATTAAACTTATCTACATAATGATGGCAATAAGGCGTAGAGCCTTCATGGTCATAATGATGTTGGTGATAGTTTTCAGCAGGGTAAAAGGTAGTAACAGGTATTAGCTGGGTCGCAACCTTCAGTCCCTTTTTAGTTAGTTTGTCTATCAGGTTTTGAGCAATTTGTTTCTGAGTGTCGTTGGCATAAAATACCACCGACATATATTGTTGGCCAATATCTGGGCCTTGTCCATCGGTTTGTTCAGGGTCATGTATATCGAAAAATAATTTAGCCATAGCCTCATAGTTGGTTAGCTTCGGATCGTAAGTAACCTGTATGGCTTCATAATGTCCTGTATTATGGCTGCAAACTTGTTCGTAACTGGGGTTTGCCACATGGCCGCCGGTGTACCCTACAACCGTATTAATTACGCCTTTTGCTTTTTCGAAATAGTATTGCACGCCCCAAAAGCATCCACCTGCAAAAATGGCTGTTTCGTAGTGTTTATTAGTGTCTGTTGCTGTGTTTTGTGTCATAGTTTCAGTTGAATTTTGAGTTGAGTTATTCGGATCTGTTTTAGATGAATTGCTGCATCCGTAGATGCTACCTGCAAAGGTACATATCAACGTAGCAGCAGTTAGAAAAAATCGGTTTGTCATAGTATTTGAAGTTTAACGTTACCAAATTTACGATGAGTTTTCATCGCCGGATTTCAAAATTTGTTTAAGAATGTTAAATGGAAACTAAATAGCCCCCATCACATAGATATCTCCCTTGGGTGTTTCACTTCCGCCTGCTTTTTCAAGACTTATGGCGAATGCCTGTGCGTGTTCAACGTCTCTCATATGGTGTAATCCATTACCGGCTGTCAACATGCCTTCGCTAACCGGTTTTCCATCAACAATAGCCCAAAGCTGGTATTGCATTCCGGATGGAGCCGATGGAAGTTTATCAATTTCCACATATACCTTTTTATCTGCCGGAGACCAGCAAACCATGGCTTTCGACTCAGGTGAAATCTTTAAACCTTTCAACTTTACTACTTTGTAGGCGGTATCTTGCATAATAGCCATGTCGTTATGTATTTGATCCATATTCGAGGCAAGAGCTTTCACGCTGTCTGAAAGGGCAGTATTAGCTTGTTGCATTTTGTTTATGGAACTGTTTAACTGTCCGTTTTGTACTCCGTAATATATCGCAAATGTTGCGCTAATCAAAAACAGTAATGAAGCAGCTATCGACCATGTGGAGAACCGTGAATTGCTTGATGCACCTTCATTCATCGAACGCGTAACAGGCTCTTTCGCCGGTGATGAATTGCTTGTTTCAGCCGCAATTTGAGCCAGTATTTTATCTTTTAGTTGGGGTGGGGGAGTAATGCTATGTTCAGTTGCATAACTATGCATAGCTTTTTCAATAGCTTCCAGTTCCAGTTTTATCTCAGGATGCATAGACGCATACATCTCCACTTCCTTCATTTCTTCAGGCGTGGCAACATCCAAAACGTAGGATTCCAGTATTCCGGATGATATGTATTCGTTCATGTTCATTTCAGAGTCGTGTCTTTCTCAATAAAAAGTTCTCTTAACTGGCTGATAGCAGTTCGGGCTCGTGTTTTTACAGTTCCAAGTGGTATCTTTAGTTCTTCTGCCGCTTCTTCCTGGGTATATCCTTCAAAATAAAGCTTGTCGATTAGCTGCTTGTGTTCCGGTTTCATTTTATCCACCAATGTTTTCAATCCGATGTGGTCAGGATGGATTGATACACTATATTGTCTATTGATACTACGTACGGAATTATCAATGCTTTGGATTTTGCTTTTTAACTTATGGTCCTTTACACGCAAGCTGTCAATAGCCGTATTCCGGGCTATGTTAATGAGCCACGTATACAGCTTTCCTTTAGACGGATCGTACGAAGAAATATTTCTCCAGATTTTTACAAATACATCCTGAAGCACATCTTCTGCATTCTCCCGGTCAGACGGTGAAGGAGGGTGAGTTTCAACTATTCTTACAATAACTCCGAATAATGCTGCTGAGTAATTATCATAAAGAAAGCCAATGGCAGCCTGGTCGCCGCTTTTTAGCGATGCAACCAATTCTTCTTCGGTATATTTACTTGAGTTCAGATGTAGTCGGTTTGTTCAGGGTGTAAATATAAGTAGTTTATACATAATAATACGGATACAACCTGGAATGGGGTTATAAAGAGAATGGTTTATAGTCAATTTAATTATATTTGATTTAAAATATATATATAAATTTGAGGGTTAAATATTAAGAGACGTAAATAGCTGTTATTGACAATTGATTCTTTTCTGAAAAGCCTGAATGAAGAAAAAGTACTTATTTTTTTATGGTGTTCTAGTTTTCCTTTTAATGGGCATTATTCCATTAATGGGACAGAAAAGTATTGTTTCCACTTCTGGTAAAAAGGCCACATCTTCAAAGGGAAAAATAAAGTGGATGGCCAATGCATTCGACCACCAAGTGTTTATTGAGAACGGGGGACAGTTTGCAAGTTTGCCTAAGGGAGACAAGATATTATATGGGGCACAGATGGGCGATGTGTATGTCTTTATTACTCCGCACGGCCTCATCTACAAATATACCCAATACCCAAAAGGAGAAAAACATGGGGGTGAGGCTATTGATCCTGATGACATCGGTAGTAAGAAAAATAAACCCATTGAACATTATCTAACAGCTACCTGGGAAGGCTCTACCAATAGCATGAGCATAACACCCGGAGAAAAGCAAACGTATTATTATACTTACCCGGGTGCCGATGACAAGAGTACCATTAAAGTGAATGTGTTCAAAAGTGTAACCTGCCTAAATGTATATCCGGGCATAGATGTTAAATATACATTCCCTGAAGGAAAAGATGGTTTCGAATATGCATTAATTGTACATCCGGGTGCTGATATTTCGCAGATAAAATTAAAATATGGCGGAGCCCCAAATATGTTCATTGATAAGGATGGAAATGTGCAAATCAATAACGGGTGGGGAACCTTTACCGATCATGCACCCAAGAGTTATTGCGATGGACAAAGTGATACCATTACATCATCCTATCAATTACAAGATAACACCGAATCGTTTCATGTAACGAAACCAGATGTCGGAAAAACATTAATTATAGATCCCTGGTCTACCAACTGGAGTACTGCATATAGCGGAAATGGAGGGCATAACGGAGCGTATGATGTAGATTACGATAATAGTGGAAACGTTTATATATTTGGTAGTGAGAACCCTTACCAATTAGCAAAATATAATAGTGCGGGGATACAGCAGTGGACCTTCAATGCCTCTACTTTTGGGATTTATTATGGCGATTTTTGCGTCGATAAAACTACCGGGGCTTCTTTTTGCTTCGAAGGATTTAATGGATCCGG
The DNA here is from genome assembly GCA_013288205.1 of Bacteroidota bacterium. GTDB lineage: Bacteria > Bacteroidota > Bacteroidia > JABEUT01 > JABEUT01 > JABEUT01. The sequence goes on along the minus strand of JABDCH010000111.1, from coordinate 925 downwards.
CGGTAACGTTGATAAAATAACTACATCGGGGGTATTAGTTAGTACATTAAAACTCGGGACATTGATCGAACAATGGAGAGCATATTACGATGTCTGCAGCAATATAATTGTTATTGCCGGCGGAGGAACAGCAAATTCATACCAGGCAGCTACCTTAGATACAGATAATGTTACGTACACTGTCCAAAATGTATTAGGTGTCCCCCCGCGTTCGCCAGGACATGATATGTATTTCATCGGCTCCGACCCCATTGTAGATACTGCTTATATGGCACCGGCCCGCACCGCAGCAAATCCTAGACTGGATAATAATGTGTTACTACGCGTGCCTGTCCCGGCTCTTTCTCCCACCGGATTATTAACGTATGATGGGTTTAACTTCCAGGAATTGAGCAGTGTATCCTATGCGCTTGCTAATGGAATGAACGGGATGGCCATTAGTCCTAATTGGGCATACCTATACGATGGTGATACCTTGCGGCAAGAAGACAAAAACACAGGGGCCATCAATATGAGTGTCAGTTTATCCAAGACTTATTTTGCCTGGGGAGGACTTGATGTGGATTTATGTGATAATATCTATGCCGGACATTCCGACAGTGTGGACATACTTAATTCTTCTCTTACCTATCAAGGCACTATAGGGGCATTTAAAGGGGCTGTATATGACGTAGTGTTAAACACAATGGCCGATAGTACAATGTATGTTTGTGGAAATGGCTTTGTCGCCAGTGTACAAATAGACCCGCCCGACCCACCTACGATGTCTAAAAAACGCACCCACGCCTGCTCCTGCAACTCAACTGCTACCGGGACCCTGATGCTTTGCGGGGCTCCCGATACAGCAAGCAATGTTAGCTATGCATGGAGTAACGGACAAACTACTCATACCGCAATAGGCTTGTGCCCAAATAACACGTATACA
>JABDCH010000110.1 GCA_013288205.1 Bacteroidota bacterium | reverse complement strand
TAACTACAAATAAAAAGGCAACCTCTAAACTAATTCGCTCTGTATAGTTTAGAGTTGGTATGTTTGAAAAAGAAGCTTCGGATAAAGTTTCACAGTAACTTTAGTTAACAAAAGTGAAAACTAAAACCCGAAGCCATGCAAACAAATTTAAGAGATTTTAGGGGAGAACGTATCTATGTAGGGATAGATTCTCATTTAAAAAGCTGGAACGTAACAATTATGTCGGAAGAGATGGAGTTACGGAATTTCACACAGGAACCGAATAGCAAAAAGCTGTCATTATTTTTACAAAAGCACTATCCTGGGGCCGATTACAGGTGTGTGTATGAGGCAGGCTTTGCAGGTTTTAATGCCCAACGCGATTTGAGTGCCGAAGGGATCAATTGTATGATTATCCATCCGGCGGATGTGCCTACCAGCGATAAAGAGAAAAGGCAAAAAAGCGACCGGATAGATAGCCGTAAATTAGCCAGAGGGTTAAAAAATAAAGATTTTGAGCCAATCTATGTTCCAGACATAGAGCAGCAGCAAGACCGGTCGCTACTTCGGATTAATGACAAGATCACCCGTGACATTACCCGGGTGAAGAACCGGATTAAATCATTTTTGAACTTCTTTGGTATTGCTATTCCCGGAGAGTTTCAGGGCAAGAGTTGGAGAAAAGGATTTATGACATGGTTGTCGACGATCAGCCCGGGAGGCGAGGCTGCTATCAGTTTGCTGGTATTATTAGAAGAACTCCGTATGCTTAAGGAACAGGAGTTCATATTGGATAAACGGGTTAAAGCGCTTTCGGCAACGGATAAATATAAACAGCGGGTAAGTTTATTAATGTCTATTCCAGGCATCGGCCTGCAAACAGCAATGATATTATTAACAGAAATTGGTGATATTAACCGGTTCCCGACCATAAAGGAATTAAGCGCTTATTTTGGTTTGATACCCGACCAGCATGACAGTGGTGATACCAAACGGGTAGGCGGCAATACCAAACGTGGTAATGTATATCTGAAATATATACTTATTGAAGTATCCTGGATGTGTATTCGTTATGACTCTTCTTTACTGCTGGCTTATAAATCAGCAGTAAGAACGATGGACAAAAACAAAGCAATTGTTAAGGTAGCCCGTAAACTGCTTAACCGGGTACGGTTTGTACTGAAGAATAAAACAGCCTATCAGGTAATGATGGCTTAAAAAATAAAATAGCTATTAAACCATATATGCGGGTCAACGCTGGAAGCAATCTGTGACGCTCCAATTAATTCATAAGAGATGTTCACTTCTTAGAGTTTGCGTCCCGCATTTATTATCATAACAACCAACTTGTGACGCTATTCTTTGTAAAGATGTTCACTTATAGAAGTGTGGTTTATAGGATTATGGCCAACCATATTGAAATATGGATAACTCTGTGAGTTACCCATATTTCAACATGGTAACGACAATTATTGTCTTTTTTAAGAAAAATATGAATAAATCCTTATCCAAAGCTTGTTTTTCAACATAGAAGATTGCTTCGTACCTCGCAATGACGTGCGTAGTGGTAATATTACTCAGCTTTTTTGGCAGCAGGTTTTTTAGCCTTTGCTTTTGGCTTTTCAGGAGCGGCTTCTGCTTCAACTGTTTTTACGGATTCAGAAGCGGGAGTTTCTTCAACAGCAGGTGCGGTTGGTTCTTCCTCGCTAAATAAAGGTAAGTCCTTCAACGCCTGGTACCAGCTGATGATTTTCTTCATATCTGAAGCATACACCTTTTCTTCATCATGATCTGGTGCTATTTCTCTGAAAAATTCTCTCATCTTCTTACCATCAGCTTTTGCGTCAGGTACCGATGAAGCATTTTTCATCTTTTCAAATACATCCAGCAGTTTAATATCATCTTCTAACCCAAAAATGGTGATCTCATTAAGAGCGGCCAGTTTAGCGGTAGAGATATTTGCTACCAGTTTAGTTTTCTGCTCATCAAGGCTCTCTAAAATATATCCTGTTTTATTTTGAGCCAAAGCTCTCCACAATCCCGGTTTTCCTGATACGGCAACAATTCCCAATAAATTCATTCTGTTATGTTTTATAACGAATAATGACGAGCAACAAATAGTTATTTACTATTTGTTGCTCGCCGCTCGCTATTTAGCTCCAAATTTATTAGGGTTACCAATGAACGATTGCTAAAAGACAGTACTCAATTATTTAAGCTCGATACAGGTATTGTAAACTTCGAGAATTATAGTCCGCTATATCAGCCGCGTAGTCCTAAAATAGGATTGGGGAACCTGGGTTTGGATCAGCGAAGCCTGTTGTTTGAACCATCGCATCAAATTGGTTTTGATGCTGGCCTGCACACGCTTGATCTGTATCTTTTAAATCCGCAGGATATAAACTATTACCGCGCCCGTGTTCCGTATACAGACCTGTACCTCGTGACAGGTGGTGTAAAGGAACAGGTATTTAAACTGATGCACACGCAAAACATTAACCCGCGGCTGAATATTGGGTTCAACGCCAATTTCATAGGCTCACAGGGTTTTTACAGCAGCCAGCAATTGCTTCAAAATGTTAGTGATGTAAATGCAGCTGCTTTTGCCTGGTATGAATCAAAAAACAAACGATACAACTTATTGGGCAATATTATTTATAATAATTTAAAAGCTCCTGAAACCGGTTCAATTCAAAACGACTCTATTTTTAAAACCGGATCAATTGCAAAGGAATCGGAACCAACACGATTGCAAAGTACCTATGAACAATGGAAACAAACCGGATTGTATTTGAAGCAATTTTACTACATAGGCAGAATAGACAGTACTAAAAAAGACAACGGAACCAATAGCATATTGCCCACTCAGCGCGTCAGCTATACGTTTCATTATAGTACCAGCAAATACAACTTTTTGCAGAACGAGCCCGATACTTACAATGTGTTTCCCGACTATTATTTTGCATCCAATTACTCGCGCGATTCACTCACGGTGCAGCATATGCAAAACGAGTTCTCCTATAGTTTTTACCTCCGGAGTAAGTCGGTGAAATTTGTAAAAAATGAAGTAAAGCTTGATGTTGGCCTGGCCGAAGCCTATTACCATTATACGCAGTATGTAGCCGATACCGCGCTGAATCAGTATGGTAATAAGGTAAACACGGCAACGAAGGTGCAGGATGCTTCTTTTCAGGATATTACGCTTAAGGCAAAATTCAGCTACAAGTTCAGCGATAAAATAGGACTGGAGGGTGATTTTCAGCAAATTGCCCAGGGCAGAGATGCAGGCGATTTTTTATATGACGCCAAGGTGCTGCTTGCGGGCGGCCAAAAGGCTGGCAGAATAACATTTGAGGGCTATACACAAAGTAGTTCGCCGCCATTGGTTTATACCGACTGGATATCGAACCACTTTATATTCCATGATAAATTCAGCAATCAGAAAACCAGTAGCGTATCTTTTCACTATGTGAATGATTTATTGAAGTTTGATCTGAAGGCCGAATACTTTTTAATTTCCGACTATTTATATTTTACGGCGCAACCTAACGGCATTGATGCAACCCCGACACAATTAAATTCCGATATCAATCTGCTTAAAGTAAGTTTGGGTAAAAGCCTGGCCTGGCACAGGTGGCATTTGGATGAATTTTTGGTTTATCAAAAAACAGATTATCAAAACACATTGCGTACGCCAGAATTTTACACTTACACCAGTTTATACTATAAAATGTTCCTGTTCCATGTTTTATATTCAAACCTTGGGATAGATGTTCGTTATAACTCGCAGTATGCGGCGCCATCATACGCAGTAGGGTTGGGACAGTTTTATAACGGCCCAAATGTTACCTTCTCTTCATACCCGGTTGCGGGTGTGTTCTTTAAGGCTACCTTACAGCGTACCAACTTTTTTATTATGTATGATTACGCTAATCAGGGTCTGTTTAGTCCGGGTTTTTACACAGTGAACCGTTACCCGCAAATGGACAGCTTGATTAAAATAGGCGTATCATGGTCGTTTTATAATTAAGTTCCCCATTTGCAGTGGGCAGTTTGCAGTTACCAGTATACAGTCTTGAACTGAAAACTGCCAGCTGTTAATTGTAAGCTGAATTTAGGTCTTCTGTTTCTTTTTCCTGGCAGCAGGGAATAAAACATTGTTCAGAATCAGCCTGTAACCGGGTGAGTTAGGATGGAGTTTTAAATCAGTTGGCGGATCACCTACTATGTGCTGATAATCTTCCGGATCATGGCCTCCGTAAAAGGTCCATTGGCCCTTACCATATTCGCCATGAATATAGCGGGCCTCGTTGTTTGATTTCATTTCGCCCATTATGGTTACACCGGGTTTAAGCAGCTTTTTATTAAAGGCAGTGGTTAGTCCCATAAAACCCTTAACCACTTTATCATGATTCTGTGTTAACATGCTTGGCACCACATCCCATTTGGCCGAAAAATCAAACAGCGTAAAGAAATCCTGCGTACGGTCAACCTGGCGTGTAGAGGTTACGTCAATATTGCTGAACTGGTGCGAAAGCGGATTCATATCCAATGTGAAATTCTGAAAAGCAAAGGTTTGGCTGAAATCCAGTTTCGATTGGGCATCCGGGTCGGCAGCATCGCCATCAAACATCGCCTCGCAGATATCTGTATTTGCAGAAGCCAGCGCAATATCAAAGGTATCAGTGCCCGAGCACATGGCGAACAGGAAACCACCGCCCGCGCAGAAATCACGTATCTTTTCGGCTACGGCCAGCTTCATTTGCGATACCTTTTTAAAGCCGAGTTTATGCGCTGTAGCTTCTTGTATCTTAACATCATCATTATACCATTGCGCATACCTGAAAGCGCCGTAAAACTTACTGTATTGCCCTGTAAAATCTTCATGATGCAGGTGCAGCCAATCATATTTCGGTAAATCGCCCCTAATAACTTCTTCATCATAAACTACATCGTAGGGTATTTCTGCATATTTTAGTACCAACGTTACAGCATCATCCCAGGGCAGTTTGTTTTTTGGTGAATACACCGCCATTTTAGGTGCTTTTTCAAGCTTTACCACGTCCATGTTCACCGATGGGTCTCTCACTTCGGTAATAATTTCATTTACCTTGGCATCCGGCAAAACCTCATAACTAACACCACGTATTTTACATTCGTCTTCAATTTTCTTGTCATAATTCATCATAAAACTGCCACCACGGTAATTGAGCAGCCAGTTTACCTCTTCGCCGTTTTTTAAGGTCCAAAAAGCTATTCCGTACGATTTTAAATGGTCTTTTTGCTCATCATCCATCGGTATTAATATAGATGCAGCCCTTGTAAAGAAAGGTAAAAGGTAAAGGACAATAACAAGCAAAAAGCGGAAAGCGGGAAGCGGGATAAAAGGCGAATGGTTTTGCTTTGGCATTTTAATAGATGATTTATTCAAATGTAACGAATAATTGAATAGGGTATTATGTAATAGTTTT
>JABDCH010000109.1 GCA_013288205.1 Bacteroidota bacterium | reverse complement strand
TTATGGTCAAATGGCGCTACAACAAGCTCAACAAATATTGCCAGTGCGGGAGCATATACAGTAAAGGTTACTGATTCTAATTCATGCACGGCATATGATACTGTTACTGTAAATAAAAACAACCTGAATGTTACTCCAGTCATTACAGCAAATACCTGCAGCAATAGTAATAATGGTTCTATTAGCCTTTTAGTAACCGGAGGGAGTGGTAACTATTCTTACTTATGGTCTGATGGTACTAGAAGTAGTAACAGTTATAGAACGGGATGTAGCTCCAGTATTCCATAAAAAATTATTAACACCTAAAGAATCAAATGCAGTAAGTGTTACGTTGCCACCATAGCAAAAAGTGGTAGGTCCGCTGGTAGATATAACTATTGGTGTGCGATCTATACGATAATGATAGGCATTAAATACTTCTATGTTTTCCAGTAATGTTACAGCGCTGGCTAAATTTATTTTAGCACGGGCTATGTTATGATTACCTGACGGAGTAACAAAACCTATTGTATATTTATTTGTAGAGCCCGCAAGTAACTTTAGATCGGCAAGAGAAAATGTTGGTGATGTACCTACATTATTTCCAAATTCGTCATAGACTGTTATTGATATATCCTGAAGGACTGATAATGAAAGTAATGAGCTGCCAGTCGCCACCGTAAAACCTACATAATCACCACTTCGTCCATATGCTGAAAAGTGGAGATCAAGATAGGCTGGCGGGAATAGTGATAATAGATCGAGCGGAACGTTTAATGTTGCATAAGTTGACTGGTTGTTATCAACCGCATTTCCTGGGTTGGATACAGAGCCGCTTAGTAGCCCATTGTTGGTGCCAAAAGCATACACTGAGTTAGCTAACACTGCGGGACATGGTTGCTGATAAAAGATATTATATACCCTAAATTCACTCAATAGGTTAAGTGTAAGTACATTATTGAACTCAACACGCGCCGATTTGAAAGTATAAGTATCAATAGGGTTAGTTAAAAGCCTGATAGTATAAATATTGCTGCCAGGAGACAGAAGCGACAACTGCAACAGACCACTGCCACCGGTTACTGTATTTACATTTGTGCCAAGTGAATCATATAATCTTACGGTAACATTGCTAAGGAGGCTGGCGCTTAATAGCCCGGTACCGCTCTGCACCTGTATGTTTATTATGTCTCCGGCAACACCGCTTGCAGGAAATGCCGCTTTGAGGTAAGAGGTGCTCAGTAGCGTTAATGTATTAGAAAGATATGCGTAGTTTGACAAGTTTGAATCTGCCGCCTTGTATGCATTCACAAAATCAGCACTGCTGTCGGTAATCTTATTCGCATAAATGTTCTGAGCAAACAATCTGGATGCACTTGTTATATTCAGAATAAATGCCATTGCAACAAAAAGAACCGTAATTCTCTGTATATTTTTGAATTTCATAAATATATTTATTTAAATTTTTATTAATGTCTGATGTCGCTATTGAAGTATCTTAATAACTTTGGTTTTTGGGTATTTTTTTTTGGAATTACTTGTAATAAAGACGAAATTAAAACATGTTTTAGTATTTTTACAACATGTTTTAATAATAATGTTTACATAATACATAAACCATGTATAATGAGAGATTTAGTAATCCGTATGAAATGGTTCTTTGATTATAAAGAATTAAGCTTAACTGATCTTTCAGTTAACTTACAATATAATTCGCCGCAAAAATTATACAGGCTATTTAACACTGAAAATGCAAGCCCAAGTTGTCAGATTATTGAAGATATTTCAAATAATTTTCCTGAACTTAATTTGAATTGGTTATTTACAGGCCGCGGCAATATGTTATTATCGGTACAGGAAAATGTTGATTTTAAAGAAAAATACTATAAATGTCTTGAAGAAAAAGAAGGCTTATACAAAGAATTGATCAGAGAAAGAGACAATGATTTATAAGCATTAATATAGAGGGTAAATAGCATACTCAGATACTGATAAGACAATCACTCGCGATATGAATATCAGTTTCATTATAAAGCTGTTTCTGGAATAAGCCTTTCTTTTCCCTAAGCGCCTTGAGCTTAAGTGCAATCATCTGTAAGAGTATTTCATCTCTAACCTGTGTCTTTCACGCACAAAGTCCAAATAGATCGCAAGCACAACAATGACATATTTGCCAGTATTTGTTACTTTAGCAAAACAAAGAATTTTATCACAAAGACCTCGACTACCGACCTTCTACCAGTTAAAATTTCAGTCAATCTCAAAGGTGTACAGTTCCTTGTGGGTATCAAGTTATACACCACTGCTGAAGTATTTGGTAACTATAATTCCTTACAACGGACGATTCAGAGTACACGCCCGGCATTTTTTTCTTATAACATAGCTGTCAGAAAGTAGTTTCTAAATAAAAATGCAAGCATTGGTTTAACGGCCTCCGACCCGCTCAATGAATACGTTACTCAACGGTCAACAACGTCAGATGCAAACTTCACCCAGACTTATTTACGGCAGGTGCCTTTCCGTACTTTCGGAATAAGTTTTAGCTATAAGTTTGGGAAGCTTGAATTTAAAAAGAACAAAGAAAAAGATGATAATGGAAGTGGCTTACAGGCCCCTCCTGAAAATTAAACAGCCAGCGGCAGTCCTGTACAATTTTCCTACAGAATGACTTTTTACCTTCATAAAAAACAGGATCATGAAAAGGAAGTTAGCATTAACAGTTCTTGCTTTTATGATAACAAATACTTGTGTAATGGCACAAGCACTGAAAAGCGAGAACGTTCCAGGGGTGGTTAAAGCAGCCTTGGCCAGCAAATATCCACAGGCGACAAAAGTTGGTTGGGAAAAAGAAAAAGGAAATTATGAAGCGAACTGGGGCGGGAAGTCGGGGGAAGATAATTCCGTTAGTTTTACCCCATCCGGCATATTTGTCGAAATAGTTAAAGCAATACCGGTTAGTGAATTGCCCAAAGAAGTTGTACCTTATGTAGCTACGTATTACAAAGGCGCAAAGATTAAAGAGGCTGGGAAAGTTACAGACGCTGCCGGTAAAACAATGTATGAAGCAGAAATTAAAAGCGGTGACCTGATCTTTGACGAAAAAGGGAATTTCATCAAAAAGGATTGAGATGCGGGTGTTCAATGCTTGCGCTGGAAGGGTGTGATACTTATTTGTAATAGCCACTATTTGATCTGACAGCTAGGCGATTTTACAAGTTTCAGATATGATACACTTACTATTCTTCTTGCCTGGAATCCTTGTACAAGCAGGCCATCCCCATAGAATATTATCATAGTATGCTTTCTCCACAGGGTTCACTGATCGCAGGAAGTTATCGACAGGCTACTGTATCTGAAGGGAAATATGAGACTTACTCGTTATGTAAGTCAGATCGATATCGGGGGATCTGCTAGAAATAACCCGTAAGACGGAAAAAAGATTATACTGTATGGTTAAGAATATCAACAAACATACGGACAATTATATTCGCCGTAAAAACACTCCAAAATCATTTAAAAAACATCACGGACTTATTCAAGTTATCATCGCGAAATAAATTGAACCGATTTTTCAGGTGGCACAAATCCGTTTATACTGTGTTTATCACAGTATACATAGCTGGGCCTATTACAGATACCTGGGCTCTGGATTCAGCGCCTTCTCGCCACTATTGAACCATTGTTGCTTTACTACTGACCGTCTGCGCGCTGAAATAACCAATGCAACCTCCTGTGATATTAGAAGTTGGTGTGGCGGGTGCCGCCAGGTTGGCGTTGTCATAGGCGACGGCCTCAGCCTCTTTGAGAAAATTAAATGCGCCTGTGTCAAGGCCAACCAAACTTACATTTACTATATCTCCGTGATGAAATGTGCCAGTATCGCAATCCAGTTTTTCCCTAATGTAGCGGCCGTTAGACAACCGGTCATCAAAAGTTTGAAAGTGATTCACGTGTATGCCATTGCGCTTCATTGAATATTTGTAGTAGTTTTTTTGGTTGACGGGGTCCTGGTAGTTCGCTACCGGCCTGAAGTTATTATTGACCGAATAATCCATGGTTACCGAATCCAGCAATACTGGTTGCGGCATCGTAGAGATTGATGTGTAGGTTTTCCCGTCCAGCGTCACCCTCAATTGGTAGGCGTGACCTGGCATGCCTGTGATGGTATGGGTAATGTAATCTCCGGGAGTGGCCTCGGTCAATACATCGGTGACATTGGCCGTTGCATCTGTGATGACTACTGTAGCACCGGAAACGCCCGGATAAATGTTATCCGAATAAAAGTCTGCTGTTTTTGAAATGCTGACATGATACGGGCCCGTGGTGTCGCTGATAGCACCTTCAATGACCAGTTGGGTCGTATTATTCAGCGTTGGCGTTATGGTCTTTGTGCAAGCCGAAAAAGCAAATAGGATACTTGCTGAAATCAAAAAAATATTTCTATTTTTCATTGTATTAAAATTTAAAATTGTAAGTAATGGATGGCACCATTTTAAATAGTGTGGTTTGCTGCACTTGTGTCCGGTTCATGTTGTTGGGGTCTGCCTGGAAAACTATGGTATAGGGGTTAGACTGTCCATAAACGTTATAGATGGAAAAGTTCCAGCTGCTTTCGATCCTGCGGGTCTTTTTCACATACAGCGTTGCACCCAGGTCAAGGCGATTATACGCGGGCAGCCGCTGGCTATTCCGGTCGCCGTAGGCATAAACAGGTGAACCATCCACAGAGAATTTTCCTTCTGGGTAAGTTACCGGGGTTCCTGTGTTGTAAACAAAGTCAGCGGATAATACCCATCTCTTACTAGCCTGATACATCCCGACAATAGAAAGGTGGTTTGTCTGATCCTGTGATGCCAGGTAATAATTATTGTTATTGATGCCGTTTATTTTTCGTTCCGATTTGGAGAGCGTATAGCTGACCCAGCCAGTAAGCCTGCCATATTTCTTTTTTACATATGTCTCCCACCCGTAAGCACGACCAGCGCCAAATAGAAGATCAGCTTCTATGTTTTCATTGCCGACCAAATTGGCCCCGTCCTTATAATCGATCTGGTTCTGCAAGGTTTTGTAATAGATCTCCGAACTGAATTCGATGCCATTCTGGTGAAAGGTCCGGTAATACCCTATCGAAAACTGGTCTGCTATCTCCGGCTTGACCACATTGGTGCTGGGCAGGTAAACATTGGTCGGCGAAGTTGCCGTAGAATTATTTAATAAATGGATGTTCTGAACATTTCTGTCATAAGATATCTTTACCGAACTACTGTCATTGAGCTGATAGCTTGCTGCGATGCGCGGTTCCGGGTTAATATAGTTTTTAACGATTTTGCCGCTGCTATAATCGGTGTTGGTCAGGATGTTTCCGGCAGCGTCATAAGTATAAAAATTACCCGGCCCTAAAACAGACAGATCGCTCACCCGTAAACCATAAGTCAGTTTCAACCTGTCGGTAGCCTTCCATTCATGCGAAATGTAAACCGC
>JABDCH010000108.1 GCA_013288205.1 Bacteroidota bacterium | reverse complement strand
GACCATCTGTAATTACGCAAGTGAAGTATATGTAAGCATTGTTATTCATCACATTGCCTTTGATGGATGGTCTACCGATATTATGGCGAAAGAACTGGTAGACTTTTATAATTATTTTGAATCGCTTAAACTTGATGGCACTTCACATGCCGGTAATCATGTAGTTGCTCCGCTAAGTTTGCAGTATAAAGATTTTGCGTTGTGGCAGCGAAATTATTTAACCGGGGTTGTATTAGAAACACAACTAACGTATTGGAAGAATAGCTTATCAGGCTATGAAACATTGAATTTACCTATCGATAAGCCAAGACCTGCCAGGATAAATTATAGCGGCGCAGACCTGCATTTCGAAATAGATGCAGCCACCAGTTATCAACTAAAAGCTGTAGCTAAAGAGCTTGGTGTAAGTATGTATAGCCTATTGTTAAGCGGATATTATTTAATGCTAAGTGCGTACAGCAATCAAAAAGATATTGTAATAGGAACACCCATTGCAAATCGGCATCACCAGGAGCTGCAAGATATGATTGGTTTCTTTGTAAACACGCTGGTATTGCGGGAAGAAATAAACCCCGCAGAAAGCCTTGCTCATTTTATAAAGCAAGTTGGTAATTCACTTACGCAAGCTCAACTACACCAGGATTTGCCTTTTGAAAAATTAGTATCAGAATTGGATGTGGTTCAAGACACATCGCGCCATCCCATATTTCAAGTAATGTTCGGGGTGCAGGATTTTGAAAGTCAAAAAAATAACAGTACCCAGTTATTTGAGCTGTATCATACTAAAGCCGATCGTACCAACCGCAAAGCCAAGTTTGATATAACGACTATGTTAAATGATAGCGGCGAAGAAATTAAAGGTTACTTTAATTATGCCACCAGTATTTTTGAAGAAGTTAGCATTCAATCGTATATAACTACCTATAAAGAAATTTTAAAACAGGTAGCTCTTTTACGTAAGGCCGATAAAAAAATAAGTGACCTAACCTATCTTACAGCAACTGATTATGATAAAATAATTTATAGCTGGAATGACACAGGAAAAGAACACCCGGCAGATAAAACTCTTCATCAACTATTTGAAGAACAAGCAGCCAAAACTCCCGACAATATAGCCATAGTATATGAAGATGTTACCTACCGCGAATTGAATGAACGCGCTAACCAACTGGCCAATTATCTCAAAGAAACATATCATATCAAACCTGATGATCGTATTCTACTATGTCTTGACCGCTCGGAACATATGCTTATCAGTATTCTTGCCGTATTAAAATCAGGGGGCGCTTATGTGCCTATCGATCCTACTTATCCGGAAGACAGGATAAGCTATATTATTGAAGACACAGGTACTAACTTAATACTCACTAATTCTGTACATGAAGAAAAGCTGAGAAGCATCTTAAAGAACGAATCAGTTTCCATAGAAAAACTAGATGACAGTGCCTTACAACATAAACTAACTACTCACCCAAAATTTAATCCCATTCATATAGCAAAACCGAATAACCTTTCCTATGTAATATATACCAGTGGAACTACCGGGCGGCCTAAGGGCGTTATGATAGAACATAAAGGAGTGGTTAATTTTATTAATGGCGTAAGCTCAAGGTATGGCTTAAGTGGCGATGAAGTTATTTTAATGTCTTTCAATTACGTATTTGATGGTTCGGTAGACCAGATATTCCTGGCGTTATTAAACGGGTATGCCTTATTATTAACCAAGAACCTTAACTGGCTCCATCCGGATACTTTTATAGATATGCTTATTAAAAATAAGGTCACCTATATATGTATGACTCCTTCTCTTTTACAACAATTACCAATCGAAGCAATCTACACTCTGAAGCACGTAGTTTCTGGGGGAGAACCTTTAAATACCGAACTACTCCATAAATTGAATAAAAGCGGCTATAACTTAATAAATGTATATGGACCTACGGAAACAACTGTTACGGCTATCATGAATAGCGATAGTAGTAATGTTCATATTGGCCGGCCAATAGATAACGTTACAGCGTATGTTTTAGATAGTCATTTACATCCCTTACCAATAGGAGCTATTGGAGAGTTATATATTGGCGGAGACGGAGTTGGCAGGGGGTATTTAAATTTGCCTGTTTTAACCGGAGAGCGCTTTATTTCTAATCCTTTTCAAACAGAAGCAGAAAAAAAAGCGAATAAGAATAGCCGTTTATTTAAAACAGGTGACTTAGTGCGTTATTTACCCGATGGTAATTTGGAATGCATAGGCCGCAATGATTTCCAGGTAAAAATTCGTGGCTTTAGAATAGAATTAGGTGAAGTAGAAACACGACTGGCTTCTTATCCCGGAATAAAACAGGCCATAGTACTTGCTGAGCAACAAAGTTCATCTAATACTAACTATTTAGTTGGGTATTATGTGGCAGATGAAGTCATAGATCAAAACTTACTCCTCACCTATGTAACAAAGCATTTGCCTGAATACATGATTCCGTCTGTATTCGTTCAGTTAGAAAAACTGCCACTCACCATTAACGGCAAGCTGGATAGAAAAGCCTTGCCAAGCCCGGAGTTTACTAATAGCAAAACCTACCGGGCACCGGAAAATAAAAAACAGGAACAGCTTTGTTCCATTTACGCGGAGGTATTAGGTTTAGATGCTCTAAAAATTAGCATAGATGATGATTTCTTCCGGCTTGGTGGGAGTAGTATTTTAGCTATCCGGTTAACCAGTAAAGTAAACAGTGCTTTCCATTCAGGCATAAATCTTACCGATATTTTTATGGCTAAATCTGTCAGAGGTTTGGCAGATAAAATAAAAGAAGGAGTTGACCGGTATCAGCCTGTTATCAAATTGAACAAAACAACCGATCAAGACAAGATGTTTATGATTCATCCCGGAAATGGAGGTTGTGAAGTGTATATTTCGTTAGCAGAAAAACTAAGCGAACGTTTTTCATGTTATGGGGTAGATTCATACAACTTATACCACAAAAAACAAATAACCAATTTACATAAACTGGCGGCCTATTACCTATCGCATATTGATAAGATACAAAACGAAGACGAACAGTCACCTTATATACTATTAGGATGGTCTTTGGGTGGACAAATTGCGTTGGAAATTGCAACTATATTAGAGCAAAGAGGTGTGAAAAATATTTCTGTTTTTTTACTCGATTCTGTTTTAAATGATGATCGTTTGGATGAATTAAGAACTGAACCAACCAATGAAGAACTTGCTTTAATCGCGGAAAAAGCAGGAAATATAGGGGTTCATACGGGGCATTACAAAGATTACTTTATGGCGCAGACTCAATTAGTGCGTTCTCCAATTTCGAAAAAACTTATATATACGCAGGCTGTATTATTTAAAGCTATGTTATCGGATGATATTTCGAAAAATAAAAACTCAGAATTAACGAATGAGTATATACAAACGCTGGAGTTTAATCATATAAACTATACTTTAACAAATCCGCAAGAACAACTGGAAGTAGTGAAAATGAATAACGTACATCATTTCAGTATTTTGAAAGAAGAGAATCTATTAGTCTCAGAAATCATTAATAGCTGTAAGATGGAGCTTGCACAAAACTAATTGGGAACTTTATATACAACCGAATTAATATTTAAGCCGGCGCCTATTGACGCAAATATAATATTGCTTCCTTTTTTTATGTTATAGTTTTCCAGCTTATTTTTTGAAAGCAAGTCATACAACGTTGGCAAGGTTGCAACCGAACTATTTCCTAACCAGGAGATAGTCATAGGCATAATGTAAGTGGGTATGTTTTTAATTTCGTACTCATCAAACAAGCGTTTCAAAATAGCTTCATCCATTTTATTATTGGCCTGATGAATCAACAGCATATCAATATCATTAATTGAAAGGCCTGCCGAATCAATAGTTTCTTTTATAGCCTTTGGTACAATTTTTAATGCATACTCATATAGTAAACGGCCCTGCATTTTTAAAAACAATTGATCTCCGGTATAATTTAAATTATTCGATTTTCCCATTTTCAAAACCCCGGCCAATTCATTGGTAACTGATTGAGTGGTGTGAGACAGAATTCCTGTGCTATTCTCACTTTCGCAAGCTCCCAGAATAATAGCACCGGCACCATCCGCATAAATCATGCTATCCCTATCATGTGGGTCTGCCACCCTCGACAGGGTCTCAGCCCCAATCACAAGGGCATTTTTAGCTTCGCCTGAACGTATATAATAATTAGATTGGATAACAGCCTGTAGCCAGCCTGCACAGCCAAATACAATATCGTATACAACAGTATGGGGATTGTTAATTTTTAAACGATGCTTAACACGTGAAGCCAATGAGGGGACCATCTCGCTTCGAGAAGTGACTTTACTAATGTCTCCAAAATTATGAGCAACAATAATATAATCGAGTAATTCGGGGTCGGTATCAGAAGAATCAAAAGCCTCTTTAGCTGCAAGGTACGCTATATCCGATGTACACAAATCATCACTTACGTATCTCCGTTCTTTAATTCCGGTAATGTGGTTAAATTGGGCAATGATCTCGTCGTTAGTTTTTTGTAATTTTATTCCATCCGGCCCAAAAAAATCATGCTGCAAAAAATCTTTATTTAAAATTTTTTGAGAAGGTATATAACATCCACTACCCTTTATAATTGAATATTTCTCCTTTTTCATCCTGCAAATCTACATTAAAAAAAATATCCGCTATTTTTCTCTTAAGCTAACGGATGGGGGCAGCACTCCTTCCGCCTCAGGCGCTATGATGGCAAGTAATCGCTCCACCCGGATTTGAGCCATAATAATCTGAGTAGTAGCATT
Source organism: Bacteroidota bacterium (assembly GCA_013288205.1). Taxonomy (GTDB): domain Bacteria; phylum Bacteroidota; class Bacteroidia; order JABEUT01; family JABEUT01; genus JABEUT01. The sequence goes on along the minus strand of JABDCH010000108.1, from coordinate 1,039 downwards.
CATCCATCTTCTTTTTGGGGATGTTACTTTTCATTATTTAGCGATTCCCTTATTTCTTCCATAACAACTTGCCGCTCTTCGGGCGTCATGGCAATAAATTCTTCCAATCGCGGAACCTCTTTCAGTTCGGCTGTGGCAGGCTTCGGAAGGATATATTGCATCAGGGTAGTGTAGATTTGGATAAAATCCCTACCCTTTAGTTCTTCCAACTGGAGTTCAAATTTCTCCTTGTTTTTACGTAACAGATCCCGCAAAAAATCGCGGTGTTCTGCACTCATTTTGTAATTAGAACCTTTGGTTCTGCCGGCCGGGTTACCGCTTTGTCCTTTTTGAAATGGCATAATTATTAGTTTTTAGCAATGATTCAGCAATGAATTAGCAATAGAAAAGCAATAGCTTTTAAATTTTATGGCTTTATAATTAATTGAATATGAATACGTTAAAAATACGGCTATTGCTTTTTGCAATGCTAAGCAATGGAGCAATAAAAACTGGCATTCTCCTATTCGTTTTACTAAATTTAAAAGCCCCCTAGTTTTCATACTGCCCACAAAAATATAGTATGGAAAAAGGGTTTTGGGAAAAGTCAATGACTGGATAAGTTCTTCTTTGATTTCCTTTTGAATAGGCTCTCTTAAACCTTAGTATATTGATAACAATTTGTTTTATATTTGTCAAAAGTGGTGATTATCCTCACACAGCTGAGAGATTTATTATTGTCAGGCTAATGAGTAAGAAGGTGAACACAAAAAATTATGAAAATAAAAAGACTTGAGATAGATACATTTAGGCATTTAGATCAGCTTAGTTTTAATTTCGGGCAAAGCTTGACTGTTATTGCAGGTGGTAACGGAACTGGTAAAACCTCATTACTTGGTTTGATTGGTCATATTTTTAAATTCGGCTCTCAAACAAAGAGATTAAATGGCAAATGGTTTGAGACAAAATTTTCAGAGGTTTTCAGATTCTCCCCAGATAAAGACCATACGAATGTATATAGATATACAATAATTTTTGAAAATGATAGTAAAATCAAGGC
>JABDCH010000107.1:249-6489 GCA_013288205.1 Bacteroidota bacterium | reverse complement strand
CACCCAAACTAAGTTCTGCATTAAATTTATCTTTCCTGAAAAAGATGCTCTCTTCTTTTGATGCTTTTAAGTCCTTCGGATCAATATAATAGTTTATCCCTTTGTGGAAAATCGAGTCGATTTTTTTTAATAAGCTGATTTTAATTTCAGATTTGAAAACATCAACTTCCTTAAACTGCTTTTTAAATTCAGTATTTAGGTGTGATAGGATATCATCTTTTGAAAGTTTGTATAACTTCAAAAGATGATTAAGTCGTTCAATATTAATGTTAATTGAATTCACGAAGTCGAAATTGGACTATTACAGTAAAAATATTACAAAGGGATTCTGTAAATATAAGTGTTATTTTGTTGTTTCCTAAAAGCCAGATGACATTTTTTATTATTTCAAATGCTCCATCAGCCACTTGCTGAATTTAAGTACTGCATTGGCGCGATGACTCAGTTTGTTTTTTTCGTCCATGTTCATTTGGGCAAAAGTTACCGAATAGCCGTCGGGCATAAAAATGGGGTCGTAGCCGAACCCGTTGCTTCCTCTCTTCTCACTGGTGATAGTGCCTTTTACAATTCCTTCAAAAAACATCAGGTCTTCCATACCTGCCAGTGCAATCACGGTTTTAAAAACGGCTTTGCGTTGTGTTTCTCCATTCATCTGCTTCAGCACTTTCTCCATATTATCGTCGGCGCTTTTGTTTAAGCCGGCATAGCGTGCCGAGTACACACCGGGCCGTCCGCCGAGGGCATCTATTTCAAGGCCGGTATCATCGGCAAAACAAGGCATTTTAAATTTAGTGTAGATGTATGCCGCCTTTTGGAGGGCGTTGCCTGCCAGCGTAGGCGATGTTTCGGGGATATCGCCTTCAAACTGCACATCGGCCAATGAAAGTAGCTCGACCCGTGGTGGGAGCAATGGCTTTATCTCTTCTAGTTTGTGTTGGTTTTGCGAAGCAAAAAGCAGGCGCATAATCAATTGAAAATTGAGGGTTTAAAAATTGAAGATTATTTCGAAAAGAGGTGGAATGGTTTTCAAATTTCCATTCTCCGCTTTCAATTATCAATTCTATTCAAACTCTTCTTCGTGCTGTTCGGCGCTTTCGTCCTCTTCATCAAATGCCTCGCCGTCTCCTGTTTCTTCTTCTATCGCTTCTTCATCAGCCATTTCCACTGCCACTTCTTTCACCACCATGTGTGGTATGGGTCCATCATCATCGCCTGCTCCAAAATGCTCTACTGCTTCAGGATGGATATAGCGGTCTTCCGAATCATCCACTATAACGGCTGTTTCATCTTCTTCCTCTTCAACCGGCAGAATTTCATCGGCCGAAGTAACTTTATATTGAGGGGGCGCAATACCTACGCTTTTATTAATACGCGGATAGGTTACGGATGCTTCGGGTATGATCTTCATTAGTTCGATGAGCAGTATCCAGTTGCCTCCTTCGGGGTCGAATTCGTAGACAAACTTTTGGCGGGGATCTTCCACATAAGTGGCTATTTTGGTTTCATGCATCCAGGTGCCTTTCAAACCCTTGCTGTGCTTATGCAGCAGGATGATTTCCTTGCCTTTGCGCCAGCCTTCGCTGCTTACAAAAAACGAGGTAGGATGCGCGCCATCAAAACCAATGGAGCCTTGAATAGTGGTATGAAAATTTTCAAACGTTTGGGTCGACTTGATGTCAACTTCGCGGATGATTGTTTCATCATCTTCAAAATATATTTTAAAACGATAGACTGCCATAGCTTCTGTTCCTTTAGTAAGACAAAACTATGAAAAAAAAAGTTTATCTCCAGACATTCAGCAAAAATTAAATAGTTAGGCAAAATATTGGTTTATTTCAATTTTTTTATTACATTGCCGTCAACAAATTATTTTGAATGACTGTTGCCGAATACCTTTCCAACCAAGCGCCTGACAGGGCAGAGGCACTTACTGCCATCCATGATATGGTTATGGAGACGAATAAAAAATTAGCTGCCGATGTATCGAAAATGATGGGCGCTGACATGATTATATATACCCTAAAAAAACAGTTTGTATATGCGCTTGGCAGCGGGAAAAAACACATGAGCCTGCATGTATTGCCTATGTACATGGTTAAGACTATTCATGAAAAATATGAGAAGTTGTTTCCGAAGGCTAAATTCCAAAAAGGATGTATTAATTTTAGCCATGCAAATGAAATGCCGCCGGCTGTTGTGCATCAATTACTCACTGAATGTGCACAGGTAGATATGCAGTCTATCATGGAGAACAGGAAGAAGAAATAGGCAATCTCTTTTCAGGATATAGAAATCTTATTTTAAGAATATTTTCTATCTTTGTTAATGCATTTTATTACGGCAAGTATTTACCAAACTATCTGTATATGAAAAAAATACTACTTGTTTCAGGGATATTACTTGGCTTATCATTTTTTGCCCCTTGCAGTGCGCAGCAAGGCCAATATTATGACTTTGATTCCCTTTCTATAGGTATGACAAGCCCCGGAGGGCGTGTTTTATCATTGGCATTATTCAAGGATAGCATTGGTCCAAGCCCCTTATTTGCTGGAGGACACTTTACCATAGCCGGAAGGCAGCCTGCATTGAATATTGCCGAATGGGTGTATACTACTAATAATTATATTGCTTACAGCCCTCCGCAGGGTAAATGGGTAGCTCTCGGAAGCGGTATCAATAATGATGTTTGTGCACTCGCCATGTATAGTAATCATTTATATGCCGGGGGTAAATTTGATACTGCCGGTGGCATTGCGGCCAACCATATAGCCCGTTGGGATACGTCGGCTAAAAAGTGGGATTCGCTCGTAGGCCAATTGAATGGAAATGTATATGCCCTTTGCGTATACCATAATACACTTTATGCCGGAGGTGATTTCACCATTGCCGATGGAGATACTGTAAATCGCATTGCTGCATGGAATGGAAGCGCATGGGCGCCCGCAGGAAAAGGCTTTGATACAGGTGCCGTATTTGCCCTTGCGGTCAGTAATGATACCCTTTATGCCGGAGGCTCGTTTATTAAATCAGGTGCAACTATATTGAATCATATTGCAAAACTATCCGGTTCGTCATGGGAATCCTTGGGCGTTGGAACCAATAATACCGTGTATGCTTTGACTGATTATAGTCAGTCATTATGCATTGGGGGCGCATTTACAGCATCAGGTGGCATTGCAAATAGATATCTTTCTTTTTTCGATGATTTCGCTACTTATACATGGAATAATTATGTAGATAATGTTGTGAATGACACTGTTAGAGCCCTTTGTATAGGGTATTTTCCTGTCTTTTCGATAAATAAACCAAGAAAAGTATACTCTAATTTTGCTGATATGTTGTTGATAGGCGGAAATTTCGATAGTGCGAATGGGATAACTGATAGATATTTTGCAACAGATCTGTTTGGTAATGGCAATGTTTCGCAATTGGGCGGACCTGTATACGCACTGGCTTCACAGCCCATGGAAATAAATTATGCAGGCGGAGAATTTAAAAGTGCCGAAAATGATGATAGTACTTTTATCGAACCGTTAAACAATATAACAGTGCTTACATTACATAATCTTGGCGGAGGTGTTGCAAGCCTTTCTAACCAAGTCGATATAAAAGTTTACCCCAACCCAAGTAAGGGTAATTTCACTTTATCTCTCAGTCATCCCGATCTCGCCTCAGGCGAGACGGGGTCCCAAACAATAGAAATTTATAATATGCTTGGGGCAAAGGTGTATGATGGGATGCTGATCTTGCCTAAGGCGAGACAGCATGTCTATCAACTAAACCTTTTAGCACAGCCCAACGGAATTTATCTGTACAGGCTCCTGACTAACCATGGCAATTTGATTGGGCAAGGAAAATTGGTGATACAGAAATAATTTTGAAAACAGGTGAATATTACCCGTATTATTCACCTATAAATTTCCACATTACACTGCTTGTTTTCCGGCTTTAGTCGAATAAGTGTTGACTTAAAGTAAAAGTGGGGATATTTTCGTCTTCAGAATTGGAAGCTATGAAAACTACCCTTGTAGCAATTTATATAGGATTTACCATCAGGCTATTGGTATGCGGCAGCATTTTGCCTTCAACCTGTGTAGATAAGAGTCGCATTGCACAGGCTACCCCTGCCGATTCAGTTGCTATTATTCATCACGGCAAATCAGTTTCTTTCCGCGAAGAATAAATTTTTTCTATTTCTTTTCCCTTTTTGCCCGGCATTGCCCGGCACAGTCATTGACTATTTTATAAACCACTTTTTCGTGTTCTACCTTTGCAATAAATAGTTGTCAGTGGTCGGTTATCAGTAGTCAGTAAAGCATCTCTATTCTGACCACTGACCACTGATAACTGACCACTCCAAACTTAAAAACACATGTCATTTTTACGTTCCCGCGATTATCTGCCGCAAATTCAAACAACCATCCTAAGCCAGCTTACTAAAGGCGATTTGCTGGTACAGGTTGATGCCGAAGAAGATGCACAGGAAGAAATTAGTTCTTACCTCCGCCAGCGTTACGATGTAACTATTGCTTTCGCAAGCACGGTAGTGTTTGCTCCCAATGCCGCTTATAATGCGGGGCAATTGGCAGAGCTGAACTATCCGGCATGGATAAACCAGAATTACACCGCCGGGGCATTAGTATCGTATACTGATGGCAATGCATACCTCTGCACCGTCAATACCGTAAGTGATGCACCACCCACCAATGCTACTTATTGGACGTTGCTGGGGCCTAACTATGGGCTGTATAATATTCCCTATCCATACCCGGTGTTCGATGTGAACAAGGGCAACTATACAAAAGGAAATATTGTTTTCTGGAGAAATAAAATTTATCAATGCCTCATCCCATCGCAGGGATATGACCATACGGCACTCATCCAGTTTGAGGTACAACAAAACATTCCCCTGCTTAATGTCTTCCCCGACGACCCTATACATGGTGCTACTTATTGGGGAACAGGCACAGCATACAGTGTAACGGCTTTACTTCCGCAACAAACAGCAAGCGCCTGGAGCAACGTAACTACCTATAGCCAAAATCAATTTGTTAGTTATCCCGATAGCTATCGGGACCAATTATGGCAATCGTTGGTAAATAGCAATTTGAATAATACTCCCGGTGCGGATATTATAAACTGGATGCCTGTATCGTGGACGTATGGCGACAACCGAGACCGCAGCCTGGTGAAGAATATGGTAGATGTTGCACTTTATACGCTTCATGCCAACATAGCTCCGCAAAATATTCCTGCCTTGCGACAACGCCGCTATGAGAAAGCAATAGACTGGTGCATGGCCGTTGCCAAAGGCGACATAACCCCCAGCCTGCCTATGCTGCAACCCATACAGGGAGGCCGCATCCGCATAGGAGGAAACATTAAACTGGAAAACACCTGGTAAAGCAATTATGAATTATGAGTTATGAATTATGACCCATGTAATTCATGTGTAATATAATCTCACCGCTCATAATTTATAATTCATAACTCATAATTCATAATTAATAGCATGAGCAACATTCGCAAAATATCCTACAACGCCTCGCTCGATAAGGCAGGCAAAAAGCCATACTCTATAAAGGTAGACGGCAAACCGTATTTCTTCAATATTAACCAGGCTACCGTTATTCCGGAATTGGGCCGTGGACAGGTGAACATCAAAGGCAAGAACTATTGGTTTCCTACCGAAATGTTTGATCCCGCGTCGCCTAACTTTGGGCAGTATAAAGTGAATCCTATCAATATGGCTTACGATGCAAAGAATGTAAGCCGCACCATTGCGCCTGTTCAGTTTCCGCGTGTGCGGATTGATTTGCGTGAGTGGCGCGATGCTATCACCGAAGCCGAAATGCCCATCTTCCCCTATAGGGTAAAGATGCAGCAGATTTACCAGGACTTGATCCTCGACGGACATGTATACGCCTGCTGGCAAAAACGAAAACGCCTTACGCTGTTAAAGAAGCCTGTCTTTTTTGATAAGGACAATCACGCAGTGGAAAACAATCCTCAACTCAGTTTCATCCACTCCCAGTGGTGGAATACGCTTACCGATTACCTGCTCGATGCGCAGGGATATGGCTACCAGTTGGTGTCGTTGGGTGATATGGAGAGCGGGCAGTTCCCCAATGTGAATGTAGTGCGCAGGCAAAATATATCTCCCGATAGGGAAGTGGTGAGCCCCGTTATTTATATGATTGATGGCAGGGGTAGCCTGTGCAATGCGACTCTTATCTACAC
>JABDCH010000107.1:0-239 GCA_013288205.1 Bacteroidota bacterium | reverse complement strand
ACGCTGACCCGAATTACAAAGCACGTAATTACTTTTTTGATAGAGAACAGGAGGTTTGCTTTAACAATCCCGATGCTGCGAATGAGGGAGGGGAAAGTTATTACGATTGGCACATCTGGGTGAAAACACCCAACTCCTTTGGTATGAGCAATTGCGGCTATGGCATCTTTTACCAGGTGGCTATGTTCGCTATATTGATGCGCAACAACCTCAAATTAAATGCCGACTTTGTAGAGATG
>JABDCH010000106.1:3105-6739 GCA_013288205.1 Bacteroidota bacterium | reverse complement strand
CCATAGCGGAGCGGTTCCCCCAGAGTTTATCGCCAAAATAAATGCATCTGTATTAGGTCCCGAACCGGTTCCGTTAAGGGTTCCTTGCATAAAACTGCTATTGTATCGATTATTTTGTAGATGAAGGTCGGTTGAATTAGTGCTCCCGGTAATATAAACATTTCCACCTGCATCGGAAGCTATACCGAGGCCCAAATCCATTCCACTGCCTCCATAATAGGTTGACCACAATACACTATCAGTCGCTCCACTAAACTTTACAATTACAGCATCCGTGTCTCCTTTATAGCCTTTTAATTGAACGTAGGAATTTCTTACCGGAAAATGTTGGGCATTGGTATAACCGACCGCATCTATATTACCAGAATTATCAGTAGTTACACCTCTAAATAATCCGTTATTACCATTATTGGTTCCACCGTAATAGGTGTTCCAATTCAAATTATCTACGGGTGGGTAACTACTGGGTGCTTGGTGTCCCCTGTCTACCCTTATCACTAGTGGCTCAGCCGTATTATAAGAACCCGTATTAAACTTAACGGTATTTGAATTAACCGTTACAAAATAAGGCTGCCAGGTTTTGGGTTTAATAATGCCCAATGAATCGGTATAGGCATAGCCAGGTGCAAAACTCAGGGTTCCAAATTGGGTGTTTACATTTAAGCCTCCGCCACCTGTAACGCTTACTGAATTAGCTCCGTTAAATTGTAATTCAATATCGGCGGGATTCCCGCCGGGGCTGCCTCCGGCAGCAGGGGCGCAGATAAAATAAAGTTTGGTCCCGTCGTTATTGCTCGATACCTGCATATCTACATTCGGGTATACATTTTTATACACCAATCTTGAATAGCCTTCTATTTTTGGTACTCCATTTCCAATAAACTCCTTAAAGTAATTCAAATATCCTGCGTTAGAATCTTCCTGCATTTTAAATACGGGTTGAGAGGGTTGCACGTATGCTCCTGTTAATTTGATATCTACCCGTTGCATAGAATCTACACTACCATATACAAATGACAGAGCCGAATCGGAAGCATAGACAGCGGGACAGGCAAAATTAGTATAGGCTTTTATATCAAAGCGGGGTATGTCATTCAAATCAGCAATTTGTCCCCTGTTTTCATAATATAACTGCATTACAGAAGGGGCTTCGTTTCCTGAATCATTGGGCACAAATACAGGCACGGTGCGGAAACACATCTGGAAGTCCCATCGCATACTTGAGTTGCATTCTCCGGCCGCTGACGGATTGCAACCGGCCATATTGGCATGAGCAGGGCAGCGGGCAGCACGCACATAATAAGTACTTCCCGGATGTAGATGGGATATATCTATTCTGATTTGATTAGCTCCGACAATATCGGGCATGGGTTCATCTACAATCATACCAAGCGAACTATTATATAAAGTTAGCCTATGCACATGAGGAACAGGCATCCCTAAAAATGCAGAGTTTGCAATTATCTGGTTATTGGAATCGGTGGGGATAAATTTGAACCAAACTACGCTATCCAAACTACTATACGAAATGGTTGTTAGATTAGTGTTGGGAGAAATTGATATAGCCGTGCCACTCGTTTTCCCATTACCACTTGTGTTTGGTGTTACCGTATAATGGGCCGTATCGTAGCAACCGTAAGTGTTGGTTGTGGTGACGCTATATGTAGTGCTTACAGCAGGCGATACAATAATGGCGCTTGTAGTTGCCGAATTACTCCATAGATAGGAGGAAGCCCCGGGGGAAAGGGCTATCAATGTATCATTACTATAAGTTGTAACCGGGGAAAGAGGGCCTTCAATGGTTACGTATGGAAATGGGTGTAAAGTTATTGATACAGAGGCACTTGCCGTACATCCATTGGCATCGTTAACTGCTGTTACCACATACGCTGCACCATAAGGATAGGCATTGGTATTTTGACAGGTGGGGCAGCTTATATCTGCTATTGGGCCGTTCCACGCGTAACTATATGGAATAGTTCCACCACTTCCACTGGAAAATAGCGAATCGCTACTACCCGGGCAAATAGCTGATGCCTTTGCCGATGCCGTAAGACCTAATGAACTCGGTTGAGTTATGGTTGCCGAAGCCGACGCAGTGTTGCCCACATGGTCCGTGACATGTACCGTATAAGTAGCAGCCGTTAAGGTAGCAATAGTTTGGGTAGTTCCCCCTATGGGCAGCCAGAGGTAGGTGTATGGTGCACTCCCGCCCGAAGGGCTGCAAGTAGCAATGCCATTACTACCTCCATAACAACTTACATTTTGAATTACACTCGCAGTTACTGCAAGCGATTGTGCATTAGCAGAAAGGCTAATGGCCATTAGCTGATAGCTAATAGCTAAGAGAGCGAGTAATTTTTTCATGATATTTGGGTTTTATTTGTTTAGCTTCCAATGTCCCCAAAGAAACTTCCTATTTAGTATTCCGGCGTGAGACATTTATCTTATCGTAACTGAGGTACTGGAAGGCACCTGTAGAACAAATAAGAAACGCCCACGCCGTTGCGCAGACATCATCCTTATTTTTGTTCTACTTGAATCTTCCAGTTTTCAGTTACAAAAGTCAGATAACGCCGTATGTTTTATTCGTTTTTATTTATTCTATAATTTTATTTTTTAGGATTTGCGAGAACAAATATAATAAAATTATTATTCTACTTCACGCCAGTCACTGACTTTCATTAAAATCCTTTTTCCATGCATTAGTTTTGTATTATGAAAACAATAGAACAATATGCTCAAAAAGTGCTGCATTTTTTCAATTCTATATTATTTAAATACAAATCAATTTACAATATGTTAAAATTCAATAGGTTGTAAACTCACTAAAATTGCGGTTTATAGTTATTTCATATTAAAATATATATTAAATCTATAATTAATCATATTTATTTAGGTCATTTTAAATTGGTGTAATTAGGGTCAGAAGAATATCAAAAAATTTCCGTTTCGGCTTTTTAATTATTTTTGCAGTCCCAAATCAAAAAAACAATATATAATGGCTCTAAATAAGATTACAGAACTGCTTGGTAAAGATGCGGATACCTTATTAAATCACAAAAGCACCACCATACCGAAAGATATGATTCATGCTACCGGTCCCGACTTTATCGACCGTACCTTTGCATTGAGCAATCGTAATCCACAGGTGTTAAGGAGTTTGCAAGCTATTTATGGCCACGGAAGGCTAGCAAATACAGGCTATGTATCGATTCTTCCGGTAGACCAGGGTATCGAGCACTCTGCCGGAGCATCTTTTGCCCCTAATCCTATCTATTTTGATTCGGAAAATATTGTAAAACTGGCTATCGAAGGCGGTTGCAATGCCGTAGCATCTACATTTGGGGTGCTGGCATCTGTATCACGCAAATATGCACATAAAATACCTTTTATAGTAAAGATAAACCATAGCGAAATGCTTACCTATCCCAATAAATTTGACCAGGTAATGTATGGCACCGTAGAAAGCGCATGGGAAATGGGGGCTGTAGCTGTAGGAGCCACTATTTATTTTGGTTCGGAAGAGGCTACCCGCCAACTGCAAGAAGTAGCACAAGCTTTTGAACTGGCTCACCAATTAGGCATGGGTACTATTCTTTGGTGCTACCTGCGTAACAATGCCTTTAAAAAA
>JABDCH010000106.1:0-3095 GCA_013288205.1 Bacteroidota bacterium | reverse complement strand
TGGACAAGCAAACCATTTGGGCGTTACTATACAAGCCGATATTATCAAACAAAAACTGCCTACCAATAACGGCGGCTACAATGCTATTAAGTTTGGCAAAACCAGCCCTTTAGTATATGAAAAATTGACCAGCAATAACCCGATTGACCTCTGCCGTTACCAAATAGCTAATTGCTATATGGGCCGTATTGGACTAATCAACTCAGGAGGAGAATCGAAAGGTGCATCTGACATGGCAGAAGCCGTTACCACAGCCGTAATCAACAAACGTGCCGGTGGCCACGGACTTATTTCAGGAAGGAAAGCATTCCAGAAACCGATGAAGGATGGAGTGGAACTTCTGAATATGATACAAGATGTGTATCTTGCAAAAGAAATAGACCTCGCTTAAAAAAGCTAACAGCTATTAGCTAATGGCTATCAGCTAAAACAAAAAAACATGGCCGACAGTTGGTTTCGAAGAATTAAGGAAGGCATAACTACCTCAACCCGGGAAAAGAAGGAAACCCCCGAAGGGCTTTGGTACAAGTGCCCGTCGTGCAAACATATTGTGCATAGCGAGGAGCATGTGGCAAACAGCTTCGTATGTCCCTCGTGTGGCTATCACGAACGTATCGGTTCTCGCGAATACTTTTACCTGCTCTTCGACGAGAATAAATTCACTGAGCTTAATGCCAGCATGACTTCTGCTGACCCGCTTCATTTTGTAGACACTAAAAAGTATAAAGACCGCCTGAAAGCTACCCAGGGCAGCACAGGCCTTACCGATGCTATGCGTACTGCCGCAGGCCCTATGAATGGCCGCCAGGTGGTGGTTGCCTGTATGGACTTTGAATTTATCGGCGGTTCGATGGGCTCGGTAGTAGGGGAGAAGATTGCCCGCGCTATTGATTATTGCATCGAACATAAATTGCCTTTTATACTCATCTCCAAATCGGGTGGGGCGCGTATGATGGAGGCTGCCTTTTCGTTGATGCAGATGGCTAAAACTTCCGCTAAACTTACTTTGCTTTCCGATGCAAAACTTCCCTATATATCCTTGCTAACTGACCCTACTACGGGCGGCGTTACAGCGTCTTATTCTATGCTGGGCGATTTCAACATTGCCGAACCGGGCGCCCTCATTGGATTTGCAGGCCCCCGTGTGATAAAAGAAACCATTAAAAAGGATTTGCCCAAGGGTTTTCAAACATCTGAATTTCTATTGGAACATGGCTTCCTCGATGCCATTGTAAACCGCACCGAGCTGAAACAAAAATTAGGGCTGCTCATCAGTTTGCTGATGAATGATGAAGTGAAGGCTTCGTAATTATTTTTCATGATTTTTTTCATAACCTTAATCGTCACACTTTTGGCGACAGTATAAGGTGTGTTATTTGCCTATTACTTCCTGATATGTAACTGCTTACAACATGTCACTCGAAAGGTGAATGTTGTGACAATTAATGGGGTCAATACAAATGCCTGGCAAATGCCACGCAAAAACGGTTAATGACTTTTGAGGAAGATGATAAATTAATACAGGATTATATATTTCAGATAATAAGGATAAAATAATTAGAATTTAACATCATTATATTAAAAAGGATTTTATATTTGTTTTTGGAAGCTAAATATTTGGTTCTATAAACCTTTAAATTTTCCCCTATGAAAAAGCAAACACTATTACCCGTTTTAGTTCTTCTCTTAATGATGGTATTTACTTTTAATAAGGTTAAAGCCGGCCCAGGCGATAGTTGCATTCATCCTGTAGTATTAAGCCCAAGCAGTAGTTATACTATTACAGATTATGCATTCCATTCACCCGATACCGCTATCTGGTTCAAATTTACAGCCGATTCTTCACACATGCTTATTGTTTTAACTGCTCCTCGTTTGCCTGCCGATACCCCTGCCCAGTACATTCATACCATGAAACTTTATTCAGGTACCTCATGCGGTTCACTTACCTTAGTTGCTACAAGCACTATAGCGTTCTTTGGTAGCGATACCTTACCAGAACTTTGTGAAGCAGGATTAACCCCCGGAGCAACATACTATATTTCTGTTTCCAAATACAATACAGGAGGATGTAGAATATGTAATAAATACCCCGCTTACGTAGGGATATTATTACAGCACATGCTCAGCACGTTTCCAGTTCCTGCGACTTGTGTGACTAAATGCACAAACCTGGTTTGCAATGGAACCTTTATAGATACTCCCAACGTTGTACTTAATTATGGCTACCCCTTACCCGCTGCAAATTGCAGTGCATATTCCACAATGAAATACAATAATGGTAACTATGGTGCTGATGATTATTATGCTGTTTCAAGATATAATAATGGTGCCTATTTTATACAACCTACAGGGCCTTTTGGGGAAAAGTATTCTTTTTGTGGTAATTCTCCTGACTTTGTGGGAGGACCTACTCCTTTCGACACTGCATGGGCCCAAGTTGTACCAATAGTACCTAATGCCCAGTATCAATGGACTATCTGGTTCCGAGATTTAGATAATACGAATTACCCCGGGGCGATCTTCAGGATGATTATACCACATGTAGGAATGTTGTATCGAGATCAGATTAGTTACTTTACTTATTATTTTTGGCAAGAGATATGTGTCAATTGGACAGCAGGAAATCAAACAAGTGTTGAACTGGCCGTAATGGATAGTGCTGCGGGATTTTGGCCGGGGTATGATTTTTTTGATGAATGATATTTCATTTGGAATGACCTCTCTTCCCAGCTTTAGTGTAACTACTTCTCGTTCTACGACTTGTAAAGGGGAAGTTGATACGCTATCCGTATCGCCTGCATTCCCTGCATACACCTATACCTGGAATCCTGGGAATATTAAGGGAAGCTCCGTGATAATAACTCCTACCGTTACAACTACCTATACAGTTAGCCTTTCCAGTACTATCGGATGTACTGCCACTGCTACAGTCACTGTTAATGTTATTAATTCTTCGCCACCGCCTGCTCCCGCTATTTCTGCTCCCGCAATGGCTTGTGGGCCAGCTACTATTACAGTAACCAATCCTGCCGTAGGAGCACGTTATACATGGTCTGTAACTAATACAAGCAGTAATACTATAACATCTCCTG
>JABDCH010000105.1 GCA_013288205.1 Bacteroidota bacterium | reverse complement strand
GTAAAAAAGAGTTTTAAACAATTTGCTTCGGCTATGGATGCGAACAGTAACAATGTTTTTCAGTCATATTTATCCAATTGATTGGCAATAGCCGTAATACAGATTACAATTACCGATGACGCACGTCATATTTTTACTGAAGCAGGAAAAATAGTTATTGTATAATAAAAATAATTTTATGGAAAAAATAAGTGTAACACATTTTGACAATGAGCATGGTGAATGGTTGTCATCTTTGGGGTTTTATAGCGAGGAAATTGATTTATTAAGGAAAAGGCTCACAGAAATTGCCGGCAAAAACTCGGCTCAGGATGTTTTAAAAGAAGTAGAGCATTATGAAAATCAATTAACAGTGCAATCAGATAACATTCAAGCCTTGCGCCACGATATTCATGCGAATGATGTAGCGATAAGAAGTCAGTTGGAAAATTCAAAAGAAGGATATGTGGATAACCGGTTGTATACAACACACAAAGAACTGATCGATCGTTTTATTACTGAAGAGAAAGTATTCAAAGAAGTTAGGGCAGATTTTATGCAGTTTGCCGCTACCTGGATGTAGCATTTTTATAGGTTGAATTAGAAATAAGACGAACACAGGGGCAAATGGAATTATTCCGTTTGCCCCTGTGGAATTTTATCTATTCCTGTTCTGCTAAAGCTCTAGTGATGTGCAATGAAAAGAGGTAGCTTATGGTCCTTTACTATATTCCTGATAAAGCTGGTTTTAAAAAGTTCTGAGATAAAAGATCTGCCATGAGAACCTGTTACCAATAAGGCCCCTCCTTTTTCTGATAACCACGAATTGAAATACTTCTGCGGATTGGTTTCTAGTTTGAAAAAGGTAAGATGCTTAAAATGCCTTGCTGCAAGTTCTTCTATATAGGGCAGATCGGGCAAGTCATCATTTTTCTCAGATGCATAAACGATCAGCGTAGGCAATTCAGAAAGCTCTGGAAAGAGATATGCAAACTGTTTTAGTGCAAATACAGAGGATGCACTGCCATCATAGGCAATAATAATGCTTTGTGGAAACTCAAAATCTTCAGGAACAAGCAGCGTTGCACATTCAGATCTGTGTATAGTATCCTCCAGGTAATCTTCACTGTCTTCGCCCAGGTTTTCAAAAAGTAACTGACTGTTAAGTACCAGCAGATCAGCATACCGGGTTTCCTTATTCAAGTCGTCTAATATAAAATCGTCCCTATGTACCCGGTATTCAATATGGTGCGCTTGGCACCTCGCTTCAAATTTTTCAATATTAACCTCAATCAGGTCTGGGTTGTCGTTCACATAGGGAATGTATATAGGCCCGGCCATACCACCTAAAAAGTACGTCATAGCATCAGAGTAGCTTACCGCAGGCAGAAAAACACCAGTAAGCAATATAGGCTCCAACTCATTCAGGTCATTTGCAAATTGTATGATCCCTTCCGAAAATTGGTTGCCGTCAAAAACTGCAAGTAATTTTTTCATGATAATTTTTATTTAACGGATGTAAGTTGACTGTTGGGTAATAAAAAATAGCTGCAGTTATCATGCATTAATATCGTACCAATAGAATTTGCCTTATATCGCTCTGCTAAATGCGATGATTTTTTACTGCCGGCTGCATACCAACCCAAAATGTCGGTTTCCCAGTCGTTTTTGCAACAAACATTTCCCAAGTTCCCATCCTTTTTTTCAAGGAGGGGTGGCCGCAGGCCGGGTGGTTACACTCGCAACCGGACAGAACACTCCCCCCTCTCGTACTCGTTTATAACGAGTATGCCCCGGTTTGGCGTTTGCAACGCCCGTGAAACATTACAACCCGTGAAACGGTGCATATCTACTGTACTAAAATACCAATTACCCATGGAACCTCGCAGTGACACTATTAAAACAAAAAGACCTGTCCGACACCGGACAAAACAGTGTAAATAAAATGCACATCAGGCTACCATAAAGCATTCCAGCCACAAGAATCAAGCAGCCTGTCCGGAGATATATTCATTCGATGATCTTAGTCATCGTTTATTTTAAACCTTCTGGATATTTTTACCCTTATGATCTTTATCACCTTTTCTTATGATGACGGTTATTATTATTAGCAGCAGACTAAGATAATTTTACGTTATAGCAATCAACTGTCTGGTTATATGGGTTGCAGGTTTTCTGGTTCTCAGGCTCAGTCTTTAATTGCGGTAAGTAGGTATAGATGTAAATAGAAAATAAAATGGTGATAAGTAAGATTAAGCATCTGAAGAATGAAAGAGAAACCTGGCTTAGAACTCTGGATTATATGCAGCAGGAGAATGTTTTCTTGAAGACTAGTCTGGGCGATAGCATACAAAATGACATCAATAATGAAGTCTTGGAAAGAGTTGAGTTTTTCCAAAATCAATTTGTCAACAAGGATGCTGTTATTGCATTACTCCGCTATGATATTGCGGAGCAAAATAGGTTATTGGAAAGCAGTGGGGATTTAAGTAATAACTACATGGCTATAGTAAAAAAACAAAATAGCTTACGTAAGGATATGGCGCGGATGGAAAAGGATTTTAATGAATTGAAATTTCAATTTAATACTTACCTGGCAGAGGTGCTATGATTTAATTGAACATATTTTGTAGCTTCTTTACATCTAGTATTACTATTTCTCCCTGGCGTATATCTATAAGTTTTTCTTCTTTAAAATCACTTAGGGTTCGTATCGCAGATTCCTTAGCTGTTCCAGCTACATTGGCCAGGTTTTCGCGGCTTATATCTATTACAAACTCAGCTTTACCACCGCTGTACTTGCTATGGATAGCCAATAGTGCATCGGCTACTTTTTTCCTTAATGAGTTATAGGCAAGGTTAAGAAGTTGCTGTTCGCGTTCTGAAACATTATTAGCCAGTAGCTGAATAAATTTCTTCATCACCTCACGGTTGTTATTGATCAGGTATTCAAAGTCGTCCTTGGGTATTAATGCTACTGTGGTTTCTTCAAGTGCTTCTGTTGTTTCTTTATAGGTGCCCCCTTCCAGCAGTGCTACATAGCCCAAAAAATCACCTGCACTGTATAGCCCTGTTACCAGTTCCTTACCATCATCATTGGTTTTGTACGCCTTTACTTTTCCCTGTGTTATATAGTAAAGCCGGTGTGGATGGCTCTCCTCGGCATATATCACCTGTTTTTTCCTGAAATTGCTAATGCTCCGGTCATTGGCAAAGATTCTTAAAGCATCCTTACCACCTGCTGTTTCCACAAGTTCATTTATGCCTTCAAGTCCTGCTGCCAGGTCTTTTTTTATAAGCTCTGTTTTACGCAGTCTGCTTTCTACAGCATTCAGTAATTCTGTGCCATTAAAGGGTTTGGTAATGTAATCATCGGCGCCAAGCTCCATACCTTTTCTTATCTCAGCCCGTTCCGCTTTAGCGGTAATAAATATGAAGGGTATATTTCTTGTTTCTATATTCTTCTGCAGCATGTGTATTACGCCATAGCCATCCAGTACAGGCATCATTATGTCACATACAATCAGGTCAGGTTTATGTTGTATGGCTAGTGCCACTCCTTTTTTCCCATCTTCAGCTATTATTGTTTTATAGCCAGATAACTCCAGTATTTCAGACATGTTTTCACATATCTCCATGTTGTCTTCAATGAGCAATATTACTTTCATAATTCTTCTTTATTCAATGGCTTGAAATTGATAATGAATTCTGTTCCTTTACACTCTTCACTTACACATGCAATATTACCATTCATCAGTTCTGTGTATTTCGATACAATGTGTAACCCCAGTCCTGTACCCTGTATAGTAGTTACCGATTCACTTCTGAAGAAACGCTCAAACAAATGCTCTTGGTCGGCTTTAGACATGCCTAAACCATGATCTTTTACAGAAAGGTAAATGCCTTCTGGTCCGCTTTCTGTTCTAATATCAATGCTGGAGGCTTCTGGAGAAAACTTAATAGCATTAGATATGAGGTTCATCAGGATGTGACTTAATAGAGAGGGGTCAAGATATACTATACTGTTTCCGGCATGAATGTACTTCAGTTCTTGTCCCGTTTTTAGTAAAGTCTGTAGTTCTGTGAGTAGTGCATTAATATGCTGTTCAATATCAAAATCAATAAAGCGTACCTGTATTTTTCCTTCCTCAATTCTCCCAACAGAGAGAAAATCATTCAGTATATCAGTAAGCATGTGTACCGATGATACAATGCGTTGTATATGTTTATCGCGTTTAGGTTGGTCTTCAGTTGTAATGTATTTGTTTACCAGGTATGCCGACGAAAGTATTGTGCTGAGTGGTGTTCTGAACTCGTGCGAAGCCATAGATACAAAACGCGATTTGAGCTCATTCAGTTCTTTCTCTTTCTCCAGTGCTACAGATAGCGAATGGGTGCGCTCCTCTACTTTTTGTTCCAGTTCCGCATTCAACTGCAGCAATGCTTGTTCTGATTGTTTTCTTATGGATATGTCGCTTATAAATGCAATAGAGAATTGTCCCGTGTCCGATTTGTGGGGGCTTAGGCTCACCTCTACGGGAAATTCGGTGCCATCCTTTTTTATTGCAAATAGATCCATACCTACTCCCATAGGTCTGCTATGTGTTTTGCGGCTATGGTAATGGTCGCGGTGTTTTATATGTTTATCCTTGTAACGGCCGGGAATAAGTAATTCTATTTTTTTGCCAATAAGCTCCTGTTCCTGGTAGCCAAATTGCTTTAGCGCAAACCCGTTAACTAGTACTATACTGCCTTCGGCATCAATAATAATGATACCTATAGCCGCATTGTTGAAAAGGGCCTGGAACTCCTTGTTTGCAGATTGAGTATTCACTTTGGGAGTAGCATTGAGCATGAAAGGTAGGGTAATTTCTTATGTATTATTATAAGGATTATTAACCTGACAGCTTTTTCTCTATGCCCTATTGACTTGGTGTGAATTTATATATATAGGTTTGATGATTGGGGTTATGCAGCTAGGGTTAGTCGCTGTAATATGGCCACCACGTAAGGTGTAAGTATTTTTACTTCATGGTGTTCATGCAATGGTATTTGCATAAAGTCTCCGGCAACCATCCTGAAAACTTTATCGCCTACCATACAGTCACACTGGCCTTCCAGTATAATAAAGCTCTCCAATTCGTTAGTATGCACTTCATCTTCAATATCTGTTGCAGATACAATTAGCATTTGCAATACAGACGGCCTGCTTGTAAGTACTTTAGTATATCGCCCTTCCTTAAACGATGAGGGTATGCGTTCTTGTACAAAGTCTAGCCATCGGCGGTAATTCGTAAATTTATTGATCAGTGGCAGGTCTGCTAGCTGCATTTGTGCCTCTTTGCTCAGGTTGTCTAAAAGATTGCCAATGGCGTGTTCTAGATGTGCCGGGGGTGTTACAGCGTATTTCTGGGTATAGGTTTCCATGGCTGCCTGTATGCTGTCTATTTCATTCTTTACCTCAGTATGCATCGTCATCATATGTTGCACCTCCTCCATCTCCTGTGGCGATAAAGCTCCCAGGCAGTAGAGTTCTAAAATACCGGTATCAATATATTCCCGTATGTTCATCACGTCGGTTGTTCAGGATTGTATAACGCTTCTTTGAGGTTTACATTTGTTTGTGTCCCTCTTTGCCTATATGACTTTAGCTAGGCTAGCGTACCATCTCTAGCGTGCAAGTTATTGCTATTTATTATATCAGTTGCATAATTGAATGTTATCGCCATCAGTTGCCCTAAAAGAGACCGCATCTTAAATCTCTACCCATCACTCCATTTATTTCGTTGCATGAGCAGGTCTTGCCTTGGGTCGTGTCATCGTTTCTGGCCAGCCCAATCATATTTCTGTAGTGTATTACAGTATTACTTTGCTAATTTGCATACATGAAAGCCATGCTTTTTGCTGCCGGGTTGGGTACCCGACTTAAACCGTTTACAGACCACCATCCCAAAGCGCTGGCCGAGGTGAATGGCAAAACCTTGCTCGAACATAACATCCGGTATCTGCAAAAGGCTGGAATTTACGAGGTTATAGTAAATGTTCACCACTTCCCCAACCAGATAGAAGAGGTGCTTTTTGAGAACGACAGCTTTGGCAGCAATGTGTTGGTAAGTGATGAACGATACGAGGTATTGGAAACTGGTGGCGGCCTTTTGAAAGCGGGGCATTTTTTTGAGGGCGAAGACGACTTTGTGGTAATGAATGTAGATGTGCTAACATCGTTGGATCTCACCGTTATGATTGCTGCCCATCGCGAAAGCGAAGCTATAGCCACACTGGCAGTAATGGAGCGCAACAGCGCTCGCCAGTTGTTGTTCGATGACCACATGCATCTCTGCGGCTGGACAAATACCGAAAAAAACCAGCAACGCATAAGCCGGGAAGTAGCCTGGATGCAGCCTTTTGCATTCAGTGGCGTACAGGTACTAACTCCTGCAGTGTTGCACAATTGCCCTTTTCAGGGTAAGTTTTCGCTTATAGATCTGTACCTGCATCTGGCGAAAGATCAACTCATTTATGGTTATAACCACACCGGCAATGTATTTATAGATGTTGGCCGTCCCGAAAGTTTGGAGAAGGCGGGGTATCTGTTTGAGTAGTTATTTTAGGCAATAGGCAGCATTGATTGAGGTAAGTGCTAAGGGAGTTATTTATATGAATAAAGGGTTAACTAGATCGTTAGGCATTTTTCTGATTTTCTTCGCCATTTATGGCTGCAATACAGCATCTACCTACCATACACGATCCTTGGCTTCAGATTCTGTTCTCTCCCGTCAAGCCCACAAAACCACTTGCGATAGTGTACTAAGCAAGCTGATCTGCTCAAGCAGTCTATCAGATAATGCTAAGCAACTAAGTATTGAAAGCGAGGTCACCCACGATGGTAATCTTAATATCCGGCTATATAAAGTAAGTGGTTTAAATATAAAAATGACTTTTGTAAATCTTTTAATTGACCCAAACAAAAGGACTTTTAGCAACACATCTCTGGGTATCTACAAC
>JABDCH010000104.1:6542-7023 GCA_013288205.1 Bacteroidota bacterium | reverse complement strand
TTCATCCACATTATCTATATACCTCTTCAATGGTGTTTTCCATCCCTTCAGATGATTGAACGTATGATTCCCTGCAAAATGTCCTTCTGCTAAAATACGTTGATATAGTTCGGGATACTTTTTCACATTTTCGCCCACACAAAAAAAGGTCGCTTTTAATCCATATTTTTTTAGGGTATCCAATATATATGGAGTAGTTTCAGGAATAGGCCCATCATCGAAAGTGAGGTAGGCTATTTTCTTTCCACCGGTATCGATGCGGCATATAGCACGGGGAAGAAAAAGTCTCGCTAAAAGAGATACCCTCGATATATACATATATATAGTATGACGCAAACATACTTCAAATTTCAGCAGTTCTGTGCAATGATAGATTGCTTTGTATCTTTACCCCAATAAAAACAGACAACCTCATTGACTCCATTCCCTTTAAGTAAGCAGATACTTTATGCCGTCGGCACCATGGGTTGGTCTATCATGG
>JABDCH010000104.1:0-6532 GCA_013288205.1 Bacteroidota bacterium | reverse complement strand
CATTACAGCCGGAGGCAGATTGACGGATGCTTTTTATGACCCTTTCATCGGGAAGATGAGCGATTCATCTAAAAACAAACGAGGCAGAAGAATTCCTTTTATGCTATACAGTATTATACCGGCTACACTTTTTTGCATGTTGGTATTCTTTCCTCCAACCCACTATTCAAGCAGATTGAATGCCGCCTGGTTAGCCTGTTTCCTCACGTTATTTTTTATGGCTACTACCACCTATATCATTCCCTATAATTCCCTATTGCCCGAACTGGCCACTACCGACGAAGATAAAATCCGGCTTTCCACCTTTCAGCAAGTGGGTTTTGTGTTGGGCATTATTATTGCTTCGTTCACCAATAATATAGCCGATCTCTTTTCACATCTGTTAAATATAACTGACCGGACAGTGTGCGTACAATATTCAGCCATTTCACTCGGAATAATAGGAGGCATTGCTATGCTTATTCCTGTTTTAGCCATTGATGAAAAGAAATATTGCCATGCTGTTCCATCTTCCACTCCATTATTTAAAGCATTAAAAGAAAGCCTTACTAATCGCGATTTTATTTATTTCGTTATTGCCGTATTCTCCTACTCCATGGCATTGAGCCTTATTACGAATGGTATGCTCTACTTTGTAACGGTACTTTGCCATATTGATGCTTCACAAGGTTCTACCTTTATGGGCTTCCTGGTTTTAATGTCCTTGTTGTTTTTTCCTCTAATTCCCTTTCTATCGAAACGCATGGGCGAAAAAAAATTGCTCATATTTTCCTTTGTAGTATTAGCTGTAGTATTTGCAGGCATTTCTTTTTTAGGAAAATTAGCTTCAACGCCTGTCATTCAACTTTATATTCTTTTGGGGATAGCTGCTTTCCCTGTCGCCTCACTGGGTATATTACCCAATGCCTTGCTGGCCCGTATTGCATCAGGTAGTACCCAATCAACCGGCGATAATAGGGAAGGTACTTTTTTTGCTGTAAACTTTTTTTCCATCAAGGTTGGTCAGACGCTTGGGTTGGCCCTATTTGCTATGTTAACCATTTACGGAAAAGACCCCGGACATGATTTCGGGCTGCGCCTGAGCGGGATGTTCGGGTGTGCTCTCTGCCTTACAGCAGCTGTGGTTTTTATGGGGTTTTCGGGAAAGAAACAATAAGCTTTATGTTAGCTTATTACATAAATTAACAGCAGACCATAAGGCATCTTCGTGGAAGCCATAACGGAAATAACTACCGCAAAAATACACCGGACCTGTTTCATTTAAAAGAGGTAATTCCAACTGAGCTTTGGCCGTATACATATCGAAAAGAGGATGCTTGTAATTAATCACTTTCACTATTTTCTTTTCGTCAATATTGCCTGGATCATTAAGTGAAACAAAGTAGTCTTTTTTGTCTGAAATATTCTGCAAGCTATTCATCCAGTATATGGTAGAGGCATATAATTTGTCCCCTTTCTTTTCCATACGATAATTCCACGACGACCAAACCCATTTATTGGCAGGCATTACAGAAGCATCGATATGAAGCACTGTTTTGTTTGGCTGGTATTTGAATTTGCTTAATAATTCTTGTTCAAGAGTAGTGGGTTCATCCAACAACAAAAGAGCCTGGTCTCCGTGACAAGCGATAATTACTTTATCATACTCTGCCTCTACCCCAATCCGGGTGCGGATTATAGCCTTTCCATTTTTTCTGCTCACGCTTACAACCGGGTCATTTAGCCTCAACTTATCTTTAAACGGTTGCATTATTTTATCCCTATATGTATGGCTGCCATTGGTTACAGTGTACCATTTATGCTGTGTATTTAATCCAAGGAAACCATGATTAAAATAGAAACGGATAAGCGACTGTGCATGAAAATCGGTAATTTTATCCATAGGTGTAGACCACAAAGCAGCACTCATAGGGATAAGATAGCGTTGCAACATATCTTCCCCAAAACCTTTTTCCTTAACGTATTGCCCTATGGAATAATTGGCATAAGCGGAATTTTCAATGTCTTTTACAGCTTCTTTATTGAAACGGGCAATTTGCAAAAGCATCTTTATATGCCGGACATTAAAAACATTTTTCCGTTGTGCAAAAAGCCCATTGATACCCGACCCAGAGAATTCAAGATTGGCAGGCTTATATTGCACGCTGAAGGACATATCAGTGCCGTAAGAAGGAACATCCAGTTCTGTAAATAATTTATTTAGCAAGGGATAATTAACTTGGTTGAACACCATGAAACCCGTATCGATATTTATTTCTTTGCCATCCTCATTAACCGTAATAGTATTGGTATGGCCCCCTGCATAATTATTCTTCTCGTAAAAAAACACATCGTATTTGCTTTGCAAATAATGCCCGCAGGCCATGCCTGCTATACCGGTTCCGACGATGGCGAGTTTCATTTGTTCATCCCTTAATTCCAGAAATCCCAGGTAATGCCGAAGCGGATAGTGCGGTCGGGCATAGGATAATGGAGCGCATAGTAATAATTATAAGGCACTAATCCTTGTGTGGCATTTTCAAACTTTATAAATATGCGGAATGTTTTTAGGCGGAAGGAAACAAAGGGGTCGACATATAAGTAGTTGCCGAATTTGGTTGAGTTCTCCAGGTAATATTGGTCGGTAATGGGCATATAGGCATAGCCTGTATAAGCGGTATTGTAGTAAAAGTCAGCGCCCAGGCGCATTAACAAGGCCCGGTGAAAGAGCATAGTTTCAAAGAAGATGGAGTTTTCGGTTACCAGGCGTGGAAGCTTTAAAGGAACAGAATCTCCCACATATTGTAATTTCTCCGAAGTGGTCCAGTGGAATTTATATACCCTGATGTCTTTAGTAATTCCAGCACAGTACACAGTAAAACCCGGTTGATATTGCTGGGGCATGGCTTCAGAATTAAAATATGCCATATTGGTTATGCGTGTAGCTTGCAGGGTTATCCCTAACTTCCATTTTTTATCGTAATAGGTGAGATTAATATTTTCCGTTGTGGTATTAGGCAAATGAGCTAACCAGTCCATATTGTTGCCTTGATACAGCTCATAAAGAAACGGAACGTTCTGGTAGGAATAGGAGCCCGATAGTTTTAAAAACCTGGTTGAATCTATCTTGAAACCCAATTGTAAAAGTCCCTGTTTATCGCCCTGTTGATTGCCAGCGAAAATATATTGCCCGGATACATCAAAAATAATTCTCCCGCTGTCATAAGCATTATAAACACGTGCGTGTGCAATAACATTATTAAATATGGTATCGGTGAAATTATAGGTGTAATATGGCTCTTCTATGCCCTCCACATTTTGATACAAACTAACGTAATTGCGGAAGTACACCCATTGGTCCCTTACCCCTGCTTCCCAACGTAAGAAGTTATTCCACCCTTTACCCGACCCTATTGAAAGATCATTATTTATTTCAGTGTATCGAAGTGAATCGTACGTAATAGGGGAATAACGCATGGGTATTGATTGAAAGAACAGTGAATCGGCGGTGTTATTATCTGAAAATACATTGGAATGCCCCGCTATTTTAAATGAGTGTGAGATGTAAAACAAAGGGTTTTTATGGAGCGAGTCATCCGGCTTATACCCCAAAAAGTAATATTGCTGCAAATGGAAAGATTGCTCATACATAGCCGTGCTGGCATAATTAAGCTTGATAGGAGCCGTTAGGCGATTGCTATAGTCGGAGCTTGCAAGTTCAGTATCGGATGCCAATCCTCCATTCTGCTGAAACTTGTATACGTCATATAGAACATCTGCAAACACCAGGTAGTTTTTAGTATGGTAACTCATATCCACCGTAAGCTGATTCAGGTTAGTACCCTGGTTTAAATAAATTCCTTCGGAACGTATCCGTTTAAACCCAATAGCTACATTGAAGTGCTTACCAAAATTCTGCGCATGTGTAAACCGGAAGTACTGATGTATTTGCGGATCGGATACATAGTAGAATTGGGTATAAGGGGCGCGGGTAACAAAATAACGTAACGAGGAATCGGAGTAAAAGTTATTACTGATATAATCCTTTCCGTAATAGAACCCCATGGGCTGCAAATCGGTATTAAATAGTACCGGAACGTAGGGCAACCCGGTGTTACCGAGGTTGTAATGCGTGTTATAGATCTCATAATTATTCAGGGAAGTGTCGGTGGGATGCATGCTTTGCCATCCGTTTTGAGCCCATATATTATTGGGAGCAAACATCGATTCGGTAAAAGAATAGGTAACCGCGCTCTTCTTCCCCCGTGCCGTATCGCCTTTGTCGGCCCATGCAGCATGGAATGCAAATAAAAACAGGGTGCAGAAAAATAGATTTAGCCGGAGTTTCATTAAAAGCAATTCGTATTCCTGGTTAAAAAAGATTTCAAAAATATAAAAACTCCCCGCCTCCTATTCCATTATTGTGAAAAGCAGGGGAATGGAAGAATACACTAAAACACATAATTGTTGAGTAAATTGGTTGCTTTCACAAAGTCTATCTTCCTCAAGCAGGGCTATTGTCATTGAAATTCAAGTAAAGATACTATGTAAACTTATCCCAAAAAACATTTAAGGAAATTTAACAAGTAAACAGCGTCTTTGCCAGCACTCAAAAAACAACCCGGTTGTTACGAAAAAATAATCAGAATAAATAAATAACAGCTTTTGTTTTCCGAGAATATATTATATTTACCCTGTAATTCAAAAATAGATAAATGGGCAGAAAGGTCAAAGAGAACGAATTAACAGATTATTTAAAGAAATTTTTTGGTTTTTCTAAGTTTAAGGACAGGCAAGAGGAGATCATTACCAATGTTTTGGAGGGAAAGGATACGTTTGTTATTATGCCTACGGGCGGAGGCAAATCCCTATGTTACCAAATGCCCGCCTTGTTGAGCGATGGGGTTGCCATTGTGGTTTCACCCCTTATCGCCCTGATGAAAAACCAGGTAGATATTCTGCGCACCTTTGGCACTGAAAAAGGAATTGCTCACTTTCTTAATTCGTCCTTATCGAAACCACAGATAGCTAAAGTGAAGGAAGAAGTTATCAGCGGGGCTACCAAATTGCTTTATGTTGCCCCCGAATCACTTTCGAAAGAAGCCAATGTGGCCTTCTTCAAAAAAGTGAAGATCTCTTTTTTCGCCATTGACGAAGTACACTGTATTTCGGAATGGGGACATGACTTCCGGCCTGAATACCGCCGGTTGCGCCCTCTCATAGAACAAATAGGACGTGTACCTATTATTGCACTCACAGCCACCGCTACCCCCAAGGTACAGGAAGATATCTTAAAAAACCTGGAAATCCAGGATGCCAAAATATTCAAATCGTCTTTTAACAGGGCAAACCTGTATTATGAGGTTCGTCCGAAGGTAGATACGGTAAAAGAAATTATCAAGTTCGTCCGCCAGCACACGGGTAAATCAGGTATTATTTACTGCCTGAGCCGTAAAAAGGTGGAAGAAATTGCTTCTACCCTGCAAGTAAATGGAATAAAGGCACTGCCCTATCATGCCGGTATGGATAAACCTACCCGCGACCAGACACAGGACAAATTCCTGATGGAAGAAGTGGATGTGATGGTGGCCACCATTGCTTTTGGTATGGGTATTGACAAACCCGATATCCGCTATGTATTGCACTACGATATACCTAAAAGCCTTGAAAGCTATTACCAGGAGACAGGCCGTTCGGGCCGCGACGGAGGGGAAGGCAAATGCATTACCTATTATAGCTACGACGATGTAAGAAAACTGGAGAAGTTTTTAAAAGATAAGCCCGTTTCGGAACAGGAAATAGGCAAACAACTGATACAGGAAACCATTGCCTTTGCTGAAAGTTCTGTTTGCAGGCGCAAAATGCTGCTGCATTACTTTGGTGAAAAATATGATACCCCTAATTGCGGGGCATGCGATAATTGCTTGCATCCTAAAACCCAGTTTGAAGGCAAAGAAGACGTGGAGCTTCTTTTAGAGGTAATTACCGAAACCAAAGAAAAATTCAAGGCCAAGCATATTGTAGATATTCTTACAGGCAACCTGAGTTCCGCCGTGAAGGCTTACAAGCATGATAAGCTGGAAGCTTTTGGAGAAGGAAATGATAATGGTAAAGACGAGAAATTCTGGAATGCTATTGTAAGGCAAGCGCTGGTGCTCGATTTAATTATAAAAGATATTGAAACCTATGGGGTGCTTAAAATGGCGCAAACGGGAAAGGACTTTATGAAGAAGCCCCATTCCATTATGCTAGCTAAGGACCATGACTATACCGGCGATGCCGACGATGATGAAGAAATAGTAATGGCCGGCGGACAAAAAGGCGGAAGCGCACTTGATTCTACCATGTATTCTTTATTAAAAGACCTTGTTAAAGCAACAGCGGCCAAATTAAACTTGCCTCCTTTTGTGGTATTTCAGGAAACATCGCTGGAAGAAATGGCTACCCACTATCCTATTACATTGGAAGAGTTGTCTAAAATTACCGGCGTAGGGGTCAATAAGGCTGATAAGTTTGGTAAACCTTTTGTAGAACTTATTGCAAAATATGTAGA
>JABDCH010000103.1 GCA_013288205.1 Bacteroidota bacterium | reverse complement strand
CATAATGAAGAATTTTGGGTATTGTTTCTTAACCGGGCTAATAAAATAATATCCACTCAAAAACTCAGCCAGGGCGGTATTACTGGCACTGTGGCAGATATCCGCTTAATTCTTAAAAGCGCTCTTGATAATTTTGCGACCGGTATTATACTATGCCATAATCACCCGTCAGGCAACCTGAATCCAAGCTTCGAGGATAAAGAATTAACCCAAAAAGTGAAACAAACAGCTAAATTACTTGACATTACTGTTTTAGATCATGTAATCGTTTCTGATGGCGGCTACTTTAGCTTCGCCGATGAAGGCATATTATAAACCATGATAAAGATTTTAACCGTCATAGGGGCCCGCCCCCAAATTATTAAAGCATCTGCATTAGGCAGGGCTATCAGGGATACTTACAACAAAGAGATAGAAGAAATTATTCTTCATACCGGGCAACATTATGACGATAACATGTCCGATACATTTTTCCGGGAGATGGATATCAGTCAGCCCGATTATAATCTGAATGTAGGTTCTGAAAGCCATGGTAAGCAAACAGCTTTAATGATAGAGGGCATTGAAAGAATTGCAGTGCTTGAAAAACCCGCTGCTATGGTTGTATATGGAGATACCAATTCGACACTGGCGGCGGCCATTGCAGCTACTAAACTGAATATTCCCCTGGTGCATATTGAAGCGGGGTTACGCTCGTTCAACAAAAACATGCCCGAGGAAATTAACCGTATCATTTGCGACCATTGTTCTACGCTTCTTTTCACACCTACATTGGCAGGATATAATAATTTATTGAGAGAAGGTTTTAACCAGGATAATGAAGCCCCGTTCAATATTAATAAACCCGGTATATTCCATTGCGGAGATGTGATGTATGATAATACCTTATACTTTTCTGACGTAGCCGAAGCCACTTCCGGCATTATGGACAAGTTAAACCTGCAGGGAAAAGAGTTTTTATTGATGACTCTGCACCGCAACAACAATACAGATGATCCGGCCCGGTTGAATGCCATATTGGAAACTATAAACGAAATTAGTTTATACGAACAAATACCGGTAATATTTCCTATACATCCGCGTACTTCGATATCGCTGGATGCAGCCAAACCATTATTACTAAAGCGACTGAAAGAAAACCCTTTATTTAAAATAATACCTCCTGTTTCTTTCCTGGAAATGATTTTATTGGAAAAAAAGATGCTCGATGATACTCACCGATTCGGGTGGAGTGCAAAAAGAAGCATTTTTTCTGCATAAGCCCTGCATCATATTGCGCCCGGAAACAGAGTGGGTTGAATTGGTAGACTGCGGTAACTCTATATTGGCTGATGCCGATGGCGAACGCATCAAAAAAGCCTTCAGGCATTTTAAAGAAACTACGCGATATAATTATCCATCATTTTATGGAAAAGGCGATGCAGCCAACTTTATTTGCCGCGAAATCATCTCCAATTTTAGTTGACCACTATGGAATTACTTATATACACCCCACAGGTTACTCAACGGGTAACTTATATATTTCAGCTATTTTTCGATTCACTGATTCGGACCTCATACTCCGTTACTATGGATGAAGTGGTTTTCAATACTTATACCGGACCTAAACTCAATTACTCTGCCACTTCTATTGCCAATGCTAAAGTCCAAATAATACCGGCTGGATTGCTCACTGAAAAGGGCATTAAGCCCCAATCACCAGAGATCTTTGTATGGAACAACCTGAAAGTTTTTTATAGAACCGATTCAGATAGTATGCCATTCGACATTTTTTCTGCTTCGTTTTATTTAGTCAGCCGTTATGAAGAGTATTTCCCTACTAAACTTGACAGGCATAAACGCTTTCAATATAAAAATAGCTTTGCCTTTAAAAATCTTTTTTTTGGATGATCCCCTGGTGAATATGTGGGCCGAAGAATTGAAAAAAATTATCCTGCTAGAATATCCCGCTATTGCATTTTCACGAAACAAATATTCCTTTATTCCAACCATTGATATTGATACAGCCTATGCACACTTGGCTAGAAATATTTTAATTACAACCGGTACTTACCTTAAGGCTATTATTAAGGTTGATTATAAAACTCTATTTGAAAAAACACTGGTTTTACTGCGTTTAAAAAAAGACCCCTACAACACGTATCATTACCAGGAAGTCATTTTTACTAAATATCATTCACGTCCCATTTATTTTTTTCTGGCAGGGAAGCGCGGTCACTACGACAAAAATATATCGCCCAACAGCCGGAAGTTTAAAGGACTTGTAAAACGTTTGAATTTAATGGGCGAAGTGGGTATTCACCCCTCCTATCATTCAAAAAACCATATTGAAACAGTAGAAAAAGAGACTGAAAATGTAGAGCGTTATAGCATCGGAAAAATAACCTGTTCGCGCCAACATTATTTACGCTTGAGTCTGCCGGAAACCTATCGCTGCCTCGCTAAGCTTGGCATTACGGATGATTATAGTATGGCTTATGCACCGGCTGTGGGATTCAGGGCAAGCATTTGCACTCCGTTCTATTTTTACGACCTGAGAACTGAAAGTATTTTACCTGTTAAAATTCATTCCTCTGCAATAATGGATGGAACATTGAAAGAATACTTAAAACTCTCTCCCAACCGTTCTATCATGGTTGTTAAAGAACTAATTCAGAAAACAAAATCCGTAAACGGCGAATTTATTCCTATCTGGCACAATCATTCTATTAATGATAAAGGAGGCTGGAAGAATTGGAAAACAGTATTTGAAACGATGATGGAAGCGGCATCAGATAAAACGACATAGAACTTGATACGACATTTAATACACGCGGACATCGATAAATCAAAATGGGACGAATGTATCAAGCATTTACCCAATGGACTTGTGTATGCGTATTCCTGGTATTTGGATATAGCTTGTCCTGGCTGGGAAGCATTGGTTGAAGATGACTATACAAGTATTCTGCCTTTACCCATGGGTAAAAAATATGGATACACTTACAGTTATCCTCCCTTGTTTACACAACAACTTGGGGTATTTTCAAAGCAGGAACTATCCGAAGAAAAAGTCAACGAATTTATCTCTGCTATACCCTCTCATTACAGGTATATTGAGATGCATCTGAATGAACAGAATATTTTTCATTCCCGCACGTTTGAAACAAGGGAACTGATTACCTATACGCTCGACCTTAATCGCCCATACGCTGAAATAGCTGCATCTTATTCCACACAAACCAAAAGAAACCTTAAAAAAGCGCTATCCTCTTCTTTAACGATAGTACAAACGCCACGTCCCGAAAAAATCATAAAATTATTTCGGGATAACAGAGGCCTGCAACATGAATTGCCTTTTGCTTTTTATACAGTATTAGAAAGGCTTACAGAGGCGTTACTGTCAAAGGGGGTTATTACACCAATCGGGGTAAATGATAAAAACAATGCGATGTGTGCCGGAGCTTTTTTTGTAAAAAATAAAGACAGGCATATATTCCTTTTTTCCGGCGCAAATCAAAACGCCTATAATTCCCAAGCAATGACTTTGCTCCTTAATAGTTATATAGAAGAACATGCGGAAAAGCCTATCACATTCGATTTTGAAGGCTCTATGGATAAAGACTTAGCAAGGTTCTACAGTGGGTTCGGTTCTACTAAAAGAACTTTTTTAATGATCCGGAGGAATACCTTGCCTGCTCCTGTAAAATGGATCAAAGAAATCCAGTACAAAAGAAAATCAGCTACCTGATAGCCCCGCGAGGGTCTACCTAATCATATCGTTCTCCCGAAAAATTTGTACTTTTAGGTTTTAATATACATTATGGATTTTTTACCCGAGCCAATTGAAAAATATGTAGATTCTCATACACGTGAAGAATCAGACATACTAAAAAAATTAAACAGAGAAACCCATGCCAAGGTCCTTATGCCGCAAATGCTTTCAGGGCATGTTCAGGGACGTTTCTTAAAGATGCTGAGTTGCATGGTACGCCCTTTGCAGATATTGGAAATTGGAACCTTTACCGGATACTCCTCTATTTGTCTTGCTGAAGGGCTGCAAGAGGGAGGTATGGTTCACACTATTGATATTAATGAGGAATTGCTGCCCATGGTATCGCGCTATGTAAAAGAAGCAGGCATGGAAAATAAAATTAAAACCTATACGGGAAATGCGCTCGAAATTATTCCGACCATCAACCATACATTCGATATAGTTTTTATCGATGCCGATAAAACCAATTACAGCAACTATTATAAACTCGCCTTCCCGAAGCTGAAGGTGGGAGGTTATATATTCGCCGATAATGTTTTGTGGAGCGGAAAAGTAGCCGATGCCGCATACCATTCAGACGATGAAACCAAAGCCATTATGGAATATAATGACATGGTGATGACTGATCCAAAAGTAGAAAATGTGTTAGTCCCAATACGGGACGGATTGATGATTGCCAGAAAAATACGGTAATAATTCTATTCTGTAAACTTATACCCTACTCCCCGGATAGAATGAAAATGAATGGGAGATTTTGGGTTCTCTTCAAAGTATTTCCGGAAAGCCACAATATGGTTGTCAATGGTTCGTGTAGACGGTATGCTGTCATATCCCCATACTTCTTTCAAAATTAATTCACGCGGAATTACTTCATTCTTTCTTTCCACCAACAACTTGAGCAGGTCTATTTCCCGTTTTGTTAATTCCTTTCTTTCGCCCGCCAGGGTATAGATTTCGTATGTTTTGAAGTTGATGATACATTTCCCAAAACGATATTCTTCCAATCCATTTTCTTCGCCTTCATTCGCGGATCTTTTTAACAGCGATTTTACCCGGAGTAATAATTCCTCCAAGTGGAATGGTTTGCCCAGGTAGTCGTCAGCGCCTAATTTCAAGCCGGTTATCCTATCATCGGTTGAACTGCGTGAAGTAAGAAAAAGGACTGATGTCTTTTTATCCGTTTTACGAATATGCTCGCATAACTCATAGCCACTCATGCCGGGCAATGTAACATCCAAAACAACGAGAGAAAATTGAGCGCCTTTAAACTTACTCCAGGCTTCTTCGGCATTCATAAAAGCTATAACCTCATACCCTTCTAATTCGAGATTAAGCTTTATAGTAGAAAGTAAATTCTTTTCGTCCTCAACAAGTAAGATAGTGCTTGCCATACTATTTAGCTAATGGCTATTACCTGATAGCTATAAGCCTTAGAATGGTAGATCATCCTGTTCCTCCGTTGCAGGAAGGGCTGCTTCGGTCGCATAGGAAGAATCCCCTCTGCTGCTTGATGAAGAGCTACCCTTATCAACATGTTCTATTTTCCATGCATCTAACGAGGTAAAGTATTTAACCACCCCGTCTTTTTGCCATTCGCGTCCGCTAATAAAGAAGCCAACCTTCACTTCATCTCCGGGTTTATAATCATCTAATAAACGGCATTTATCTTGCTTTAACTGGAACAGTATATGTTGCGGGTAATTACTGGAATTATCGGTTACGACGAATTCTCTTTTTTTGAAAGAATCAGACACTCTTTGTTCGTCTCTCTTAAGTTTTAAGGTGCCGGTAAGTTCAAATTGCATGGGGGTGTGTTATTTAAAAATTTCAACTATGTTAAATTCATCTGCCATTACGCAGACAAGATTCAAAGATAAGTTAATTTTCAATATAGCTGCCGATAATAGCTATTCATTAACTTTGCTTGCTACATTGCTGTATATATGAGAAAGATAAAAATAGGCCTGTTAAAAGAGGAAAAGATACCTGTTGAAAAACGTGTACCATTTTCTCCTCTGCAATGCAGTGAGTTACTAAGGACTTATCCCGGACTCGAAATAACCATACAGTCCTCCCCTACTCGTTGTTATTCCGATGAAGAATATGCTTCTTTTGGTCTTCCTGTTACCGATGATTTAAGCAACTGCGACATGATGATGGGTTTAAAAGAAATACCCGCTGATATGTTGATTCCCCACAAAAAGTATTTCATTTTTTCGCATACCACCAAAAAACAGCCTCATAACAAAAGAATGCTGAAGGCTATATTGGATAAGGAAATTGATTTGGTAGATTATGAATGCCTTACTGATGTAAACCATTCAAGAGTTATCGGGTTCGGGCGCTATGCAGGTATTATTGGTACGTATAATGGAGTGCGGGGTTATGGAACCCGTTACAACCTTTTCGATTTGAAACCGGCTTACCAATGCCGCGATAAAGAAGAACTACTCAAAGAAATAGACAGGGTTAGGCTGTCGAATATCAAGATTTTGCTGACAGGCGGAGGACGTGTGGCCAATGGAGCTACTGAAACCCTAGGCGTACTCAAAATCCGCAAGGTTACTCCGTATGAATTTTTACACTGTTCCTTTCGTGAAGCGGTTTATTGCCAGCTTCATTCTAAAGATCTATACCAGGCAAAAGATGGCTCCTCCTGGAACCTGAAAGACTTTTATACCCATCCTGAAAATTATGTTTCTTCCTTTTTGCCTTATACCAAGGTATGCGACCTGCTTATTACAGGCCACTTTTGGGATAGCAAAGCTGCAGCGCTTTTCACAAAAGATCAAATGAAACTCCCCGACTTCCATATCAGTGTTATTGCTGATATAACCTGCGATGTGAATGGCTCTGTCCCAAGCACATTGAAAGCCTCTTCCATACTGGAGCCTTTTTATGGCTACAACCCCATGACCGAAGAGATCGATATACCGTTCGCAAAAAACACTATTACGGTAATGGCTGTAGATAACCTCCCTTGCGAGCTACCCCGTGAAGCTTCAGAAGATTTTGGCAAAGAACTTATGGAGCGTGTTATGCCCCATTTGTTAGGAAAAGATGAAGATGGAATGATGGAGCGCGCTGCCATTACGCGCAATGGTAAACTACTACCCGATTATGAATATTTAAGTGATTACGTTGCTTAAATTAGGGAAATGTTTCCAGCATTTTTTTTAGGGCACATTAGGGCACGTTTTTTGAGGTATTTGCGAGATCAAAATAAACGTGGTACTTCGGTAGTCGTTGATAATTAAATATTTGCGTTGTTTTTGCGATTTTAATTAAATAACAGAAGGCT
>JABDCH010000102.1 GCA_013288205.1 Bacteroidota bacterium | reverse complement strand
GATTTTTCCAAATCATATTTCTCAGATTATGCAAATTTTGACAGCGTTGTCTTTTCTTCTAACTCTTATTTCTCTCCCACAGTTTTTAGGGGTTCCTCTGATTTCCATAAAACATTTTTTGGGGGCGATACTTATTTTAGTATGGATTCTTTCAATAATACCGCTAACTTTTGTAACGTACCATTTTATGGGAACGCTTATTTTTTCAAAACTGTTTTCAAGAAAAACGCTGATTTTAAATATGATACATTTTACCATAATAGTAATTTTTACAGAACTACTTTCTCAAAGAATGTTAATTTCTACCACTCTACCGTATACAAGGACATCTATTTTACTGAGGCTGTTTTTTTACATAAAGCTACTTTTAGTGAGCTCTACTTAAAACCTTCATCTCGATTATTATTTTATCGCACAATACTACCAGACACTGTAGATTTCTCCTATATTTTTGAAATTTCAAAACCAATTGATTTAACAAATGCAAAATTTACCTCCTCAGATACAATTCATATTTTTCTATATAAATCAGATATTTCCAAGATTTATCTGGATTATATTCATTTTAGGCTTCTGTTTGTAAACCCAATGAATCATATAGTAATTTCTTCCGATGAAAGAAAATCCATTTATGAATTAGTCCTCAAAAACTTTAAAGATAAAGGTCAAAAGGATAGTTACGAAGCACTCGATAAGGAATATCAAGCTTATAAATGGAGTGTCCGCCCTTGGTATACAAAATGGTTTGGAATTTTTGATAAATGGTGGTGGAATTATGGCTACGAAAAATGGTGGGTCTTCATTTGGACCTTTGGTTTTATTCTAGTATTTGTCCCAATTACATTATGCCAATTGGATAATTTGAAAACAATCTATGACATTAAAATCAAGGACTTAAGCACGAAAAATAGGCTTTATCAATCAATTTTATTTACTATTTGCATCTTTTTTCCGCTCACATTGAAATCAGAACAAATAAAATCATCGGGCAAAGGCCTTCTCTATATAGTTTTTGTATACTTAATGGGTCTTATTTGTGTCGCTTATATTGCCAACTTTATATTACATAAATAGTTATTTATTATTTTGTCGTTTGTATCGAAAAAGAAATTATCTTTGCGCTCCATTTTTGAAAAGTCATGAAAAGAACATACCAGCCCTCCACACGTAAAAGACGCAACAAACACGGTTTCCGCGAAAGAATGGCTACCGCCAATGGCAGACGCGTACTTTCAGCCAGGAGAAGGAGAGGCCGGAAGAAACTGACCGTTTCTGACGAAAAGCTGCACAAGAGATAGTTCACAGTAGCTGTTCATAATTCCTGAAATTTATTTCCCTGCTCCATTTAGGAGTTAAGTATTTTTGCACGCATTACGTCATTATATAAACAATGATGTTTTTTAGTAAATTTACCAATTATAATACTATACTATTATGGCTATTGAAATAACCGATGCAAACTTTAGAGAACTGGTTCTCAACTCAGATAAACCCGTACTGCTTGATTTTTGGGCAGAATGGTGCGGACCTTGCCGCATGGTAGGCCCGTTTGTAGAAGAATTATCAAAAGAATACGAAGGCAGAGCTGTGGTGGGCAAGGTGGATGTGGATAGCAACCCCGAAGTTTCCATGGAATTCGGCATCCGAAACATACCTACTATCCTTTTCTTTAAGGGTGGTAAAATTGTTGATAAACAAGTAGGTGCAGTGCCCAAGTCAGTGCTTGAAGGCAAATTAAAAAACCAGATGTAAACCAATTATGAATTATGAGTTATGAATTATTACACTCACACCTCATAATTCATAACTCATAATTAAAAATGCCTGTTCAGCTAAAACCCGAAGATTTAAAGGAACTCTCCCATCTTGAGTTATTGGCCAAGCAGGTTGTGGAAGGTTTTATCACCGGGCTTCATAAAAGCCCTTTCCATGGATTTTCGGTAGAATTTGCTGAACACCGCATATATAATGTAGGTGAACCGACCCGGCATATAGATTGGAAGCTATATGGCAAAACCGACAGGCTTTACGTAAAGCGCTATGAGGAAGAAACCAATTTACGCTGCCAGATTGTGATAGATGATTCCTCATCCATGTATTTCCCGGAAAAGGGTCTTAATAAAATCACTTTCTCTATACAATGTACCGCAGCGTTAATAGAACTTTTAAAGAGACAACGCGATGCAGTAGGGCTAACTGTATTTTCCGATTCGATAGAAGCTCATACTCCTGCCAAATCAACTTCTATCCATCAAAAGTTGCTTTATTCAGAACTGGAAAAGCTAATGGTAAGCTATAAGCAGGAAAATAGCAAGAAAACTTCTACTGTAGAAGCCTTGCACCATGTAGCTGAAAATATTCACAAGCGCTCGCTGGTGATTATCTTCAGCGATATGCTCGATTCGAGATTAGGCAAGGAAGACGAGATATTTTCGGCCCTGCAACATTTACGGCATAACAAGCATGAAGTAATTCTATTTCATGTAACAGATAAGGAAACCGAAGAAGATTTCAACTTCGAAAACCGCCCCTATCGCTTTATTGATATGGAAAGTGGCGAAGAAGTAAAAGTACATCCTTCGGAAGTGCGCGAAATGTATGTTTCATCTATGAACACATATCGTACGGACCTGCTTTTGCGCTGCCGACAATACCATATAGATTTTGTGGAAGCCGATATAAAACAAGGCTTTCGGCAAGTCCTCCTGCCCTACCTGGTTAAAAGGGTAAAAATGAAATAACTACCACATTACCCTACACATTTTTTGGAAAAAAATAAATTCCTTGTCTGAGCAAAGGAAAATGGTGTATTTTTGCACCTCTTTAAAAAACGGTTCGGTAGTTCAGCTGGTTAGAATGCCTGCCTGTCACGCAGGAGGTCGCGGGTTCGAGTCCCGTCCGGACCGCTACAAAAAGAAAGTAAAAAGCCTGTAATTAATAGTTACAGGCTTTTTTATTTGATTCAGTAAAGTATTCAGTCAAATAATTAACTCAAAGCCTCGCTATTTTGTTCTATCTTTGGGCCTTAGACCCATAAGGCTGTACCTAAGAACAAATATCAACAAGCAATAAAAATAACCATGAAACAAAATCTAAGAAAAAACATAGCAAGAAAAAAACGTGCTGTTAAAAGAGGTGAGAAGAAGAAAGCTATGAAACTTCTACCCAAAAAGGCGTTGGCTTCTTAATGAAGTTTGTCCCGTCCGGACTGCTAAAAGAAATAAAAAAAAGCCTGTAGATAATTAATTTACAGGCTTTTACATTTGATTCCATGTCAATTTAGTCTCACTCCCGGCGTAGGATACAAATCCTCAAAGCAATTCTCTTTATAATTGAGTTGCTTGTATATGATGCTCCGATTCAATTCCGATAATTCTGCATGTCCCGATGCGGCAAAAATATCGAGAAAATCGTTCAGGGTTTCATCGTGATAATTCACCACCCTTTTCCATTTTTCTTCCACCACCAATCCCTTCATCAGGCGCGGATTGTGGGTTGTAACTCCCGTAGGGCAACGGTTATTATGGCATTCCAACGCTTGTATACACCCCAGTGCAATCATCATTCCCCTTGCAGAATTGCATAAATCGGCACCCATACAAAGCGCCTTCATAATATCGAACCCGGTTATTATTTTAGATGATGTTATCAGCCGTATATCTTTTTTTAAATCATATTTTATCAAGGTATCCGCCACAAAAATCAAGGCATTCTCCCAAGGCATCCCTACATGGTCTGAAAATACAATGGGTGCAGCTCCCGTTCCACCTTCAGCCCCATCCACAGTAATAAAGTCAGGTTTTATACCCGTTTCAACCATTGCCTTGCATATATCTATAAACTCTTGTTTGCTTCCAATACAAAGCTTAAACCCAACGGGTTTCCCTCCTGATAATTCCCGGAGTTGTTTAATGAATTGCATAAGACCGGCAGGATTTGAAAAAGCTGTATGGCCAGGGGGAGAAAGCACATCGGTATAAGGCTTTACTCCTCTTATAGCAGCTATGATTTCGGTATTTTTAGCAGCAGGCAATACCCCTCCATGACCGGGTTTGGCTCCCTGTGAAATTTTTATTTCAATCATTTTCACCTCATCGTGTGCTGCACTATTCACAAACTTATCCGGTGAAAAATTACCCTCATCATCCCTGCACCCAAAATACCCGGTACCTATTTGATAAACAATATCGCCACCCTGTAAGTGATACGAGGATATTCCTCCCTCGCCCGTATTGTGATAGAAGCCTCCATGTTTAGCCGCTTTATTCAAAGCTGTAACGGCATTTGCACTCAATGCTCCATAACTCATGGCCGATATGTTCATCAGCGATG
Source organism: Bacteroidota bacterium (assembly GCA_013288205.1). Taxonomy (GTDB): domain Bacteria; phylum Bacteroidota; class Bacteroidia; order JABEUT01; family JABEUT01; genus JABEUT01. The sequence continues at coordinate 2,804 of JABDCH010000102.1, read as the reverse complement.
CTTTGTAGGGTTTCAAGCAATCTTTTCCACCAATGGTAACTGTTGGAAACTCAGCAAGTCTTTTAGCCGGATAAATGGAATGGCGCATCCACGATGCGTGATTTTCCTGCAAATCTAATTCGGTGCCGAAAGGATGAGTTCTATTAGCCAGCTTGGCGCGTTGATATATATAACTGCGCTGATTGCGACTGATGGGTTTTCCGTCCAAATCATTTTCAATAAAGTATTGATGTATTTCAGGTGCAATACCTTCTAATATAAAACGTAAATGCCCTACTACGGGGTAATTTCGCAGGATGGTGTGTTTTGTTTGTGTGATGTCGTAAAAGCCCACCGCTGTGAGGCCTATTATAATTGCACCCAGCGCATACCAGGGAAACCAAATAAGACATAGCGCTATCCCAATAAAAAAAGAAGCCGTGAAAATTAACCTGATTGCTGAAGACATAGTTTAAAGAGATTAAATTGTCTTGAAAAAATAGAACCACCAGACAAATATAACCAAGCTTTATCCTATATAGTTGTTAAATTTTCATTAACTAATTTTAACCACATAAAACAAAAAATCCCGCACAATGGCGGGACCTTTTTATATTATTTATAACCTACCCTTTTACGGATTGGTAATTACAACTACTTTAAAATATACTTTGGCTGGTGGTATTGCAGTATTAGGATTAAAATACTGCACTGTTACCGTATAACCTGTAAAATAATAGCTAAAGCCATCACCTGATGCAAATATATTGGCAACAGGAAGTGGCGTATAATAAGCACTCAAAGATCTTATAGAATTGGAATAATATACATCTACAATACTGGTGCTTGGGTTAGTTAATCCTTTAACATTGGGGATGGTAAAATTATACGTAGTTGTGGGAGCCGAATTGTCTACCGGCCATACAGCAGGTACTGATGCAGCGCTATCTATGGTAACGAAATAAGAAGAGCTGGGGCCTTGGAGGCCTTGAGCACCTTGTGGGCCGGTAGGACCTGCCACATCTTTCGTGCATGAGTTGAAAATAAACGCAGATAGTGCAAGAACAGCCAGGTATTTTATTGCCTTCATATTTTATGAATTACGTTTTGTTGTTATTATGTTATCGTTGTTGCGGAATGATTACAATATCAGCATTCATTACAGAATCAGCCGGCCAGGCATTGTTACTTGAAAAATAAACCACATCAATAGTACCGTTGCCGTAGGTAGAATATATTTCATCGCCCGCTGAATATACATTGTATTGAGGAAGCTTATACCACTCTTTGGTATTTAATCGATTAATAAATACATTAATCAGGTATGTACTTGTGTCCTTATAGGTAGGGAAAGGAAATGAGGCATAGTAAACAGGAGAAGTACCATTTGATACATTTTGGGCGCTTAATTGAGGTTGTATCGAATACCCTCCTGAAAGACTTCCACCTGCAATTCCTGTTTTTCCGGTTGGGCCGGTTGGACCTGCATCTGTATTTTCGTTTTTAAGACAGCCCGCAAAAATAACAATAGATAGAACTGCTACCAGGCAAGAGGCAATTTTCAATTTTCTCATTTTTCCGACTCTATTTATTTGCAATGATACTTATTTTTTTTATACTAAACCTACTAAAGAGGTCTTTTATTTTACCTTACAAGTGTCACGTTCCCACTTTTAGTAACATGGGTACCGTCACTCAGCAAAGCTGTTAAATACCACACAAACGTTCCAACCTCCATCTTCTTTCCTTTATAAGTACCATCCCATGGTTGATCTTGGTGCTGGGTTTCAAATACTTTATTTCCCCATCGGTCGAACACAGAAAAGTCCATTGATTTTACGCAGAGACTCCTCACATAAAGATAATCATTTACACCATCATCATTAGGTGAGAATACATTAGGCACAAAAACATTGCAATTCAATATGTCAATGGTAACAGAATCCTCTACTGTGCAACCGGTAAATGTATTTATAAAAGTAACCACATATTTTGTGGTACTGTCAACTGTAGCAATCGGATTAGGACAATTGGTACAACTCAGTCCCGTAGAGGGGGACCAACCTTCCACTTCATAGTAGGAACTGCCGGAGGCATAGGTAGCATTTAACTGCACCGGTGTACCCGAAGATACGGTTGCATTGCAGCAAACACTATAGGATGCCACCCCTGCTGTAACATTTAACACTAACGTATCGGTGTCGCAACATCCCCAGGTGCATGTTCTTAAAAAATATCTCGTAGTACCGGGAGGGGGAGCAGCTTTATTTCTGTCCGTGTCTCCATAAAATAGGTAGTGGTTTAATCCCATCGGCTTAGGCGCCCATGTATAATAATTACCCCCTGTGGCAACAAGTGTTACTGAATCATACTGGCAAACTGTAATGGAGTCAGGATGCTCATGAGGGGTAGGTCTGGGATAAACCTTCACGGTTATTTCGGACGAATCTTTTGAACATGCTCCTTTGCTAATAGTAAGATAATAGCTCTGGCTGCCTACCAACGAACCTGTGGCTATATAATCCAATGTACTGCCGGTGTTCCACAAATATTGGTATCCATATGCATGTGGGTTGTAAGCATATATGGTATCAAGTTGTCCCTGGCAAATAGAAGTATCGCCCTTGAATACAAAGGTAGGCATGGTATCCACGTGAACCGTAAAACTGGTATCCTTAAAACACTGGCCGGCACGCACCTGAACTGTATAGGTTTTAGTAACAACCCCTGTTATATTGATTGCCGATGTAGTGGCTCCATTATCCCAATGATATTGAAGGCCTCCATAAGCGGTAATAGTAGCCTGGCTTCCTTTACACAAATCG
>JABDCH010000101.1:4007-7150 GCA_013288205.1 Bacteroidota bacterium | reverse complement strand
ATTCTGGGGGTTTGTAATGTCAGCCATTGCCGCATTAATTGTCAATCTTAGGGTAGGCTTAGGTATTGGACAATGCTTACTAGGATTAGCAGGTATTGGAATTCTATACGCAGTTTTACAGATAAAGCAAGATGATATTTCTGCTTGGGATAATTTAGAATAGAGAAGTATCTGTATATTTTTTATCGTGCCACTGGGCCCTGATTAGCGGTATTAGGCCCTGAAACGGGTCCGTATGATTTGTTCCTTGCGTAAGGGATAGAGGCGGAACCCCACAGTCCGCCCAGGCGGACGAGGAGTTTGAGCCGATAGCCCGACGGCTTGGTTATCAGCCGGCACGCCTAAATAAACCCATAAAGCTGACATTTTGTCCCTTTACACCCCCTTTCGGCACATTTTGGCACAATAGTTGATAAGTGTATTATAGAAATAAATAATAAACCGAAAACTAATACTCATTATGAGCAAAATCATTGGAATAGACTTAGGAACAACACATACGCATTGAAGCAAGCTCTGGATTGAGCGAAGCTGAAATAAAGAAGATGAAGGAAGAAGCTGCTGCCAATGCTGAAAGCGATAAGAAGGCTAAAGAAGAAACAGACAAGGTGAATGCTGCCGATGGACTTATCTTCCAAAGCGAAAAGCAATTGAAAGAATATGGCGACAAATTATCGCAAGATAAGAAAGAAGCTATACTGAAAGCCTTGAGCGACTTGAAAGATGCACATAAGGAAAAGGATCTTGCTAAGATAGATGCTACCATGGCTGTACTTAACACCGCATGGCAAAATGCCTCGGAAGAAATGTACAAAGCCGCACAAGAATCGGCCAAAGGCGGACCTTCGGGCCCCGGAGGCGAAGGACAAGCACATGCCGATGGCGGACAACCCGGTGGTGAAAATACACAACCCGGAAACGATAAAGAAGTAACCGATGTGGACTTTGAAGAAGTAAAAGACGATAAAAAGTAAGAAGATAATATGGAACTAAATAAGCAAGAAAAAGCGATATTAGATTTTTTATATAAAAATCGCTCTTCGGAGCAATATCTGTTCATTAATAGTGTCATTGATTCGACTAATTTGAGTGAAGGTAGATTAGCTATTGAGAAATTTATCGGCTTGAACTATATGGAGGTTTCTGACCTCAACTTCCGTAAATTAGGGATGGATCCATATAATAATACAGACCGCTTTATCCCTACCGTAAAGAATCAAAGTATGAATATTGATACTAATCCAATGATTAGTGCAAGAATCACGCAAAAAGGCATTACGTATTTTGAATCAATGAAATGAAAGGACTCTTTTATTTAACAAAAGCTCCGCGAATGCGGGGCTTTTTTATTTATATGTTCCTATGCAATATAGTATCTTATAATAAAATTATTTTCATACTTTTGTTGGAAAACTATGATCTTTAGATATTAAAATTCAAGGAAATAAACGGTGAAAAATCCCTTTTCTTAAATTTTACTTTACACTCAAAATAAATCTATTATGAGGCACATTTTATTATTATTAATGACCTGCACTATTTCTTGTGTAGCACAGAGTTCTGATAGTCCTGAAGACTATGCAAAAGAATGTAGCAATACCTACTATACACTGTGTGACAAAAAAATTGAAATTTACCCACTAATAGAAAACTTAAAGCATTATCCAAACGGACGTACGATGGGGAAATTAACGACGGTGGCGGAACGGGATAGTTTAGATGAACTTACGAAAGAAGATAGTACATTGACAAAAAGTTATCTTACTTTATGCAACAATATGTACAGGTATTGGAACAACTGTTCTCCACATAACAAAAATGTATTTGACGTAACCTGTGCAAATTTTTTTGATACAGCAGCGCACCATTACGCCTATGCGGGAAGACTAACAGGCAACTCTTATTACCTCCCATTTCCGAACCCTAATAAAGAAGGCAGGTTGCTAATAAATCCTCGTACCCGCTAAGCTGTCCTTAGTGGATATTGTATTTCCTTTGCCACGACCTTCAGGTCGTGGATAAATAAACCACAAAATTTTGGCTTTAGCCAAACGGGGTTATTTTGTAGGGAATGGTTTCAAACCATTCCCTACTATCACACATACTCCATTGTTGTACGGAACGGTTTCAAACCGTTCCTGACGGAAATACTGTTAGGGTTGCCCTTACAGGGCATTACATTTTTGGGTTATTGGTCTTTTACCAAGCCCGCCCAGGCGGGTTCCTAACGGGACATTCAGTTGCAATAAATATTCGGTCAAGATTTTATGTCCAGTATGGACAAACGTTTGGTAGAAAAATAAAATTAATCGAATCTTTTTGTCCCGATAGGGACAACCCTCGACTTTTACTAAAAGGGCTAAGGCTATTTCTTCTTTTTGGTTTTGTAGATGCTTTTAGGCTCTCTTGCAATTGCATGGGTAGTCCTAATTTGATAAGGAACGGCAACATGTTTTCTCTTATCCCTTTCTTTTATCCGGATGCTGTCAATATCAAATTTTACTTGCAGGCGCATCCAGGTCATAGCGTCGATATCCAGCGCTTTTTCCAGTTTAAGTGCAAGTGCGGCAGTAAGATTTCTTTTTCCGTGAAGTATCTCATTCAATACCGTAGGTGCAATATGCATAGTATCGGCTAACTCCTTTTGAGATATACCCCTGTATTCAATTTCATCCTGTAAAAGAGTTCCAGGATGAAACGCCTGACCGGGAATCATATCAGGTGTAATTTTATATGTTTTCTTATATTTATTCATAATGCTTCGATATTTTTAGAATCACTATTGTGGTAGGTTTAATAAAGTCAAATTCAACCCTAAACTGGTCATTAATTCTTGCTGACCAATGGTTTTCATATTTTTCAATATTCAATCCCCGGAACTTTGAAAGCATATTAATATTATCTGCTTGCGTCATATAGGTAATTACCTTTCTGTACCGTTCCAAGATAATCTCAGAAAATGGCTGCTTACCTGAATACAGGCAGAAATAATAATCGTTAAGTGCCTTCGTATTGAACTCTACTTTCATCATCCCAAACACAAAGATATTAAAATTCACTAAAACAGTGAAGTATTGAATTCTCATTCTTCATTTAAAATACCGATGAACTTCTTCAGCAAGGAAGTGTTTTGTTCGTTTTTC
>JABDCH010000101.1:0-3997 GCA_013288205.1 Bacteroidota bacterium | reverse complement strand
TCTATGGCCTATTTTTGCAGTATGAAAAGCGCCTTGTTTTTATACGGTTTAAATTGTAAAATTCAGTTGTTTGTACTGTGCTTTTTTTACGTTTTATATTATTTAAATATAGATTTCTGTATAACATACTCACTACCAAGCAGTGTTAGTAACCGAAATCATAGTTATTTTATAATATTCTATATTATTTCCATATTATTTTCTATAGTTATCCATAGTTATTTTTCAGCCCCACCTGAATGGAGAAAACCTAATAATTTCATACCTTTGTATAAAGAAAAGTAAAATGAGCGTTGTAGTGGTAAAAATGAAAAACGAACAAAACACTTCCTTGCTGAAGAAGTTCATCGGTATTTTAAATGAAAAAGCCGAAGTAATTAGCGATGAGGAGTATCGAGATTCGATGTTTGCTAAGTTATTGGAGGAAGGAAGAAAGTCAAAGTTGTTGTCTTCTGCGCAAGCAAAAAAAGAATTAAAGAAGCGTGGAATTAACGTTTAGGAATTCCTTTTTACGCGACTTTGACCAAATCGACAGTAGAGCTCCCGGTCGTGAAATTGAAAAGCTAATCCATAAAATCTCACAAGCTAGTACAGTTTCATCTATACCCCGGATGAAGCAACTCAAGCACACCAGGCAATTTCAGTATAAAATAGAACTAAAAGTTCAAACAAAAGTGTATTGGATACTTTGCGATGTCTATGCTAATAGGATAGAATTTATCCGAATCAAATCAGAAACTTGGTGCAAAGCTAATTTATAGATTTACCCATTCTGCGCCTTATTTCTCAGGTAATGGTCCATGATAACCAAAGCTGCCATAGCATCTACAATAGGTACGGCGCGGGGTAATACACAAGGATCGTGGCGACCTTCTACTTTTAATTTGGTAGCTTTCCCCGAACGGGTAACAGTATCTTGTTCCAGCGCAATGCTTGCTACCGGCTTAAATGCCACCCTAAAATAAATATCCTGTCCGGTGCTTATACCACCTAACGTACCTCCGGAGTTATTGGTTTTAGTAATTATTTGAGATTGCTTCGTACGTCGCAATGACGAAGCTATGAATGCATCGTTATGTTGGCTGCCAAACATAGCAGAACCTTCAAACCCCGAACCAATATCAAAACCTTTTACAGCGTTAATACTTAACATGGCTTTACCCAAATCAGCAGGGAGTTTATCAAATACAGGCTCTCCTAATCCTACAGGTACATTGCGAATTAATCCGCGTATAATCCCACCAACTGAATCGCCCTCTTTTCGCACCTGCTCAATTAATTTCAACATCTTATCTGAAGCCGCTTTATCAGGGCATCTTACGAGACTGGCATCAATAGCTTTGGTAGTAACCTTGTCCATGGCAATATCGGATTGTATAGTTCCGACCTGTATTACATGACTTACAAATTGCATTCCACATTTTTCTGCTAAATATTTTTTGGCAATAGCTCCGGCTGCAACTCTTGCCAATGTTTCTCTTGCACTAGCACGACCACTGCCTCTCCAATCACGTATGCCATATTTCAGTTCATACGTATAATCGGCATGCGAAGGGCGGTAGAGGTCTTTTAGTTTTTCATAGTCGCTGGGCTTGGCATCTTTATTATATGCCATCAGCATAATGGGTGTACCGGTAGTTTTTCCATTAAACACTCCCGAAAGAATATGAACGGTATCGGCTTCATTGCGGGCGGTGGTAATCTTGCTTTGTCCGGGTTTGCGACGGTCTAAATCGGGCTGAATATCTTTTTCGGAAAGTACTAATCCTGGAGGGCAACCATCCACAATAACACCAATAGCGTCTCCATGCGATTCGCCGAAAGTAGTAATGCGAAAAAGTTGTCCGAATGAATTGCCCGGCATATGGTGTGTATGGATTGGTAAAGTTATAAAGTTTATTTGCTTCGCGATGTTTGCTTGTAGTGGCTTTCCATTTTCTTTAGTAAATCAGCCTCGGTAAGCATTCCCGGGGCAATATTTTTCTCTCCTTTCATCGTCACATAAGCAATGCAACTACCCAGGGTAGGGAATGTAAATCGGGTAATTTCTCCCTTTTTACCCATCCCTATTACAACTAGTTTTTCGTCTTCCTCCCTTTGTTTCAGCAGTGCGCCTAATACCAGCACATCTTCCTGGTCATCTACAAAAGTGGCTATTTTAATGATGGCAGGTTTAAGCAGGCGCATTTCATCAAGAGTATCTAACAAATCATATAGTTCGGGTGTTTCCTGGTGTTCGTGGTAAGATAAAATCAGGTGCCTTTTATCTTTTGCACTTAACTCTTTCAGCACCGGATTATGATATGATATATCCACATACGTAAACCCCGATGAAAAAGCCGCATGTAGAATTTGTCTTTGTTTAGCCGGTGTCCCGGTGAATAATCCGCCTTCTTTTTTATGCCGCAAGGTGAATATCGAGGGCACCTTTACCACGCCTTTTAGTATGGGTAAATCGTCCATGTTGAACTCCCGAATCGAATCGGCACGTAATTCCACCATGATAGCAGATTTCTGTGCTTTCTCCAGGTTCTGCACAAAAGTTGTCAGGTTTTCTCCCTGCACAACGGTACATATTTCGAACTCTCTTGTCATATTTGTAATGCATCTCTCATAGCCTGTTCCGGGGCTTTCAGCCCGGTATATAATTCAAATTGCAACATACCTTGCTGCAATAACATTTCAAGTCCATCTATAATAATAGCACTTTTCTGTTTAGCTAAATTAAGCAATTGTGTGTTTCCTTTTTTATAGTTCACGTCAAATACTATATGTTTATCAGTGATCCCTGCACCAGAGAGAGGTGTATTATTATCTTCCCTTCCGATCGGTGTAGTATTAATGATGATATCTGCATCATAAGCTTCTTCGCGCTTCTCCCAGGGATGTTCTTCCCCACCAAATTTATTTGCAATAGCAGAGGCTGTTTGCCTATTCCTGCTGTAAATTTTTATTTCACAACCCTCTTTTGAAAGCCCATAGCAGATAGCTCGCGCCGTTCCACCGGAGCCCAATACAGCTATTTTTTTGTTTTTGAGCGAAGTAATTTTTTTCAATGTATTCACTGCACCCAGCCAATCGGTATTATACCCTTTTAACTTACCATCTATATTTATGGCTGTATTAACAGCCCCAATATTTTGCGCGGTTTCATCTATACTGTCAAGGTATTTCATTATAGCTTCTTTGTGAGGAATGGTTACAGCAAATGCCGCAATATTGGGTTCGCGTAAATCATGTTGCATGGCATTAGATAGTTCCTCTGGTTTAATTTGCAGGGGAAGAAAAATATATTGCGAATCAATCCCCAAGGCTTTGTACGCTGCATTGTGCATACCAGGTGACAGCGAATGCGAAACCTTGTCTTTAATTACCAGACAGGTTTTTAAATTACCCCCGTTTAGTATTTTTATTATTGATTCAGTAATTTCCTCAGGGCTGGAATTATCTGTTTCTATTATTGCATCGGCATATTTTTCATATAATGATTGCCTTTGAAAGTAAAGTTGTTTTGCTTTTTCAATATCATTAAATAATGGGCGTGTAGTCTCCTCTTTTATGCGACTGGCAATGGTTTCGAAAGATGCCGATAGAAAAATGACCGTGCCGTTTTCTTTTAACGATTCTATATTTTCAGAATGGACAATAGCTCCGCCTCCACAAGAAATAATGCAATTGCTCTGCAGGGAAAGATTATGCAGAACTTCTTTTTCCAACTCCCTGAAATATGTTTCTCCTTTTTTTTCGAATATTTCGTTTACACTGTTAAGTTCGGAACGCTTAATAATTTCATCGTCAGTTTCTATTAGCGGTAATTGGAATGATTCTGCTAAAAGCCTACCAACAGTGCTTTTCCCTGCACCCATAAAACCTATAAGAACAATGCGAGTGTTCTTTTCTACATCTACTTTTACCCCAATCTTTTTGAGCGTTTCCCAAAAATCAGGGAAAGATTTATTCACTACCTCCTGCGACTCTATTTGTAAATTATCTATTC
>JABDCH010000100.1 GCA_013288205.1 Bacteroidota bacterium | reverse complement strand
ATATAGTTCTGTACTATGTTACGTTGTTATAAGTTACTTTTTTACTGCTTAAATTTTGGGGCTGCAAAGGAAAACAAATCATTTGAATTACGGTATGAGAAATCTCTCATCCTCGCAAAAAATAATCTGTATGTGATTTTTGTTTCCATTTATGCCACTTGAGAATACCAATAAATTCAGGCTTTTTCAGAGACGACGAATTTTCCTTATTATTGAATTCTTCGGCAATGATAAAGAATAATTTCATAAGTCAGAACGAAAAATGGAAAAATATTTTTTTTCATCCGAAGGGAAAAAACCGGTTGATAATTCAAAAATATTTATAGTAGTTTATACTATTGGGGTTGACCGCCCATGTTATTGTAAATGCCAATAAATACAAGCCTTCCCGGTGACGCATGACCTTCAATGGCTTACCATGTTTGAACTATTTTTCTATTAAACAATCTAAATTGTGACAAAACCCGATTGTTATTTTTTGAAGGAGGGAAATAAATTCGCTACAACTAGAAAAAAATGGAACTGATTTATGTTTTTTGTGCAGATATTTTCTTATCAAGCTCTTCAAAAACAGAATTATTGCTGATATATTCGGGTACAATTTGCTTCATCTTGCTTACGATTTTCATATCATCTTTTGAAGCTGTAAGCTCCACAAGCTCATCTATATAGGTGGATATAGTACCAAGATCATATTCCCTTACTTTAGTTATCATAATCAAGGGATGATGGGTAGGCAACGTATCTTCCGAAGTATGCAGCAATTCTTCATAAAGTTTTTCCCCCGGACGCAACCCGGTATATATAATTTTGATGTCCTTATCTAAAACAAGCCCTGAGAGTTGAATCATTTTCCTGGCAAGGTCGAGCACTTTTACCGATTGCCCCATATCAAAAACGAATACCTCTCCCCCATTGCCTATAGCGCCTGCTTCCAACACCAACTGGCACGATTCGGGTATGGTCATAAAGAAACGGGTAATCTCCGGATGAGTAATGGTAACCGGACCTCCTTTTTCTATCTGTTGTTTAAAGCGCGGTATAACCGAACCATTTGAACCAAGCACATTTCCGAACCGGGTTGTAATGAACCTGGTTTTTTCTTTCGCACTCAATGCCTGTACATATATTTCGGCAATCCGTTTAGATGCGCCCATCACCCCGGTAGGGTTAATAGCTTTATCGGTAGATACCATTACAAAAGTACCTACCCCATATTTAACAGAAAGGTTAGCCAATATGCGGGTACCTGTTACATTTACATTCACAGCTTCCACCGGGTTCTCTTCCATCACCGGCACATGCTTATACGCTGCTGCATGAAAAACTATTTGCGGATGCGTATCGCCAAAAATAGCCTCCATCCGTTTCTGGTTGCATATATCTGCCAGGTAAACTTTACATGGAACCGAAGGACTCATCTCACTTATTTCCAGTTGAAGCTCGTAGATAGCTGATTCCGATTGGTCAACCAATACAAGTTTGGCCGGTTTATACGGAATAATTTGCCGCACTATTTCACTGCCTATCGAACCGGCAGCGCCCGTTATCAGTATCGTTTTATCTTTTAACTGGGCTTCTATCTTGTCCTTATCCAATACAATAGGGTCGCGTCCCAATAAATCTTCAATGTGTACATTCCTGATTTGCCTGAAACTGAACTCTCCATTTATCCAATGGTTTATAGATGGCACACTTAACACCTTGGCATTATGAGCAAGGCAAATGTCAATCATTTTATTTTTACGCTCGTATGATATATCAGGCGTAGAAAGAATCAAATTAACAACATTATTATCCTCCAGCAACTTCTTTAACCGGGCAGGAGGATAAATGGTAACACCCTCTAACCGCTTGCCCCAGTTTTTTCTATTCTCATCTAAAAAAGCAATTACTTCATAATTAGCATCTGCATCCTGGTCTGCGGCACGTTTGGTAATAAGCCCTGTATCATTAGCTCCATATATGATTATGTTCTGCCTGTTTTTGGAAGAACTGGTAGCTTCGGAGTAGATACCTTTATAAATCATCCGAATGGCAATGAGTATAAAAGCGGATGAAAAACATTCTATTATAATGATGGAATAAGGAACAATGAACCGTTTCTCGGGTGTAAAATAAAATACCACATTCGAAATGGCAAAAAACACACTTACCAATGAAAGTATCAGCACCATTTGCACTACATCACGCGAGCCCATGTAGCGGATAATGTTTCTATAGGTTCCGGTAATGTAAAAGCTAAGCCCCCTGCAGATTAAAACAAAAGGGAACACATATATAAAGCTTGCCCGCTCTGAAACTGGAATGTTAAAGTTGAACCTTAACAGATACGCCAGCGTAAGGGAACAGAAACAGAAGAATACATCTATCAGAAGTATGGACCAGCGGGGAAGAAAACTGCGTATAACGTTCATCGTGAATCTCTCTCAGTAAGACAAAGATAGGGTTTTACTTAGTTTCCTTGTGTTTCAATGGGTGAAATCGTTTGACGAGCTGAATACAATCTATCCTATCATCGCCACTGCTCTAATAGGCGAACCATCCGCCTTTTCTATTTTTAAGGGAAAACATTGGAACATGAATTCATTATTGGGTAAGCTATCAAGGTTAGTCATGTTTTCAATAATCAATATCTCTTTTGCCAATACAATTTTATGATTTGGTAGATTCATATCTACAACCGGGTCTAAGGAAATAGAATCAAGCCCTATGCCTTTTAATTTGAATTCACTGAGCCAAGTTGTAGCTTCGGATGTCAAGGTTGGAAAGTCTTTGAAATAGGCATCAGTCTTCCATTTAGCATCCCAACCTGAATAGAATAAAATGAATTCTACATTCTTAATCCTGTCTTCGTATGGCAACAGAAACTCTTTGGTGATTTGATTTTCCCGTAAGTGTTTGCAATTAATTACCATAGCCTTGCCCATAAATTTATCCATTGGAAGCTCATCCAATGTTCTTGCCCCTTTAATAATATGTATAGGCGCATCCATATGAGTAGCGGTATGCGTGTACATGGTAATCTTTACCTCCGGGTACCCTTCTATTTCCTTTCTCTCAAAAACAGGTTTCTCGGTTCCGGGAAAAACAGAAATATCAGGATTGATTGTATGGCTGAGATCTATGAGGGTCATAGACTCGCCGCCTATTTCACCTGAAATTTAAAATCCAGCTTTTGTGTTTCTTCTGCCGATTTATAAATTTTCTGTTTCAGGTTTTCTTTGTATTCTACCATTTTCTTTTGCAGTTCAGGGTCACCTGTGGCAATAATTTGCACAGCCAATATTCCTGCATTCATAGCTCCATCTACTGCAACACAAGCCACTGGCACACCACCCGGCATTTGCACAATAGAGAGCAATGAATCAAGTCCTTCAATGGAATTGGATGATTTAACAGGTACGCCAATTACCGGCAATGGGGTCATAGCAGCTACCACACCCGGAAGATGTGCAGCGCCTCCTGCTCCGGCTATAAATACTTTTAATCCACGCTCTCTGCCGGTACGGGCATATTCCAATGCTTTATCAGGTGTACGGTGCGCTGAAAGCACATTTATTTCAAAAGGCACTTCAAAACTTTCCAGCACTTTAGCTGCTTCTTTCATCAGGGGCAAGTCAGATGCGCTTCCCATTAATATTCCCACAAGTGGTTTCATACGTATTTAATTTGGTGATTTGATAATTTGGTGATTTGATGATTACAATATTACGGTGAATTTCATTATCAAATTATCAAATCTGCACATCATCAAATCAATTTCCCTTATTGAATAGTCATTTCATAAGGCATTCTGGCCTGCACTCCTTTCAAGTCTTGTAACTTGCTAATATCACTTACCGGCTTGAAGAAGTCACCCAATTTTCCTTTCAATAAAGATTCAGCACTCGTATTGGTGAAATTCTTCAACAGCTTATGCAGGGGATTCAATTGATGGGGCAATTCTTCAATACCATAATCGGTACCCAGGTTGGCTTTCCTGGCAGCAATGTTTATGGCTACTTTTAATGAACCCAGCGTATCCACCAGTCCAATTTTTATGGCTTGTGCACCACTCCATACCCTACCTTGACCTATAGTATCAACATTGGCAATGCTCATATTTCTGCCTTCAGCCACACGGCTCAGGAAAGTATGGTAAAAATCTTCTATGGCATTTTGCAACACCGCAGCTTCGCGTGTTTCCAAGGGATACGCCAGTGAAGGGGCTGCAGAGTGTGTATTGGTACTCACCGTATCGGTCGTGATCCCGAGTTTATCTTCCAGCAATCCTTTGGCGTTGGGCAATAAACCAAAAACACCAATGGAACCGGTTATAGTAGTTGGCTCTGCTACAATTTCAGAAGCAGCACATGCAATATAATAGCCCCCCGATGCGGCATAATCGCCCATAGAAACAATTACAGGTTTATCTTTTTTAGCAAGCGCTACTTCCCTCCATATAATGTCGGAAGCAATCCCATCGCCACCCGGAGAATTAACACGAAGCACAATGGCCTTCACTTCGGGATCGAGGCGTGCGTCGCTGATAGCTTTGGAAATACGATTGGCCCCAATGCTTTCATCATCTCCCTGCCCTTGAATAATATCACCATTTGCATAAATAACAGCTATCTTTCTTGTACTGAAATTTGCATCGCTGAAACTACGCCTGTATTCATCTATACCCACAAAACTAATTTCATTATCTTTTTTGCTTATTTCCATTTTAGCAAGGCTTTTCAATTCGGTTTTTACCTGGTCAGGATACAGCAGGCTATCTACCAGTTTATGGCTTAGTGCTTCATTAGCCGAACTTATGCTCAGGCTGTCTGCCATCAGGTTCAAGTCATCTACTGTTAAGTGTCTCGAATCGGCAATAGATGAAATCATATCGCCCCAGATGGAGGAAATTAACCCACGCAATTGCAGCTTATTATCAGGGCTCATTTTATCCATTATATAAGGTTCTACATAGCTTTTAAATCTTCCGTGACGGAATACCTGTATCTGAATGCCGAGCTTATCCAATGCATTTTTATAAAACATTAATTGAACGGAGAGCCCTTTGAGGAATATTTCGCCTTCGGGATATAAATAAACCTTGTCGGCCACCGAAGCCAGGTAATAGGACTTTTGCGTATAGCCTATTCCGTAAGCGATGATAAATTTACCTGAAGAGGTTTTGAAATTCTTCAATTCCTTGCGGATAGCTTCTACTGTTGACATACCTGCAGGTATGTCACCCAAATTAAGATATATGCCTTTAATCTTGCTGTCGGTTGCTGCATGGCGGATAGATGAAATAATATCGCTGAGCCCTGCTGCTTCGCGTGAGGGTGAATTGTCGTCAAAATCGAAATTGAAGGGAGATTCAGGTGTGCGCTCCAGTATATTGTAATTAAATTTAAGCTCCAATACGGAGTTATCGCTAATACGTTCCACCGATTTCGTTTTAACAGACTTCATAATGCCCGCAACTATGCCAACCATAATGAAGAATACAATGACAAGGCTTATAATAGCACCCAAAAAAGAACCGAGCATCGAACCAAAAAATGTTTTCATTTGTTACAAGTTTATTATGATTGCAATATTAGCAAAAAGACGGCATGTGGGGAAGGTATCATTGGTATTGCTGGGTATCTTCCCAACTACGTTGACGGGTGAGTTTAAGGTCTTGCAATACAGAAGATTTTACATGCACTTCTACTGAAAAATCCTGGTGGAACCCAAATGGAATGGTATTGAATATAAGTTCCCAGCAGTGCATGTCTCTCTTAGCGGAGATAGAGGTGGACGTAAATTGATGCCCCACAAAATCGTAACCCGTATAAATGCTGGCATACCAGTATTTGGTTACCTGGGCGCTCATGTTGACGGTTATTCCTTGCAGGCTGCTATTAGATGAATTGATGCCGGTATTCACCGTGTTTGAAATACTATAGTTCATGGTAACCGACCATTGACTTAGTTCGAGAGGTGCATAGTAAGCGGGCCTATTTTGGATGTAATCGAAATACTGGTCGGGCGACGTAAATTGAACTCCTGTTGAAGTATTATTGCTGTTATTATTATTTGTCTGCCCGGTTTGACTCTGCTGTCCTTGCGTCTGTGTTGTCTGCTGTTTCGAACTACCCGGTGTAAGCGTTGTAGAAAGGGTGAGGGAGTTATTTACAAATCTACCCACCTGACCATTGTCCCACACCAATCGGTTTACATTTTCGCCATAGGCATTCATTTCGTAAGGATCAATCGTTCCATTATAATTAACTGCCAGTTTTTTAAATAGTGTAGTAGTGGCGCCTACTGAAATGCCGCCCCATTTAAAACTATCGGCCACGGTATTATAGCTGGTAGAAAGTGAAAGCCTTTCGAGCAGTTTCACTTTTTTGTAAACCACACCCGAATCGGTGTGTTGCCGCACTTTCATCTCAATATTATTGGCCAATGAAAGATTAATGGCTTCCTGTTTGCCTGCCGAAGGTCCCCCGTAAATTCCATTCTGGAATATAGAATAGCGTTGCGTATTCCCATATCTATCCTGAACATTTTGAAAATAATCATATGCGCCCGAACTGAAATCGGGTTGATAAGTAAAGCCTATGCTCGGATAAATTACATCGCGAATAGTGATAGCCCTGTGAATGCCCAGGCTGTACATGCTATACACATTGGTAGTTAATGTTGCGTTTAAATTATAGGTATTGAACATTTGGAACCCCTGCACGGTATCTGTTACGACAGTGGTATCACGCAGATTTTTGCGAATGGTTTGAAAATATTGGGTAGAGGTTAAATTAAATGAAGGAGTAACGGTGAAATAACGGAATATCCTGAAATTACCCGAAAGGGGAATAGTAGTGGTTACTCCGTTTTGCATCTGTTTCAGGGTTTGCGGCTTAAATAACAAACTATCTGTTGTAGAAATTGAGTTTTTGGCAGAAGTGGTGACGTTAAATGAAACATTGTTATACCATTTATTGGGATTAACAACTGCATTGTCCGATTGAAACCATTTGGCCGGGTATATGCGGTCTACTGAAAAAGTGAGTACGGGAAGATCGAGAACTACCGTGTGCTGAATGGTATTCTCTGAATTGTCAGCACTGGCAGTAAGATGAAATGGCGTCCCCTGGAAATTTTGCGAAAAGGATACATTCGATTGAAGTGTATTCGTTAAAAAGGTGGTAGGATTATACGAAGTATTGGTATAGTAGTTGGTACTACCCGCATTTACTTGTGCCA
>JABDCH010000099.1 GCA_013288205.1 Bacteroidota bacterium | reverse complement strand
GCTATTGTTATAAGCATTCGTGTCCAGTGAAAAAATAACACCACGATTATTTATTCCGCCGGCTGAAGTCATTCCATATAGCCGGTGCCCCAATAGTATTAAATTTCCCCAGGGATATGAACCACTGGTGCCGTCAAAATCCCAACGATCCTGAAAATCACCTCCCGAAGTATCTATTGAAAATATATTACCATTTCCATGAATCCCATCAAAAGATGTCATCCCATACAATTGATCGTTATTGATAAGAATTAGTGAACCGTATGGCGAGGAGCCGTCAGAACCACTGAATAAATGTAAATCCTTATAATGTGTTCCGTCTGTATCAATGCCAAATACTGCACCATCGCCATAGTAGTAATCATGCATAGTCATTCCATATAATCTGCCGTTTGATATAATTAAACCGCCATAAGGATTGTAGCCAGTTGTACGGTAATTGAAATCAAAAATGTCTTTGAAATTCGCACCCGATGAATCAATGCAAAAAATATAACCTGATTCATATTTGCCACTATATTCAGTCATTCCATAAAACTTATGGTTTGCATACAATAACTTAGTTGACATGAAAGAGGCTATGCAGGCGCTATCAAAACTGTAAAAAGAATTAGCGCCGGTTCCATCCGTATTAATCGAAAAAATGTTTCCATAATTATTAGCACCACCATATCTGGTAAGCCCATAAAGTTTGTTTCCCAAAAGAGTTAATGAACCAAATGGAGTTGAGCCCTTCGCATTATTAAATTTCAGCAGAAGATGGTACTGTGCATTTGCACCACCATATAACATACCTACAGTAAAAAGAGTCACAAGTGATTTTTTCATGATTAATTATACTTCGATTTGAGATTATGTTACAAAAATAAAAAATATAATATTATCTCGAATTTTGGCTTCAGATTTCTCATAGACTCTTAAAATGTTTTATGTATCCAACTATTTTCTTTCATTTTGTTAAAAACACCCTAAATTACAGGTATCGTTAATAATAATGCCTATATTTAACCACTTTTTAACCACATAATGGCATTTATAGACATTCTGATTGAGCCCCCATCCTATGGCTGGCAAAATGATAAAGGCGAACTTATTAAGCCTACCCCAAGCGAACTCTTAAAGGAATGTTTACGTAGAATTAACATTTTCAAGTCCCGTAAAAACTTTTTGGGCTTTTTCGGATGGTTTGAGGTACTGTGCCTCACTCCTTTCTTTATCATCTTTTTCGTTAAATTCTTCACCATCAAGCTATTGATTTGTGGCTTTGTATATGGAATGGTTTGTATGGGCACGCATGGTACTATATGGTATCATCGTTATTCTACGCACAGGGCATTTACCTTTAAAAACAAGTTTTGGATGTTTATTACCCGCAACCTGGTACTAAAGATTGTTCCGGAAGAAACCTATGTTATTTCGCACCATGTTCATCATTGCAAATCTGATCAACCGGGAGACCCTTATAATGCCAATGCAGGCTTTTTATATTGTTTTTTGGCCGATACCAACCACCAGCGTATAGCTCAAACATTAAGTAAGGAAGATTATCCCCGTGTAGCTGCTTTATTAAAAGATACCGGGATTGTACCTAATAGCTATGAGCAATACCTTTATTGGGGTTCTATTGCCCATCCGGCAAGGGTAATAGCCAACTGGATATTGAATTGGAGTTTCTGGTTTGGTGTGTTTTATCTTATGGGTGGCCTCGGATTAGCTTTTGCCTGCTTTGCAGGAGCAGCCGTTTGGGCAGTTGGTATTCGTACCTTTAATTTTGAAGGACACGGAAAAGGAAAAGACAAACGCACCGAAGGCACTGACTTTGATTGGGATGATATGTCAATAAACCAACGCTGGCCCGGTTATGTTGCCGGAGAATGGCACAATAACCACCACCTCTACCCCAATAGCGCCCAATCGGGCTTTCTGCCATACCAACTCGACCTTGCCTGGGTGTATGTATGGATACTGAGTAAAATTGGCGGTGTTTCAGCTTACAATAATTCTAAAAAGGACTTCTTAGAGAAGTACTACTATCCTTATAAAGAAAAAGTAAAGGAAGAAAAATCTGTAAAGACAGAAAAGGCAACGGTGAAGGCGTAAAGTTTTACTACTGTTGTTGAGGTCAATATTTATATTTTTTACCCGATAGGAGTTGTGTTATTATTTATGGTATCAAGTTCGGTATTTTAGCCTAATTAGTAAGTCTAACTTTAGATTAGTTGATAAGTAAAGTTTGAAAGCAATAAATTTTTATCTATATTTGAGTTTAAATATTCATAAAATGATAAAAGGCATACAAAACAACAGTAGTATTATCTATAGACCAGGTGAAAGTTCAATTGAGCTTCGTGCTTGTGATTATCCTATTTGCCCTTCTGTAATAGTCAGAGGAGAAATAGTGAATAAACTTGTAATATCAGCTCTTGTGACGGCAAGTGTTTGCTTATTTACATATGCTGTAATAAAGGTATTGGAATGAAATACAAATTTGCTACTATTCCATTAGATGGTGTCAACTATCATTTCGTAATAGTCGCCACTAAAGAAGAATTCACCACTTTTAATGAACCAGTATACAGAAATACATTAAAAATGAAGCATCATGATGGAACAATTATAATTGGTTATAAAAGTGAAAACGGGCTATATACTCTTTCAAGCTCGCAAATTCCATTTCCCCCAAATGTTGATCATATGATTGATAACGCAGTTAAAGAATCGGAAATATTATAGAATATTCTTAATAAGCATATATTTCCGGATTATACTTCACTCTCGTACCCGTCCATCAAGGCGGATGGGTGATAAAAACTAAATTTACTTATTAGATTTAAGGAAAGCTTAAATGGTACTTACCCACGAAGTGCAACTTCGCGGGTACAGGAGTTTGGATGGACGTTTCATTACTAATTATTAATTTTTAATTACTAATTAAATGAAGGTCATTGACTATTCCCTTTTTCTCTATCCTCTGGAGTATTTTTGCTCTATGAATAGTCAAATCAGGTTCGTTTACTTCGAAAATATTTTTACTACGCAGCAAAAAATAAATACTACTATTTGCTTTACTTCATTGTTTTTCATTCTTATTAACAAGAGGATAAGATTACAAATACCTGTTATTCATTATGTTGTAAAGTTTAAAGTCAGAGTTATTTACTGTTATTTCCTTGTATTTTTCCCTGTTATCGCACTGTTATTCCCTGTTATTCGTCAAAATCGAAATTATAGCTGTTCGAGTAAATAAATACATAAAAAAATAGATTTTATTTCTCCAACCGGGCAATCTCTAAAAAAATAGTTTACGTTCATGTCCAATCAGGGTAGGTTCATTTGTTATGGATATGTAATTCAATAACAATTAAACTAAATTATATGGACACTTTACTTCCTCCCATAGAAAAGCCCGGGAGCCTGATAATGAAAATGGTATATTACTTTACCAATCGTGAATTCGGCAAGGTGCTGACTCCTTTAAAAGTATTTTCAGTTCGTTTGCCCGCCGCATTCGGTATGTTTTACGGAAAGGTTTCAAAACTGGACAAAAAACTGGTATTGCCCGAGGAAACTGCAATGCTAATCCGTCAGCAGGTGGCTCGTATCAACGTTTGCCTGTTCTGCATGGACATAGGGCGTTACTATGCCATTATGAACTTCCACATGAACGAGGCGAAATTTAATGCCTTGGGAAATTATGCCAGCGATCCCATTTATACCGAAGCAGAACGTGCCGCATTAGATTATGCTACCGAACTAACGAGAGACAAAAAGGTGAGCCCTGCTGTATTTGATAAATTGGCAAGTTATTATTCCGAAAGGGAAATTTGCGAAATTGTATGGCTGATTGCGAGCGAACATCTATATAATATTAGTAATATAGGGTTAAATATCCACTCGGATATGGTATGTAGCGTAGGCAGTAAGAATTAAAATTAAATAACATTTAAAACAAATCAAAATGGAAGAATACATGTTAATTTTCAGGCACCAGGATGGTCAAAAAGTGGCATCGCCTGAACAAATCCAACAATGGATGAAACAAACCATGGACTGGATGGCAGGCATAGCAAAGCAAAACAAACTGATAGGCAGCAATGGCCTGCTATTTGATGATGCCAAGGTGGTAAACTATAATAAGGTTGTTACCAACGGCCCCTTTGGTGAAATTAAAGAAACCATAGGCGGATACCTTATGGTGAAAGCAGATTCGGTAGAAGAAGCCATTGAATTTGCGAAAGGAAGTCCCGTTTTACAGGGTCCGGGCAACACTGTAGAGGTTCGTAAATTAGCCCGTCGCAATGGAACTCATTAATCATTATATTAACAAATCAAACAAACAAAAATCATGAAAGACTTTCTCTTTGTATTCAGAATGGACAACAGCAAAATGCCCACAGGCACACCGGAAGAAATGCAAGCTTTAACCAAGCGCTGGATGGATTGGATAGGCGGCATTGCAGCACAAAACAAACTAGGCGACCGCGGAAACCGCCTCGATATGTCGGGTCGGGTAGTGAAACAAGGTGCAGTAACCAACGGACCTTTTGTCGAAATCAAAGAATCCATAGGTGGTTATTCACTTATCAAAGCTGCCTCGTATGATGAAGCCGTGGAATTGGCAAAAGGTTGCCCTGCGTTACCTCTTGGTGGAAATGTGGAAGTAAGGGAAATAAGTCCATTATCATAATTCATCACACCAATGAAAAGCCTCTGTATTTTTGCAGGGGCTTTTTAATATGGAACAACAGGAACTCATACCACATTTATTCCGGACGGAATTCCGTAAAATAACGGCTGTCCTTTGCAAATATCTAGGTATTGAGCATATCGAGGTAGCGGAAGATATTGCCGGCGAGACTTTCCTCTCTGCCCTTGAAACATGGACGTATAATGGAATCCCTCAAAACCCTGTAGCATGGCTTTACACTGTTGCAAAAAATAAAGCCAAAAACCAGGTAGCCCGACAACAATTATTTACCAAAAAAATTGCCGGGGAATTAAAGAAATCATCTCCTAAAACAGAGGAAATAGAAATTGATTTGTCAGAGCAAAACATTACCGATAGCCAGTTGCAAATGTTGTTTGCAGTGTGCCACCCTGCCATATCAACTGAGGCGCAAATCGGGTTGGCATTACGCATTTTGTGTGGATTTGGCATCGATGAAATAGCCAATGCCCTCCTATCAAATAAAGAAACTATTAATAAGCGATTATTCCGGGCCCGTGAAAAGCTGAGAATCGAAAAAGTAGCGATTGAATTCCCGCCGGAAAGCGAGATACCCAAAAGGCTCGAAACAGTACTCACTACATTGTATTTATTATTTAACGAAGGCTATTATTCCGAAAGCCAGAATGCCATATTGCGGGAAGACCTCTGCCTGGAAGCCATGCGCCTAAACCACCTGCTAATTGAAAATGAAAAGACCAATCTCCCTCCTGTAAATGCGTTACTTGCACTGATGTGTTTTCATGCATCGCGGTTTGAAGCCCGTAAAAATGAAAATGGAGAAATCATTCTATATCATGACCAGGATGAAACACTGTGGAACCGGGAATTGATTTCGAAGGGAGTATATTTTTTGAATAAGTCGGCACAAGGCAACAAACTATCAAAGTACCATTTGGAGGCAAGCATTGCATATTGGCATACCATTAAAGAAGATACGCACGAGAAATGGGAAAGCATTTTACAACTATTCAATGAATTACTGCAAATTGAGTATTCCCCTATTGCAGCGCTCAATCGCACGTATGCCCTTTCGAAAGCGAATGGAAAACCGGAGGCTATTGTAGAAGCGGAAAAATTAAATCTAAAGGATAACCATTATTACTACACCCTGCTTGGTGAACTTTACACAGACATTGATAATACAAAAGCCAGGCAAAATTTTCAAAATGCAATTGCATTAGCCAAAACCGACACGGACAAGCATACCATTCAAAAGAAGTTGGATGAACTCGTATAACTTCTACTCTATCTTTTCTCCACCAATTTCCGGAATATATCAAGTGTCACCAGCCAGTAAAAATTCCAATGAGCATAAATCTCATACGTTATGCAATTGCTTTGTGTTAATATAAGAATAGTCTGATTTTCTTTGGTAGACAAGGCAAACTCAATAATGGTATAATTTTCGGGTGAATCAGGCAATTGAGAAAGCTTGCCCCAATAATTATAACTGAAAACCTTTTCTTTTTCAAATTTTAAAATGGTGCCTTTATCACTATAGTTAGACTTATAGAATTTTCCTGTGAAAGTTATCGGACTTCCAATCTTCCAGTCGGAATTGATACTCATCTCTCCTTCCCATATCCATAGCTTTATAATTTCAGGATTCGTTAAGGCATTCCACACTTTTGAAAGCGGGGCATTTATCTCAATTGTTTTGGTAATAATTTTATCGAATCCCATATCTTATTCAGCTTCCATGGCTCTCTCTACGTTCTTATCCGGAAAGAACCACATTATCGATACCAATAAAAATAATCCTTCAGAAATGTATGGATTTACAAAAGCCAGAGGTATGCCCAACATATATATAGTTACGGATATATATCCTTTCTTTTCTTGGCGTTTCATTGCCTTTTGCATTTTCTCACTCCAAGTATTATTTTTCTTAATAATATGAATAAGAATATTCCAAAAGAAGCCCTGAACAAGAAACAATCCGGCATATACCGCTACGGCCTCAGGTGCAAAATTGCAGGCTGCAACCCACCCCGTAACAAATGGTAAAAGTGAGAGCCAAAACAGCAGGCCAAGATTAGCAACAATAGTAGGGCCGGTTACTTTTTTAGTCGTGTATATTAAATGATGGTGGTTAGTCCAATATATCCCTACAAATAAGAAACTCTGGGTATAACAAAACAAAGCAGGCACAACAGGCAGTAAATCGCTAACGGTTCCTCCATGCGGTACTTTTAAGTCAAGCACCATAATGGTCATGATGATGGCAAACATACCATCGCTAAAGGCTTCCAGGCGGCTCTTATTCATCAGGAGACACAATAAATAATTTTCTAAAGTAAGAACTATTTTGGTATCCTGCATCAGCCCTAGCCTTCAAATTACCCCAAACAAGGTATGCTCCTCATTTCAGCAAGATGTTAACTTTGTGCCTTAATTCCCCCCTATGTCTCCAACTATCTGTACACTCGATAAATTGAAACCCGGCGAATCAGGGGAGATAGTTTCCTTTAATGACGAAGAGAATGCCCTTAAATTTATGGAAATGGGCTGCACTCCGGGCGAAATAGTGTTGATGGATAGTTACGCCCCGCTCGGAGACCCGCTCGCCATTATTGTTTCGGGATATAAATTAAGCCTTCGGCGTTCCGAAGCGTCTTCTATTAATATTAGCCTTATATAAACCTGCGAATTGTGCGGAAAAGAAAATTAAAAAGAATGTCTGACATGACCACTATGAAGGTTGCCTTAATGGGCAATCCCAATAGCGGCAAGTCGACTATTTTTAATGCACTCACAGGGATGAGCCAACAAACAGGTAACTACCCCGGGGTTACGGTTGAGAAA
>JABDCH010000098.1 GCA_013288205.1 Bacteroidota bacterium | reverse complement strand
CAATTTTATAATCATCCCCTTATTAAATACTTGTGTGAAAGTAAGGCACAAAGCAAGCCATCATACATTACTGCGCAGAATTTTTCCACGGTTTTGATTGATCTTTTGCGTGGTAATCCCATGCAACCTGGAGGTACAATGGATGCGATCAAAACCAATATGCTTAATGAAGCTGGAGTTCCGCTAATGGTTCCAAATAAACAGGGAGAGAGAGTTGTAATAGACCCTGAAACTAAATTATACATACAGACCCTCTTAGTTAATGCAAATTATGATCTTGAAAAATTCAGAGCTTTCCTTGAAAAATGGTTTAATGATACAATGGACAGAGTAACGGGATGGTATAAACGGCATATACAAATTTTGTTATTTCTCATAGGTTTTATAATCGCCCATGTATTTAATGTGAGTACTATTGAAATTGTAAAAGTTCTTGCAAAAGATAAAGCAGCAAGAGCGGAAATGGTTCAAATGGCCGTTGCAGCGCAAAAAAATAATGGTAAAAGCGATAAAGCATTCGAATCTGAAAAAGACAAACTGCAAGTGGATATTGCTCAGGCAAACACAGTATTGGGGTTGGGTTGGAGCAAATATACATTCTGTCCATGCCATCCGGACTATGTATGGAATTACTTGTTGCTTTTGTTCGGCTATCTTTTAACTGCTGCAGCAATTTCAATGGGAGCGCCATTTTGGTTTGATTTATTAAGTAAGATAATAAGTATCAGAAGCGCCGGTAATAGTCCGGATGATAAGAAAGCACCCACAAGCGGAGGGACAAGTGATAATATCCACAGCAGTACTCCTGTGAAAATAGTAGGATAATTATGAATGTCTTACTCACAGCCAATGTATATATCCGACTTAGCCCAGATACTAAATCACCTCCTCTCGGGTACTATCCTTCTGGAACAACAATTTCAGTTATTAACCAAATTCAAGGCCAAGCTATTGAAGGTTTTTCAACGTGGTATCAAATTGACACTTCAAAATATATTTGGGCAGGAGGTACCGATACAGCTCAGGCAGCTAATAATTACCGCATTAACCCTAATCAATGGCATTTACTGCAATACAACATTCCCCAATTATGGCAACAATATGGATGTAGAGGGGAGGGTATAAAAATTGGAGTTGTTGATACAGGAATTACAAATAACTATACTGATTATTTTGGACAAAATAGGGTAATCCCAATATGTTTTTCTGACAGCACAAATACAGATGACAAAATAGGTCATGGTTCTCATTGCGCAGGTATTATTGGAGCCAATGGTTCTAAGGATAATCTTTATGGTGTAGCACCAGCTTGTACAATGTATATCGGGAAAATTTATGATGATACTAACGATACACAAGACAGCTATTTTCAAAAGGCTATGATTGCCTTTTCAACGGGTCCTAATAAAGTTGATATTATTTCTATTAGTCAAGGAGTTCCAACAGATCCCAGCAATTTTTATTCGCCAATTATTAAAAGTGCAACTGCTAAAAATGACATAATTATTGTTGCTTCTGCTGGCGATAATCCTGGAATTACTTGGAATAATCTTTTTTACCCTGCAGCAATACCTCCAACTATTTCAGTTGGATCGGTCGATTTCAACAATGCCACCCAAAACCTGACAGTGATGTCAAATGGAGTTACAATATATGCGCCAGGTATTGCAATTTATTCGATGGGAATAACAGCATTTAATCCAACTGAATCAGGTACTAGTCAGGCGACTCCGTTTATTGTTGGGGTTTTGGCATTAGGACTGCAAATTATTAAAAGTAATACAAATTCAAAATTCAAAATTTCAGATTTGCCAGGTATTTTAATTAGTTCAGCGAATCAAATAACAGATATAAGTCAGCCAGGCAAACTAATTAAAATTATTAATCCAACACACTTTCTGAATACGTTAAAATCCAATTAAATATGAAAATCCAATTTATTATTTTATCATTTATTATTATTTTATCATTTAATAATTCCTCATTTTGTCAAACTCCGTATTACGATGCAATCGCGTTAAAAAACCTTACGGCAGGTAATAAATTCAAAAATGACGAAACCTCACTAAAACAAATTGCTGGAATATTATCTAATTACTTTAGTGGTATTCCAAATACACCTATTTCTATTAATGCTCTCGATATTATTACAGCTAATAATCCGTATATTAATCCGTTTATTCATGGACTTACACCTCAGTCAAATAATCCATTTACACTCACAACTTCCTTATCTGCTATAGAACAATATGCAGGTAATTGGGACATCACTGCACCCACTGATGCTATTGCCCAAGTGATGGTAGCACAATTTAAAGAAGATATCACTCAAATTCTTTTTGTTCATTTTCAGAACTATATTGAAAATGAAAATTTTAAAGATTTAAGAATACTATTCCCTGATACATACAGGAAAATGCTTCAAATTGGCGATCAAGTGTATGATTATAAAAAATATATAAATGATATAAGGATTGCATTCAAACAAGACTTGAATAAATTTTTAGATAATCTGCCCAATGAAATCGAAAACGGCTCATGGAGTACATTGTTTAATTCGGATCCAAATTTGAAAAGTCTTTGTCTTAGCTCAATCTATTTTGGTAATAGTTTAATAGCGAAAACTGCACCGGGGGATATTCTTGCGAATTATCCTGATAGTTTGTTAAATATGTTTACAAATTCAAATGTTAAGCCTTCCATTAAGCTTATCCAATTGATTTCAAATTCTTTCAAATCCTCAGACAAGTCAAGCTATTGGATAACCTCTACAAGTATAGAAAAATTAAGTGATAAAAACACACGAAACATATATTTAGGTTTGCTTTATCAAGAATCCAGTAGTATTAATTTTACCTTTAAGGGCACCACTGTATCGTTTCAGAGTATATTAGATACAATTCATTCTGACGAAAAGAAAACAAACAAAATATCTGCTTTACTTATTAACTTGGGCAAAGAGATGGCTTCTGTTTCTGAAAATATGAATAAGTTAAAACCTCAAAAAGGTGCTGACAGTATAGGTAATATTGATGCATTCTATAGTTCTGTTCAAGATTTGATTGATTCTATCGGAAATCTGCCAAGTATCCCAGGGTTAGAAACTTTAAAAACCCCAAAATTTAAAGATTATACTAGTATAGCAAAGGACGGATGTATTATCGCGTCTGACATTAGTAAGGGAGAGTATTTTTTTGCGCTTAATAGTGTAGTTGACATATATCAAAAGTCAATTTGAGATAATGGGAATAAACAACAAAATACAATTTCTAATTTTATTCAAAAGTATGGTGACTTCATGAGTTATCTAGTTATAGCACAAAATAAAGATGAACTTAAAGCAGCTATTCAAAATGCTGTCCAAGGTTCTGGTGGGTCTGTTGTTAAGCAAAAGCGAAGATTTAGCATAGCAGTTAATTCTTACATTGGAGGACTGTATTCATGGACCTCAACTGCAAAAAATAAATTAGACCAACCAATTCAATCTGCTGCTTTTACAGCACCAATTGGGCTCTCATTCAATTTCGGGTTAAAAAAGAAATGTATTGGTTATTTGTTTAGGGATTTTACTTTTTTTGGATCGTTAGTTGATATTGGAGCTGTTGCGGCCTTTAGGTTGAATGATGATTCCACTCAATCTATACCCAAAACAACATTGGGTAACATTATTTCTCCAGGTATACATGCATTTTTTGGACGTATTGCCAATTCTCCAATAACATTAGGAATCGGGTATCAAATGGCACCACATTTAAGAAATTTAACCGCGACAAATGCTGATGTGGTTGCTAACAATGTTTGGCAGTTGCAGGTTTCCTTAACTTGGGATATTCCATTTTTTTATATTTGTAAAAGTAAGGAAGAACTTCCATAATAAACCTAAAATATAGGTATTTTCTATTCGAATAAAAAATTGCAAGGTAAATAGGTTACGTTATACCTAATCTCCCCTTCACCCCATCTTCATGTAGTATCTCTTATTTAATCGCATATTTGTCAAGGTGCGGTTATGGCAGAAGAGGTAAACGATAGTGATTTGTTAGAGATGTTTCGTGTGGAAACCACACGCAATCATGCCTTTCACATGCTGGTAACCAAATATCAAAAGCGGGTTTACTGGCAGGTGCGTCGCATTATTATCGACCACGAAGATGCTAACGATGTGGTTCAGAATGTGTTTTTAAAGGTGTGGAAAAATCTGGAAAGTTTTAAAGAAGCTTCCAGCCTCTATACCTGGCTCTACCGTATAGCTACCAACGAGTCGCTTACCTTTTTGAAACAAAAAAGGGCCAATATGTATGTCCCTTTCGATAGCGTATCACGCTCCTTATCACGCAAATTAGAGGACGATTCGTACTTCAGTGGTGATGCCATACAGAAAAAGCTGCAAAACGCCATACTAACGCTACCCGAAAAGCAACGGATAGTTTTTAACATGAAGTATTTTGAGAACATTAAATACGAGCAAATGTCTGAAATACTGGATACATCAGTAGGTGCGCTGAAAGCATCGTATCACCATGCCGTAAAGAAAATAGAAGCATTTTTAAAAACCAATTAAACTTACCTACCTTAGTAGCGTCAAATAAGGCATAATGGATAAAAAGCCAGACATATTATCGGATAACGAGGTATTTGAAAAGGAAGCTCCTTTGCTTCATTCCATTTCCAAAGAGAACCCGTTCACGGTACCGGATAATTATTTTGACATGCTCCCTTCTCAAATTGTAGATAGGTGCAGAACAGAAAATAAGGAACGCAAAACTTCGGTAATAGGTGAAAACCTGAGGCTTTTTGTACTGGGTTACAAGTGGAGACTGTTGACTGTTGCGGGGTGCTTTGCTGTTATCTGCTTTTTTGCTGTCCACATGAATAGCAGGCCTCAATCGTATCAGGCTATGACTCAAAACATACCTGACAGCGTCATCGTGGCCCAACTTGATAAAAACGTAACTGATATTAGCATATCGGCATTGGAGGATATATCGGCAGAAACACAGGAAAACAATACCCGGGCATCTGCTAAAACTGCTTCCGACTCCACAAACACCGACCAGGATATCATAGCTTATTTAATAAATAACAACGTAACCGTTTCTGATATAGAAAACGAACCTTAATCTCTCATGAAAACAAATCGCATCATCCGTCTTTCCCTATCAATATTAATGCTTTTGCCTGTTGCCCTGTTAGCGCAGGACAGGAAAGACAAGATTGAAACCATGCACATTGCCTATTTATCGCAACGCCTTAATTTAACATCGGCCGAAGCTGAAAAATTCTGGCCTATTTATAATGAATTCCGTGCTGAGCAGGATAAGTTGCGCAAAGAGCGTATGGACAACATGCAACATGTAAGAAGAGCCGGTGGTATTGATAGCTTGAGTGATGCGGAAGTGCAAAAACTTATTAGCTCTGAAACTGATATTGAAACAAAACAAGTGGAAGTGCGCAAAGAGTATGCAGTAAAATTCCAGCAGGCTATTCCGCTGCGTAAGGTGGCTAAGTTTTTTGTTGCAGAAGAGGAGTTCAAACGCTACCTCCTCAATGAACTCAAGCGTAGGGATCATGAAGGTAAGGGCCGCGATGAGGATGGACCACCGCCTCCGGGAATGAACTAACCTGTTGTGCCCAAAAGAAATTATATTTGCAGGGAATAATTCCTCTGCATGAAATCCGGACTTTTTAGAGTAAACATAGGCATAGCTCTTTCTTCCATTGCCGGGCAGTTGTTGCGTACCATTCTCACCATCATAATCATTGCCATAGGAATTACTGCATTGGTAGGTATCCTCACGTCTATTACAGCGATGAAGGAAGCCATTAACAGCAACTTTACCAATATGGGAGCTAATACGTTTGCCATAGCTAACCGCGAAGCTACCATCCGGATAGGACATAATGGAAAGCGTCCCAAAGAATACAAGAATGTAACCTACGATGAAGCTCTTGCATTTTCGCAGCAATATTCATTTCCGGCTATAGTTTCCATTACCAATGTAGCGTCGGGCATTGCTACCCTGAAATATGCGGATCAAAAAACCGATCCCAATATACAGGTAGATGGCACCAATGAGAATTTCATATTCACCTCAGGATATAAGCTGAGTGCGGGACGTAACTTCTCACAGCAGGAAATTAAGGATGGCAGAAGGGTTATTATCATTGGTAGCGATGTAGCACAGAAACTCTTCAAAAAGCACGAGGACCCGATAGATAAAACCATAGCTATTGGCGATGGCGGAGATTTTAAAGTGATAGGCGTACTGGAAACAAAAGGCAACAGTTTTGGTTTTGGTGGCGACCGAATTGCCCTAATGCCCATAACGGTAGTAAGGACCTATACCAATATGTTAAGCCCTGATTGGACCTACACTATTAGCGTATTGATACACGATCCTAATATGATGGATGAGGCCATAAGTGAGGCACGGGGATTGTTTCGTATTATCCGGAAAGACAGGATTGGCGCGGATGAAGATTTTGGGATTACCAAAAGCGACGACCTTTCCAATGTATTGATAAGCCAGATTTCAAAGCTTACCATAGGCGCGACCGTGATTGGGATAATAACCCTGCTGGGCGCTGCCATAGGATTGATGAATATAATGCTGGTATCGGTTACTGAACGCACCATGGAAATAGGTATCCGCAAATCGATGGGGGCCACTAAAGAAATGATACGCAATCAATTCCTCATAGAAGCTATCCTGATCTCACAAATGGGCGGTATATGTGGTATTTTATTCGGGTTGGCAATAGGGAATTTAATCGCTATCTCATTCGGAATTGGATTCATTGTTCCCTGGATGTGGATATTTGTAGCAGTTATTATTTGTCTCGTTGTTGGTGTAGTATCTGGTTTATATCCTGCCTTGAAAGCCTCGAGGCTCGACCCTATAGATGCTCTGCGCTACGAATAACCAGGAGCTTATATCAAAATAAAGAAGGTTATAAGATTTAGCTTGTTTAAAATATTTCCGCCTTTATATCTTTTTACCATTCATTCCCGTATACTTTTGTGCGAACGTTGTCTACCTCAGCTATGCAAAAACACATTCTTTTAATAAGTTTTTTCCTGATTTCTATTTCCTCATTTTCCCAACCGGTAATAGAGTATTGGGATAGCCTTGCCGGTATTAAGAAAAGTGAAGTGAGCTTTGTAAACGGAATGCAGGATGGGCCATTCAAGTTGTGGTATAAAAATGGGAAACCGGATGAATCAGGTTTTTTCAAAAAAGGGCAGCAGGATAGCGTCTGGAAAAATTATTATGCAAATGGAAAACTGAAAGCAGTTCGTAATTATGACCATGGCAAAGCCAATGGAGTATCCATCTTTTTCTATACTAGTGGCGACACAGCCATGATCAATTCTTACAACGAAGATATAAAAGAGGGCCTTTGGAAATCGTGGGACAGCGCAGGCAAATTGCTGAGCATACGGCATTACCAAAAGAACAAGAAGGAAGGCATGTGGACCTACTACTACGATAACGGTAAACTGAAAAACCAGGGAACATTTGATAACGATAAAAAAGAGGGGCATTATACCTCCTGGTTCCAAAATGGAAATAAGGAAAGCGAAGGCGATTTCCATAATGATGTGGAAACAGGCAAATGGCAGGAATGGTATGGAAATGGCCAGTTGAAAGATGTTGTTACCCATTCCGACAGCCTGGTTTATATGGAAGAGCTCTACACGCCTGCAGGCAAAAAAACCGTTTCCGATGGCAATGGCACAGCTACCCTCTATTATCCGGGTG
>JABDCH010000097.1 GCA_013288205.1 Bacteroidota bacterium | reverse complement strand
GGGGAAATTATTCAACGCTTGAAGGGGAAGTGCATTTAGATAATATTACCAATATCGATTCTGCTACCATTAAAGTAAATGTTACAAACCTTATTACTTCTAAAAAGGAAATAGAGGCCTTACCGATTCCGCCTTTCGATACGGAAAATCATATTCACCTGCCCGATAATTTCAATAAATTAAATGGGCTCCATATCAGGGGCTCTTTTGAAGGCTCTATAAAATCTTTCAAGGCAGAAGGTTCTATATCAACCGATATTGGAGATGTGGCTGCTAATCTTACCATGAGGCAGGCAGGTGTAGGCAAAGAATCGAGCTACAGTGGCATGTTGCAGACCAAAAATTTCAACCTGGGTGATTTCTGGGATTTGCCCGGGCTAGGCCTTGTTACAGCCTCGGTGGCTATAAATGGAGAAGGATTATCGCGGAAAAATGCAGATGCTACGCTTTCGGGTGTTATCCAGAGTTTGACCTACCGGAAATATACCTATCAAAATACAAAGGTAAATGGAGAGTTGAAAAAAGGTTTCTTTTCGGGTATCGTGAAAGTGGTTGATCCACATGTGTTACTTGATTTTAATGGTAAAATCAGCCTTGCTTCTCAAAATAGCGTCTTCCAGTTCGAATCACACATCACCAAGGCAAACCTAACGGCGTTACATATTAACCAGGATACATCAGTTTATGCCATTCTATCGGGGCATATTAAAGTGAATGCAACCGGTAATAACCTGGATAACCTCCAAGGCTCTCTTACAATTGACAGTACATCGTATGCCGTACGGAAAAAAGTGTATCACTTAAATCATCTCGTGCTTACCTCCACTATGGGGGCAGGCGGATACCAAAAGATAAATATCATATCCGATTATGCTAACGGCAGCCTTTCAGGGCATTTTCATTTAGCCAATACTCCTGAAAGTTTCCATGTTTTAATGTCGTCCTACCTTCCAGCAATTTATTCAAATGAAAGATCCTTGAGGGGAGAGAAGCATGATTATTCACTCACCCTGCATTTTAATGAAGATACGGGACTCACCAACCTGTTTCTTCCGGGATTTAAAATTGCTCAAGGCACCCAAATAGATGGCCATTATGATGAATCGTCCGGCAGTTTGAGCTTAACTGGCAATTCAAAAGAAATAGATATAGCGGCAAAAAAAATAAGAAACTGGAAAATAGATGTAAACGGTGACGGCGCTTCCATGATTTTAAAATCGCGATGCGATACATTCTTCTTAGGCGACAGTTTATATATAGCCGATTTTAAATTCAGAACTAATATCCACAAAGATTCGGCGCATTACACCGTTTCCTGGAATAATGATTCAGCCAATTTTGGTAACATTCCGGGGTATGTAGCATTCTCTAATAATTCTGGGATTTCATTTAAATTTTTACATCCTGTAATAAGCATGATCGATTCCGTTTGGAAGATAAATGACGGAAACGCTATTGTATACGATTCCGCACATTGGCAAATAAAATCGTTTATTATTTCGCATAGCGACCAGTCGTTCATCTCACTGCATGGTACAGTAGGAAGCACTAGTGATGACAAGCTCGATGTAGATGTGCACAATATTAACCTGGCAAACCTGAAGCTGGGTAATACGTTGTTAGATGGCGAAGTAAATGGCACAGCTTCCATTTCCAGTTTATTTCAACATCCTTTTTTTACCAGTGCACTTAATTTTTCGAGCCTGGTTTTCAATAAAAGATATCTTGGAGATGGTGAAGTGGATAGTTATTGGGATACTTTGTCACAGTCTATCATACTGGATGTGCATTTCAAATACCACGGCCAACCGGTTCTTTCGGCCACCGGAAAATATATTCCCGGCAATACCGATAATAACCTAAGCCTGGATGTGGCTCTTTCAGGTTTCCCCAGTGCCTTGTTCCAGCCTTATATAAAAGATGTTTGTTCTTCGCTCGACGGAGGAGTAAGTGGCCAGATTCATATCACCGGGACTCCTGCCAGGCCGCTTATGTATGGAGATGTTACGGAAGAATTGAGGAAGATGAAATCGGATTATTTAAATATATCCCTTCATTCTCCCGGAATCCATATCAAGGTATCACCCGATACATTCCGGATTTTGCGTTCCGTGCTATTGGATGAAAAGAATGACTCGGCTGTTTATACAGGTATTTTTACGCATCACAATTTTAAAAATCTCCAACTGGATTTTCATGTAGCTGCCAAAAACTTTTTATGCCTGAATACAAATGAATCGCAAAACAACTCTTATTTTGGAAAAGCGTTTGTAACCGGAGATATGCATATTTATGGCCCGGTTAGCGCATTGCATATCGAGGCCAATATAAAAACCGATAAAAACACTGTTTTCAATATTCCCCTGGAAACTGCTTCAGAACTTGACCAGGCAAATTATATCCAGTTTACCAATAAAGGGAAAAAAGTACATTCCGTACCGGGTTACCAGGTTGACCTCGGGGGCTTGCAATTAGATTTTACGGTCCATGTTACCACCGATGCTACGGCTCATCTTTTATTCTCTTCCAAGGGCGAGGAGCTGCAAGGAAAAGGGTATGGAACAATTCTATTCTCAATGGACAATATTGGGGTTATAAATATGAGGGGGAATTTCACAGTAAGTGGAGGAACATATAATTTCATTTTGCAGAATGGCATTATCAATAAAAAATTTATTCTGCAGCCCGGCGGAACTATTTCGTGGAACGGAGACCCTTATAACGCAGATATTAATTTAACTACTACATATAGTACGAACGCCTCCCTTCAACCCTTCTTCCCCAACCAGCCGGGATATAGCAAAAGGTTCCCTGTTGATTGCGATTTGGACCTCTCAGGTAAATTAATTTCACCCGATATTGCATTTAAGATTGAACTCCCCACCGCAGACAATGAAACGCGGCAAGTGGTAGAGAGTTATTTAAGCAATGTAGATGAATTGAATACGCAAGTATTCATGCTGCTTATCGTAAATAGTTTTGCCCCTCCCGGGCAGGGTATAGGCGGTGCGAGCGGAGATCAATTTGGTCTTGCCACAACGGCAGAAGTACTATCCAATCAGCTTACCAATATGTTTAATAATATCAATAAAAATTTCAATTTAGGAGTTGATATTAACCCCGGCTCCACTGTTAATCCCGCAGAATACAAACTGGCTCTTTCAACAGCGCTTTTTAATGGCAAAGTCAATGTTAGCGTGGATGCAGGCACTATAAGTGGAATTCCCACAGCTACGCAAACAACAAGCTCAAACAATAACTTTGTAGGGGAAGCTGAGGTAACAGTTCCGGTAAGTAAGAATGAGAAATTGAAAGTAAAAGTATTTAATAAAGCAAACGATAATACCACTGACCTTAATACACTCAATGCCCCCTACACTCAAGGGGCAGGTATTACCTATAAAGAAGGCTTTAGCACCTGGAAAGAATTTTGGCACTTAATATTTGTCAAGGTACCTGAACCGGTGAAAGCCGATAGCACTTCTGCGGCTCCTGCCACCACTACTAAATAAAATATTTACATGGCACTGGATACGGACTTATGTGTATCCCAACTATAACAAAGCAAAAGGCTTATTTTTAGATTATAAATTCTCCAACTGCTTTTCCAGCGCATTTATCTTCGCCTCCGCATCTGCCTTCTTATTCTTTTCATTTTGAATAATTTCCGGCTTGGCATTACCAACAAATTTTTGGTTAGCCAGCTTAGCATCTACCGAGCGCAGAAAGCCTTTATAATAATCGAGCTCTTTTTGAGCTTTTTCTTTTTCCTGGCCCTTATCGAGCGTAACACCTTCAGGCAGGCAGAAAACAAATTCAGTATCTTTCAAAACAAAACTCAATTTGTCATTTGTATTATTATTTCCTGCCTCATAAATTGAGCCCGATAATTCCATATCCGATAAGGTAATACCAACAGTTTCGGGGTCGGGAGTTAGTAACACAAGTTTTTGTTTTAATGGCAGGTTTATCTGCTGGTGCAGGTTGCGGCCATTGCGCACAAAAGATTTCCTGATATCTTCGAATTGCAAAACAAGTCCTGCATCATATTTCGCCGCTACAGGGAAACTGCTTACAATAATTCTGTCCTTATCTGTTCTGGGCTTAATACTATCCCAAATTTCCTCTGTTATAAAAGGCATAAAGGGATGTACTAACTTTAATAATGTTTCAAGATATTGAATGGTATCATCATAAGTTTTTTGAGGGAAACCATCACGACAGGCAATTTTGATACGCTCTAAATATTCTGAACAAAAATCATCCCACACCAATTTATAAATGGTCATCAGGGCTTCCGAAATGCGATATTCTTTATAGCACTGTTCTATAATTCCGATTTGCTCGTTTAACTTATGCTGAAGCCATGCGGAAGTTTTCAATGCATCTTCATTTGCATCAATTTCACTTGGGTTCCAGGTAGTGATAAGACGGAAAGAATTCCATAATTTATTAGCAAAATTCCTGCCCTGTTCACATAACGATTCATCAAATGTGAGGTCGTTGCCCGCAGGAGAGCACAATAGAATTCCCACTCTTACTCCGTCGGCTCCGTATTTTTCAATCAGGTCGAGCGGGTCAGGAGAATTGCCCAACGATTTACTCATTTTCCTCCCTATTTTATCCCTTACCGTTCCCGTAAGATAAACATAGCTGAAAGGTTGTTTGTCCAAATATTCATATCCTGCAATTATCATTCTTGCTACCCAGAAGAAAAGTATTTCAGGCGCTGTTACAAGGTCGTTGGTAGGATAGTAATAATTAATATCTTTATTTCCCGGGGACTTGAATCCGTCGAAAACACTGATGGGCCACAGCCAGGAAGAGAACCAGGTGTCCAATACATCTTCATCTTGCCTGATATTTTTTGAACCGCAATGCGGGCATTTCCCCGGATCGGTTTCTGAGACAATAGTCTCACGGCATTCGGGTTTGGGAGCATCTATACAATACCATGCCGGAATACGTTGTCCCCACCAAAGCTGGCGCGATATGCACCAGTCGTGTACATTTTCCATCCAGTGGCGGTAGGTATTAATATATTTTTCCGGGATAAGTTTTACGGTTCCATTGAGTACATTATCCAACGCAGGTTTCGAGATTTTATCCATCTTCAAAAACCATTGCATCGAAAGTTTGGGTTCAATTACTGCATCGGTGCGCTCGGAATAACCAACTTTGTTTTTGATGTTCTCAATCTTAACAATGTTACCCATTGCCTCCAAATCTTTGGCTATTTTACTTCGAACCACAAAGCGGTCTTCCCCGATATAAAAGCCGGCTTCTTTGCTCATAGTACCATCGGGGTTGATGGTATCAATTATTTGCAGGTTATGTTTTACACCCAAATTATAATCGTTGATATCGTGGGCAGGAGTTACCTTCAATGCCCCTGTACCAAATTCCATGGTAATGTAGTCATCGGCAATAATAGGTACGGAACGGTTAACCATTGGAATAATGGCGCGTTTTCCCACCAGTTTTTTATACCGTTCATCATCCGGATGAACACACACAGCAGTATCGCCCAATATGGTTTCCGGCCGTGTGGTTGCAATGGTTATCCATTCGTCTTCAGTGCCCTCAATTTTATAGCGAACATAAAAAAGCCTTGAGTCAACTTCTTTATAGTTTACCTCCTCATCCGAAACTGCCGTAAGTCCTTTCGGATCCCAATTAACCATGCGGACTCCGCGATAAATATTTCCTTTCTTATATAAATCAACAAACACATGTATAACTGCATCGCTCAAATCTTTTTCCATGGTAAAGCGAACACGTTCCCAATCGCACGAACAGCCTAATGTTTTTAATTGTTCAATAATTATGCCGCCATATTTTTCTTTCCAATCCCAGGCATATTTTAAAAACTCTTCCCGTGTCAGGTCATTTTTTGCGATGCCTTTTTCTTTTAGCATAGCTACTACTTTGGCTTCTGTAGCAATAGACGCATGGTCGGTTCCTGGAACCCAGCAGGCATTTTTACCTTGCATACGTGCATGACGCACCAATACATCTTGTATAGTATTATTTAATACATGGCCCATGTGCAGCACTCCCGTTACATTGGGAGGCGGCATAACCATGGTGTATGCCTCGCGTGCGTCAGGCTCTGAATGGAAAAAGCCATGTTCTATCCAATAGCTATACCATTTTTCCTCCCTCTTTTTCGGGTCGTATGTTTTTGAAATTTCATCCATTATGAACTACTCAAATATCTTTCGGTAGGTTATATACTTTTTATAAGGTGTTACTTGTAATAGTGCAACTAGCAGGTGAATCATTTTATCGTTGAAATCGCCAATCCAATTGATAAGGATATGGTCATATAGCTGTTTAGGTTGAACAGCTTTACCTAATTCAGCAAATATTGCCGCTTCAATTCCCTTCCCCTGGTATTCGGGTGCAATGCCAAACACGATACCCATACTTGCTCGCGGAGGCTTTGTTTTAAAATACCATAAGAATTTTAATTTGCCCCACCAATTTAAATTTCCGTTGATGTTTTTGAACACTTCATTCAATTCAGGAATGGAGATAAAAATCCCTATTGGTTCGTTATCATGATAGGCAAACCAGCAAGTCTTTTCATCCATGATGGGCTTGAGCTTTTTCATTATCTCAAGTGCCCGCTCTTTGCTCATTTCTTCAAAGTCGCTTCGTTCCGCTTTCCATGCTTTGTTGTACACAATACGGAAATCTTCGGCATATTTTTTAGATTTTCTTTTATCCAGGTGTTCAAAACGGTATAGTTTATCCCTTGTCACCCGTTCGGCAACTGCATTCATACGGGCATTGGGTGGCTCTATAGCGCTGCGGTGAAAAACAACCTGTTCGTAATATTTGGTGAACCCATATTTTTCAAAAAAATCTTTATAATACGTCGGGTTATGGTTCATGGTATATATGGCGGGCTTATCGGATCCTTCTGTCAAAAGCCCCCAATAGCGATCTTTTTCGCCAAAATTAATAGGGCCATCCATAGCTTTCATGCCTTTGCTGCGAAGCCAATCTTCACATGTGTGAAGTAATTCCAACGCTACATGTTCGTTGTTGATACACTCAAAAAACCCCATTCCACCGGTGGGTTGTTCAAACGTGTTTGCTGTTCTTTCATTTACAAAAGCAGCCACCCTCCCAATAAGTTCATGGTTGTTATTATACATTACCCAACGCATAGCGTCGCCATGTTTAAAAAACGGATTCTTTTTTCTGTTAAATATGGCTTCCACTTCCTGCCTGATAGGAGGAATCCAATTGGAATCGTCAGTATAAATTTTATAAGGGAGCCTATGAAAATCGTCGATTCTTCCTTTATTCTTAACTTCAAATAATTGCATAATAGGGGTGCTCTCGGTAAATGTAGTTAGCTGTATATACTAATCTTTTAAGATTACGGATTCTTTTCCCTTTGTTTTTAAATTTACCGTTATGTGTTCCTGGAGGGTAGTGGAAACGGAGAGCCCGGTATAATCAGATTTAATAGGGAATAATGTATGGTTTCGGTCAACGAGTACGGCGATGCGCAGGGATTTAACAGGAAATTGGAGAATAGCTTTCAAACAATAGGCCAGCATCTTTCCGGTATTAAGTACATCATCTGCTAAGATGACTGTTTTACCCGAAAGGTTGATTTTTTTATCCAGCTCAACACTTCTTTCTTCGGATAGTTCATTCTTGTTTACCATTACTTTTATAAGGGTAATTTTAAGCGGAGATATCTTTTTCAGGTTGATTTCCAGCTTTTTCGCAAGTTCATAGCCGCCTTCTCCCCTGCCCGCAAGCACTACTTCCTTTTCAGCGGCATTTTCCTCATATATTTCATAGGCAATGCGCGTTATTTTTTTATCTATCTGGTTCGCATTCAATATGGAAGTTTCCATCTCGCTAAATTTTGCCAAAGGTAGGAAAACAAGAGACAAAAACACTACATAGAGCATTGAAAGTTGAAAATGAAAAGATAAGATCCC
>JABDCH010000096.1 GCA_013288205.1 Bacteroidota bacterium | reverse complement strand
CTTGTAGTTGTCATAACGTTTTGTTCGATAACCCAGGCAATCAGCCAATGGGTTATTCAGCCATCCGCAATTCTTTCCACGGGTTTTAACAGTTATTTATTTAAGACCAGCCCTTCGCTGGAAGTCATTTATAAAATGCCTAATGATGAGGATGCATTTTATCAGATTGGTGTGGCGTTTGGTTATGCTGTGATGAGACCTACTGCCGACACTTTTCGCACCTTTGCAATCGGAAGCCAGTTTTTACCGGGGTATGAAGTGATACATAGTTACTCTATATTTTCGTCAGGAGTAACGAGTGATTTCAATATTTTAAAACACAGAAAACTTTCGCCGGTAATTGGATTAGATATATATTTTTATACCATCACTATTGCGGAACAGTATTATGCTGAAGGCTTGATAGATGCATCTACCACCGGAGATAACTATTGGCTTTTGGCCGTGTTACCCAGGATAGGATTAAGGTACAAGCTTGGTGAAAGCCTGATTATTGAAGCCGGCTGCGGAAAAAACATAAGTATTACGGGTACTTCCACTGCACTTCCGTTTATAAAACCGTATCTATCTATCGCATTTTTATAAAAACTTTTGCAAATGAAACAATTGTTTTTTCTTTTTATCGCGGCCGGTATAATAATGCTGAATGGATGCTCTAAAAACTATAACGATGCTTTGCCTTCGTGTTCGTTTGTGTCAGCCGTTCCTTATGGGCAAGATTCTATTCTTATAGTGGGTCAGGTTACCAAACAGGGGGCATCGCCCGTAGAATATAACGGATTTGCATACAGTAATCAGCCTAATTTTGATATTACTTCCAACCAGGTTGGGTGCGCGCTAAACCGGCAGGGTTTATTTCAGGCTGTTATTCCTATAAATCCCGATTCTACCTATTATTTCAAATGCTATGTGGCAAATGAATACGGATATACCGTTTCAGGGAATTATAAATATACGGTACCTTATCCCGCACCCGATTCTGCTCCATGTTCGTTGACAAATAATGTGGTAACTGATAATCGCATTGCATGGACCATGTTTTATATCAGCGGCGCAGGTAATGCCAGCTTTGGGAGTTATGGAATACAAGCTTCTGATATGAGCGGATCTGAAGAGCTGAATATTTATTTCAACATAGTGCCTGTAAATGGGGTATATACTACGGATGGAGACGAACAGGATTTTATTGATAATTCTTATAAAAAGTTTTCTGTACTTATTGTATTAGGGAATTTTACGCAATACACTGTCAATTCAGGCGGCAAGGTTTATGTGGCTCAAAACAAGGATGGCACAACAACTCTTTCTTTCTGCACACTTACGTACACGGCATTTTCGACTAATTTTCCCTTAAGCGGAAAAATTACTTTTTGAGAGAAATGTTAACTGATATATTGTTTTTTGTAACAGGAGATTGTCACCCTGAACTTGTTTCAGGGTCTCAAATAATAAGTTTTGTTAGGATATGATGCTGAAGCAAGTTCAGCATGACAAAGTCATCAGCCTAATACGAAGTTCATAGTTTTACTTTTACCTTTACAACTCATTTTCTGGTATGAACCCAAAAGCATTCAACCGTTTCTTTTATAGTTCTCTTGCTGTTCTTGCCATTATTTACTGGATGGGCATGCACCTTACGCTCATGGATGTAGATTCGTCTACCTATGCCTTGTTATCCAAACAGATGTTCCAATCGGGGCATTATCTCGAATTATATTTAAACGGGAAAGATTATTTAGATAAGCCTCCACTCGTATTTTGGTCGGCTTGCCTGCTTACAAACTATTCGGGATACACGATTGGGCTTACCGGTTACCATCAGTGCTCTGCCTGGCATTGGGTATTTATTCCACGTATCGGTATGCTCGTATTTTTTATTCGGAACAAGCGGCTAAAATGGCTGCACTAATTATGGCTTCGTGTATGGCCTCGTACGTAATGACCAGCGATGTGCGTATTGATACTATGCTTACGGGTTGGGTAATGTTTTCGATGTGGCAGTTAGCTGAATTTAATCGTTCCCTAAATCTGAAAAATATTTTGTTGGGTGGGGTAGGAGTGGGGCTTGCTATGATGACCAAGGGGCCCATAGGACTGATTATCCCTGTAACTGCATTTGCTGCGGAATTTATATATAAGCGTCAATGGAAAAGTTTTTTCCGTTGGCAATATTTGCTTGCTGTTTTGATGATTGCAGTAGTGTTGATTCCTATGAGTTACGGGCTTTACGAGCAATTTGATTTGCACCCTGAAAAGGTGATGTATGACCGCACAGGCACATCTGGACTACGTTTTTTCTACTGGACACAAAGCTTTGGTCGAATTACCGGCGAAAGCAGTTGGAACAATAATCCCGATCCGTTTTTCCTGTATCATAGCTTCCTATGGAGCTTTGCACCCTGGTGCGTGTTTTTTATTCCGGCTTTGTTTACTGAAATAAAAAATAAAATCAAAAACTATAGAACCCCTGAAGATACTGAAATCATTACCCTTGCAGGCTTTTTGCTGATTTTAATTTTTCTGTCACGCTCCAAATACCAGTTGCCGCATTACACATTTGCCATTCATCCGTTAGCAGCTGTAATGACTGCTAATTACCTCGATAAACAATTTTCAGCTGCTACAAGACCTGCATTATTCAAGGTTTTCTATGGAATCGATATTTTCCTGATGCTGGTAATTTATGCCATTGCATTTTTAATCGTATTACTTATTTTCCCTGCTCCTCCTATGTTTCCGGTGCTTATCGCATTATCGCTGGCTTGTTTCGCATATATTCTTTTTTCATCAAAACCGGACCAGAACATGGGGGTTCTACTGGTAACTATAGTACCATTCATTACGCTAACATTCCTCTTCAACACTTATTTCTATCCCGAACTACTCACCTATCAAACAGGCTCCTATATCGCCAAACAATTAAATGGCAAGGCTCCTGAGGGTTCTCAATTGTTGATATATAAAGATTATCATGGTTTTGCGATGCAGTTTTACAGCGATTTTCAGATAGCAGAAGGGGTAGATGAGAAGAATCTCCAATCGTAT
The DNA here is from genome assembly GCA_013288205.1 of Bacteroidota bacterium. GTDB lineage: Bacteria > Bacteroidota > Bacteroidia > JABEUT01 > JABEUT01 > JABEUT01. The sequence continues at coordinate 5,169 of JABDCH010000096.1, read as the reverse complement.
TTAGTGCCGGGTAAAACATATATACTTGCCGACACTTCATGCATCAAAGAGATTGAAAATGTTAATCCTTCTATTTCTATTATTGGCAGGTATTATAGCCATTCTCCAACATTATTGAGTTGGCCTTATTTGAACCCCAAGACCCGCGATGCACACGAAGATCACCGTGTGCTGATGAAGTATTGACAAAATGGTCGATGGCCTATAGCTAATGGCTATCGGCTATTTGGAAAATACATTATACTTCAATATGCACCAAAGTGTGCGGAAGCCGTCTTTCCAATTTATTTTTTTGCCTTCTTCGTAGGTGCGGCCATAGTATGAAATACCCACCTCATAAATTCGGATGCCTTTTACACGGGCTATTTTGGCGGTAATTTCAGGCTCAAAGCCGAAACGCCTTTCTTTTAATTTTATATTTTTTATGATGTCTGCTTTAAAGAGTTTGTAGCAGGTTTCAATATCTGTCATGTTGAGGTTAGAGAACATATTGGATAAAAACGTGAGGAATTTATTTCCCATTGAATGCAAAAAGAAAAGCATGCGATGAGGTTTTCCACCCATGAATCGCGAACCATATACCACATCGGCAAATCCTTCTACTATGGGCCTTAAAAGAAGTGTGTATTCGCGCGGGTCGTATTCCAGGTCGGCATCCTGTACAATAATATAGTCACCTGTAGCAGTGGCAATCCCTGTATGGATAGCTGCTCCCTTGCCTTCATTTTTTTCTTTGCTATGCAAAACAATTCCGACGGGTGTTGCAAGTGTATTGCGGCGCTGGTTAAACTTTTCAACATAATTCTTTAAAATGGCAAGCGAATCATCCTTCGAGCAATCGTTCACAATAATAATTTCTTTACCCATATCAAACCCAATAGGTGCATCTACTACTTTATCCAGCAATTTTTCAATAGTTGCTGCTTCGTTGTAAACGGGAATTATGATGGAGAGGGTTGGCATAGAAATATATATTGAGAGTGTAAAAATAAGAGTTATAACGGAGTAATGTGAAGAATAGGTTAACAAAATAGGCAGATAACATTTATTGCATACTTTTGCACAATATAAAATGACGTTTAAAAAGGGAGATAAGAAGGTAATTAACGCCTGGGCATCTTACGACTGGGCTAACTCGGTGTATCACCTTGTAATTACGTCTACCCTGTTCCCAATCTATTACGAAGCAGTTACTAATTCAGGAGGCTTCAACACAGTAAGCTTTCTTGGGTTTTCTTTTCTTCCGGATGCGTTGTACACGTATGCACTTTCATTTGCTTTTTTGGTAATTGCAGCCGTATCGCCTTTGTTATCGGGCATTGCCGATTATAGTGGCAATAAAAAAATATTCATGAAATTTTTTTGCTACATGGGCGCATTGGCTTGCAGCCTATTGTACTTCTTCACGGCATCAGCTTTGTGGATTGGCATAAGCATGGTAATATTCGCCTGCATAGGCTATGCGGGTAGCATTGTGTTTTATAATGCGTATTTGCCTGAAATTGTCGACCGGCAGGATCAGGACCGTGTTAGTGCAAAGGGTTTTGCCTACGGCTATGTGGGCAGTTCGCTGTTATTGATCATTAACTTGGTGATGGTGCAAAAACCACAATGGTTTGGGTTTAGTGGTCCCAGTGCTGTTGGAATGGCCACGCGCTGGTCGTTTATAACTGTTGGTGTTTGGTGGATTGCATTTGCACAAATAGCTTTTCATTATTTGCCCACCAACCCTTTTGGAGAAGTGAAGAAGCAAGCTGTACGCAATATTTGGAAAGGATACGAAGAGCTTGTAAAGGTTTGGAACATTCTTAAAACAACCAAGCGATTAAGACGTTTTCTCATTGCGTTTTTTGTATACAATACTGGTGTACGTACCATTATGCTTGTAGCTAATTTATTTGGGTCAAATACGCTGCATTTGGGCGCCGGTCAATTAATACCGACTATATTGATCATACAATTTGTAGCAGTTGGCGGGGCTTACATTTTTTCATATGTCGCAAAAAAGAAAAGCGATGTGTACATGCTAAAATGGGCCATATTTGTGTGGGCTTGTGTTTGCGTAGGAGCATATTTTACTTATACTGCCACCCAGTTTTATGTACTTGCTTTTTTTGTAGGATTGGTGATGGGCGGAGTACAGGCATTGTCACGCTCTACCTATTCTAAAATGCTGCCCGATACAGTAGACCATGCTTCATTCTTCAGCTTTTATGATGTATGCGAAAATGTGGGTAGTGTACTTGGCCTTTTCCTTTATGGATGGGTATATGCCTTTACCCACGATATGCGCAATTCCATAGCTTTCCTGCTATCGCTGTTCGTATTCGGATTTATTCTCCTCAACAGGGTTCCGAAAGATAAGTTGGTGAATGCATAGGTCGGAAGCTGGTTTGTGCCATTTTTTCGGTAGTGTGGTTGTCACCCTGAACTTGTTTCAGGGTCGCAACTAATAGTCGAGATATATGTATAATTGAGATGTTGGAACAAGTTCGGCATGACAGCTGTTAATTACCAAACCCATCTTCTTCCCATAAATAACGGCGCGTCGTCAAATTGTAGTAAGCCATTTTATTGTTCATGGTAACTTTTAACAACCAGCGTTGGCCCGATGGATCTCGTTGAGACATAAATTTAACATCACTCCAAATGCAGAGTACAATAGCTGTCCCAGTTTTATCAATCAGCCCATATTTTCCATCTTTCATAACCAGCGCCAAGCCGTTTTTAAAATCATTTACCTGATTGTATTGGGCATCGATAACCATTTTTCCGTCTAAACCAATGTAACCATATAAGCCATCTATTTTTACCCGTGCGAGACTATCCGAAAAGGGATAAGCAAATTCATATTTGGCAGGAATAACGAGCTTTCCTTTTTCATTAATGTATCCCCATTTTTTATTCAGCGACACGGGTGCAAGCCCATCAGCAAAATATGAAATATCATCGTATTTGCAAGCAATGATAAGCTTTCCGAGTGTATCTATGAAGCCTCTTTTTTTGCGCAGTTGAACTTTTGCATACCCATTTCGGAAGTTTCCATCCACTAGTAAATCAGGTGTAAATTCATACTTCAATGGAATTTTTATATTTCCTCTCGGGTCGCAGTATCCAATGTTAATGCCTTGTACAAGCATCATAAATCCTTCCGAAAAATCGCCCAGGTTATCATAATTAAAAGGACATAAACTATTTCCTTGCATATCTATCACCCCAAATTTCCCATTCATTTTTGCTTTTGCCAAACTATCGTTAAAGCGGTCTGCCCAATCGTAGTTGAAAGGGATTACCACATTTCCCTGGTGGTTGATATAGCCATATTTGTTCGAGGCATTTTCAACGCTGGCCAATCTTTCCGAAAAGTCCAGTGCATCGAGGTATTTAGCAGGAATAACTTCATCGCCCAATAAGTTGATATATCCAAAAAGATTATTTTTTTCCACTTCGGCATAACCCTCGGAAAACTCCAGTATTTCCTGGTATTCGAAAGGAACCATCACCTGGCCTATGCTCGATATAATGCCATAAAGTCCGCCCTTTTTTACAATCGAAATAGTTTTATAAAAGTGGTCGGCTTCCTCATAAATACATGGTATCACCAACTCTCCACGTTTATTTATGAATCCTATTTTATCATTAAGCGCTACGGTTGCCAGCCCATCGAAGAAGGCCGTATCGTCCCATTCGTATTTACATGGAATACGCAATTTTCCGGTACTATCAATATAACCCCATTTATCGCCTTGCTTAACAGGATAGAAAACGGTTCTCGAAAGTATCATATCGCTATCAGCATGTTGCAGGTAAGGATAATCGGGATAAGTTGTTTGAAAACGCTGGTAGGTTTCCGGCTTGCCATCCATCGTATACATGGCGTAGATTTTTCTCCATGCATCCTGCACGTTTCTGTTGTGAGGATATTGTTTCACAAAAGCACGGTACTCGTCTATCTGTTGATGCGTTGTTGAAAGCCTGTAAACAGAATCTTCCGATGCTCTTTCATAAGGACTTTGGGGATATGCGCTTATAAAATCAACATAGCTTTTAACGTTGTGCTCTGCCGTGAGCGTTTGAAACAGCAATATCTCATATCGCTTTTTAGCCTCATCAAATTCCAGTGATTGCGGATAGGTTTCCATGAATGTTTTGTAGGACTGGTAGGTATTTTCTTTGCTTGTCATATCAAAGGCAAGCAGATCCCTCAACTTTATAATCTGGGGTATTTTTGCCGAAGCAGAGTAGGTGCTAATGTAGTGGGCATACTCTTGCATGGTATTGTGAAGTGCAGCTATGGCATAAGCATTATATTCGATACTGTCTTTTAGTAGAACAATATGGAGTGAATCAATTCCGAGGGGTTTCCATTTTTGCTTTTCTTTTTTGGGAGCTGTAGGAAAGGCATTTTTTGCTTCCAGAATGTATTTATAAGCAGTATCTAAATTGTAAAAGTGATTATCGCGTCGCGATGCCAGGATGCTTAATCCGTATGTAGCGGCAGCATAATCATTTTTGCTTTTCACCTCCTTGGTAAATACGATTTTTGCTTTAAAATAATCGTAGACAGATAAGGCTTTGAAACCGTTTTCAATTCCCCCGGCCTTTAGCAAAATAGGATAGGTAACACACAGCAAAACAAGTACGATGCCTGGTTTTTTCATAGCACAAAGGTAAGCTATATGCCTGAAATGGATATAGATAATGCGAAATGACTTACTTTTGCAGAAAGCAATTATGCCATCCGTAAACATTCTTTTTATCGATTCCGTTCATCCGCTGCTGCAAAAGGAGTTAGAAGCAAAAGGATTTAGTTGCCATTTGAAATATGAATGGAGCCGTGAAAAAATAGGGGAGGAGCTACCCAACTTTGATGGAGTAGTTATCCGCAGCCGCATTAAGCTCGATAAAGAATTAATTGATAAAGGCACCAAGCTTAAATTCATAGCTCGTGCGGGGGCGGGTATGGAAAACATTGATGTACCTTATGCAGAGAGCAAGGGAATAAAATGTCTTCCTTCTGCAGAAGGTAATCGCGATGCAGTGGGTGAGCATGCACTGGGGATGTTACTTTGTTTATTCAACAACATTTGTCGCGCAGACAGGCAAGTGCGCGATGGTATATGGATTCGCGAAGGCAATCGTGGTGTGGAATTACAAGGTAAGACAGTA
>JABDCH010000095.1 GCA_013288205.1 Bacteroidota bacterium | reverse complement strand
TACTCCCCCGCTGCCACTGAGCAGTATACTGTCTCCCTGGCATACCGAGTCGGACGATGCCTTTATTTTAGCAGCCGGTGAAACCGCATGAATAACGATGGAGGTATCTTTGGTGCAGAAGCCATTCTTGGCAGTAACAGTCACCGTAGTAGTATTCGTTACTTTGTATTTTATAGTTGAAGTAGTGGCTCCGTTACTCCACACATAACTAGCGCCTCCTTTGGCAGTCAGGGTATCTGTAGCTCCCGGACATACTGAATCTTTTCCTGTTATCACAGGTACAGGCGACGGGTATATTTTTATGGTTTCGTTGACGGTAGCCGTACAGCCTATGGAGTCGGTTGCAACTACTGTGTAAATAGTGGTAACAGTTGGCGTAGCTGTTGGGTTGGAACAGATATTACAACTGAGACCCAGTGCAGGGGTCCATTTATAAACTTTTGCACCCGTTGCATTCAGCACTACTGAATTCCCCAGGCATAAACTGTCGCTTTTAGGGAATATCTTTACATCTGGAGATGTAGGATTAGCAAGGGTTATGCCCACTTCATATTTACATCCTGAATTATCAATTACAATACAAACATACGTGCCGGCAGAAAGACCAGTAGTGGTTTGAGTGGTGGAACCATTGCTCCAGTTATAGGTATATGGGGATACTCCTCCCGTAACATGGGCTGTGGCGCTTCCTGCTTTTAAGGCACAATTGGGATTGGTATCGGATAAAGTAACACTATAGCCGTTTTCTCCTATAACAGGCACCGTGGCTGTTTGGGTACGCGGAGGGCAGGAAGCATCGGTAACAGTAACCGTATACACCCCAGGGCACAAGCCGGTATCCGTTTGATTAGTAGTACCGTCGCTCCATTTGAAAAGGTATGGCGATATGCCGGCGTTTATCTTTACAGTTGCCGTACCATTACAGGCTGAACAGGAACTTGGGGTTCCTGAAGCGGATGAAATTAAATTGGGAATAATCGGATTCACTATCTGCGTAACAAACCCGACCCCACAGGCATATAGGGCCTTTCCCTGTCCGACCCGAACATCAAAAACGGTGCCCGGTAAAAGAAGTTTAGCCATGTAATTATACATGGAGTCTGCTATATACAAACTATCCTTAACGCCTACAAATACCTCGTCTGCTACATCCACATCAAGTCCTCCGTATGAAAATGCGCCACTGGCTTCAATAGGCAATTGTGAAATATAGGCTCCTGTGAGTTTATTATATCGTCTTACTGTATCTCCATTATATAGATATATCCACTTAGGGCTGGCGGCAGCTCCATTCATCCCGTTTGTTACACTGGGTACATAGGAAATACTGCTAACTTCAATAAAATGACAAGAATCATGTGCCTGATATTGGGTAGGTGAAAGGGAAGGCAGCGGCAAGCGCATCAACATATTATCAAAGTGAAGCGGATCATACGAAAGTGACCTGGCTGATGCAATGTAACAATGGTTTCCATCAGGGTCAATGGCTATCAGGCTCATATCATGACAAGGGCCTGTAGCTCCTAAAATATTCAGCGTATCTATAAATGCAGTCATATTTGTATCGAGTACTGCTGCCTGGTGAACTCCACTGGTACCTCCGCCAGCAATCACAATATTACGGGTACAGGGATCGAATGCAAGCCTCCATAGTTCATTTAAATCGGTAGGATCGCCGGCAAAAAGGCCCACCTGCACTCCGCTGGCATTTACTTTAACTACCTGCCCCGAAGAGAAGCCATCCCCCAAATAGCAGGTTCCGGTGATCCTATCGGTTGCAAATCCTCCATAGAGGCCCGGAATAGGAGTTGCATTATACGTCCATTGTATTGCTCCGAATTTATTTATCTGAACAAGCTGCCAGGGCGATTGACCACCATAAGCATACACATTGCCAAAATAATCGTAATTCATATCGTATGCTTTATCCGTATTTGAAAATAATGGGTCAGTTACCCAGGGATCTATTACAATGGTTTTTGAATGGTCGAAATTGGCATTGGCCTTGAATGATTCGGTTGTTCCATTTATTACATTGGAGAATGGAATATCTCCCCCATTTACATAACTGGTTACGGGGGCATGATCAGTAAGCTCATCTAAACTACTATTAACTACTATATCGCCTTGTGCATTTTTCGATATTTTTTTAGCTCCTTTATAGTTCAATTTTACATTAGACAGATCAGCACCCGGGTGAACAATGAGGGAATATTCGATGCCTTCTTTTCCATTTACAAATTCATAAACAACATCAATACCGGGATATAAATCTTTGTATGTGATTTTCCTGAATATGCTGGTTTTTATGGTTCCATTCTTCCCTACTCCGTAGGTATAATAGTCGGGTCTTTCATCGCTGGCCTGAATATATACCGAAGGATTAGCGCCCTCCCATTCGGTTTCTAAAAAATGAACTTCTTTTACCAGGCCCTTCTGATCATCCGGGTCTGCATTCTTGGTAGCCGATTGTTTGTAATAAGTATTATCATAGCGATATACCACTTTATTACTGGTGAAAAAGATGCTTACTTTGCCATACTGTATTCCGTAAAGAATCTTCTCTCCGGAATTTATTTTGCCATCAAACTGGCCATTGTTTTCAATGAATACATGGTTATCGAAGGGGTTTACGGTCCATTTTGTCTGTAATCCTCCGGTACCGACGGTGCCTCCCGGTTTAGTTTTTTGGGTAGATGTGGTTTGTGAATGCCCCGGAGTATTTAGCAGTAAGGAAATTATACTAACTAAAGTAAATATTTTTTTCATGTTGGTAATTGTAGGTATGTTAAGCTATTTACAGGGGGGGCTGTAATTATTATTTATGTTATTATCAATTGTATAAATTCATCATTTTTATTCGTAATGTTCAGGGATATACCGTGACTGGCTATTTTAACATGCCAGGTATTTGTCAATGCAACATTATTTAGATTACTACAAGCATTGACACAGTGACCATACCCAAATACTAGTATGGTAATTACTAAAGAAAGTATTATTTTCACCCTATAATTTTTGAATTAAATTTGTTCTCCATCATGTATAACAGCATTTTTCAATAAATATTATACAAGAAGCCGTTTTAATGAGCTAAGGTATGCTTTTTTTAATAACTACTGTCAATTTCCCTCCTATTGGGCTCATTTTTTGCATACTCAGATAATTATCTTACGCTTTGATGATTATTTATTCCCTGAATTTTTGCCAATTTTGTAGTGCCTTCAAAGTAACCTCTAAGGATGAATTTGCAGATAAAAAAAGAAGACTGGCTCTACATTATAAAATGCATGATAGGTGCAGTTATCTGCTATTGGTTGTATGAAGCTTTTCCACAATATCCCTTTTTCTGGGCGCTTATTTCGGTAGTCCTGGTCGTAAGCCCCGAGAATGATAAAAAACTTGCGTACTTGCGTATCGAGGGCAATTTTTTAGGTTCTGCTATTGGACTATTACTATTCTTTTTTCCACTTCCTACTGTCATCATTCTTTGCCTTGGTATAAGCCTTACTATCATCATAGGCTTTATACTCAAACTTCATGCCAGCGTGCGCACAGCAGTGGCAGCTAACATCATTGTACTTTTCCAGGAAAAAGAGGCCCATAGCTGGAATGTTGCCTTAAACCGGGTTGGCTGTGTGGTAGTGGGTTGTGTAGTTGGATTTCTTATTACCATCCTGTTCACCAAGCTGGAAAATATGTGGAAAAAGAAAATAAAAGGCACAGATAAAAGTGCAAAATAATGGCCTATTTTTCTGCAGGGAGTTGAGGTATGTTTCCTGCATCTGCAGCCTGTTCCTTCGTCATCAAATCAATAGCTACCAGCATGCCTATAAATCCCCAAAAGGGCACAGCAGCCTTGTCAGTATCTAAAAAGTTATTCATCATTCCATGAATGAAATAACTGACCAACCCAAGAAAAATACTGAGGGTTAAAATACGCATATCCTTATCTTTAAGATTATAATAAAGCCGGAAGCCCAGGAAAAATACAGAGACTGCAATGGCTACCATGGCCAGCATTCCCATCAATCCTTCTTCGGCAAGCGGACCCAGGTATTCGTTATGCGCGTTACCGCCTGTACCCTCATTCGTACTGATAATAGTACGCATATAGGGAAGTTGATAAGGTGCATATTTAAACATATAGGTTCCGGGGCCATAACCAAATACGGGCTTATCCAGCCACATACGATAGGCACAACTCCAGCGGTTAAGCCGTTCACGGTTGGAGGCATCGGAAGAGATGTTGGAAATAGATTGTATCTCTTTGCCTATGTCTTGAGATACGTCCTGGTTATTGCGTTGTAACTTTTGAATAATACTGTTTTGATAAAGAAAAAACAAACATACGCCCACTAATAACCCCGCTAAAATCCACTTTAACTTCACCCGTATATACATGAGTCCAAACATGGCCATAACTGCTACGGTACTTAACCATGCAGCACGGCTGTAGGACAAAGCCAGCGCCCCCAGGAAAACAAAAAATAAAATGGTAGCTATTAACCTTACAACGGGTTTGTTTCTTTTAATCAGGCTCATGCCCGCAACCACGGGTAAAAACATAGCAAGCAAAGCCCCATAAGCGGTATGGTCGTTATAAAAGGGAACAACGGCCATGTGTGCACCTTTTTCTGAAAAGTGGGAAGGATAGTGCCTGATAACTGTATAAGTAATAACCACGGTAAAAGAGATAATGTACAACCAATTAAAAGTGTAAATATTTTTAATGTTTTTAAATAACAATATCCCCAGGAAATAGAATGTAACAACGCCCCAGCTTCTTTCGATGAAGTATTTATATGAAACGAAATACATGGTGCTTGTGCAGCAGGTGAAAAACATCCATGCCAGGCTTATCAGGATAAATATAGTTACCGGGTGACGGGTTATTTTTTTGTCATATCCTACATGAATAATTTTGAATAAAAATATCAGCATGATGCCGAACATAAGCGGCTCAGTAGGCAATGCAACCCCTACCCCGATATTGCCAAGCTGCAACCCCGGAACATCATATAAATTCAATGACAGGGGTGTAAAAAGAACTACGAAGAACATCAATGTATCGAGCGAAAATAGCGCCCAGTAAACAATAATGGCTGCAAATGGAATAGCCGCCAACATATAATTCATATTTAAAAGCATACCCATCAATTCAAGGCCAATGAAAAGTATGCTGGCTATATAAAAAATAAGTATTTCTCTTTTACGTACCAAAGCAGCTCATTTTATTACATTGCAACCAGACAGCCCTAATGCCGCCCAGTTGAATGGATTGGTTTTATTGGTTACGTGAACCCTTCAGGCGGTTCAATATCAGTATCACAAGGATTGAAAACACCAGTGCCACACCGGTTCCGATAAGCACCACTAATGCGCGTATAGGATATGTTTTCCGGTCAGCCGGTACAGCTCTGTCTACAACAAAGAAAGCCGGAATAGATTGTTCAGCATTAATTTTTGCCTGCATATACGATGCTCTTATCTGCTTGAACCATTCATAAGAACCTTCCAATTCATTGGTTAATTCCATAAATCCTTTGCCATATTGCCCAAACATGCTTATTTTATCGGAAAGCGTTTTAATAGCTTCGGGACTGCCCTTCACCACTGCATCGGCATATCCTTGCGTAAGCGACCTTGCCTGGTATTGCCATTCCAGCATGCCCAGCTTATTATAAAACTTCAAAGAGTCTTCCAGCTTATCGGCAGCAACAACCGCTGAATCATATTCAGCCTTAACAATCATAAAAGCGGCTTTGGCCCTTTGCTGGGTAATTTGTCTCATCAGCGAATCGGCAATATCGGCAGCAGCATTCGCCATAGCAGAAGCCATTTTAGGGTTTTGGTCATATACCGTTATTTCGAGTGATTCATATTCTGTTACCTTGTATTCAAAAAGCTCACCGTAATAGCCTTTGAAAAGGTAATACTTGTCCCACTTATCATCCAGTTTGTAATATTTTAAAAGGTCGAATCTCTTCTCAAGCGCATACATTAAGGCATCTGATTTCAGTACCTGCAATAACTGGTCGGCGTTATTATCTTCACCAAATGCAAGAAAGTCTTTGGTATCGTCCGCTTGTTGCGATAAAAAGGCTCGCGAAAGGTTGTTGTTCTGGGCAGGGAATAAAACCACCTGGGCTTTAAATTTCTCGGGCAAATAAAATGAAACAATAGCCGAACCAATAGCTGCAATGATAGCTATTATTAATAAAGGCTTCCACTTGCTGAAGATTAGAACCAGCAAGTTTTCAGAGTTAAAAAAGTTTTGTTTATTCTCGTTCATGGTTGGGGTTTCAGATTGATGGGTGAAGGCAAAAGTAAGGTATTTACGCAATTATCCAACTTTCACCATTTTTAGAATCGATTTAATATTTACAACGCCTGTAGCAAGCGCCCAAATGCCGCAAGCCGCTATCATAGCTCCAAATGAAATGATCCAATTAAACGGCAAGCGGGTAGACCCATACGCAATGGCAATGGCCCCTAAGGCAAACAGAAGCAGGGTACCCATCATTTTAGGAATGACTTTGAAACCAAACATTTTCCGTACAACAAATACCTGTATGCCCGGAACAAGCAACTGGGTGGTTAAACTGGCTATAGCAGCCCCCACAGCCTGGTAACGGGGAATCAAAATTAAATTCAGTGTGATATTTGCAATAAAGCCGCAGGCGGCAATAATGTTAAGAGACTTGAGATTGCCATTGGCAGTGAGCAAAGTGCCGAAAACATACTGTGTAGCGCTACCCATGAAACAGCACATCAGGATCGGGAAAATAACGGATGTTTCGCTCACGTCATTCGCATAAAGCATCGTCATCATATTGCCTGAATAGAATGCGCAGCCGCAAGCAACCACAATAGCGAGCGCAAATAAAAGTGTATACGCAGTTTTTATCATCGACTCTACCGATTCGCCCAATTTCAACATGCGTGAAAACATAGGCAACAGTAAGCCTGCCGCCAGAACAGCTATCATATTAGTCGCATCCAAAAAACGAAAAGCCTGTGCATAAATACCCGCCTGGGTGCCATTATCATGAACCATCCGTTCGAGCATGGAACCATCGATACGGTTGTAAAACGACATGATCATGCCCAGCAATGCAAATGGGAAACTCTTCTTTAATATCATTAAGCTGAAGGTGCGGTTCCAGGTGAATTTTATAAATCCTGCCTTACGCACCACAATGGCAAACGCTATTATGGCCACCGAAAAGTAAGCAGCCGTTTGAACATAAACATAGTCCATTATATCAATCGGAGGGAAAAAATGTCCCCACAAAAACGGGGCGCATATTGCTATGGCAATCATCCGGTCCATTGCCGAAAGCACACTATCAGTTTTGAACAAATGCATACCCGAAATATTGGAACGCAGATACGCAATAAACGAAATGAGAAACTGCATGAAACATAAAATGAGCAAGAGTTTCATCCGGCGGAAATCGTATCCCCAGGCAAGGCCGGCACCTAAACAAATGGCCAGGTAGAGCAACCCTAAGGTAAGTTTTAGTATCACCATCCGCGAAAAGTGCTTGCTGAGCAAGTGCGTATTTTGCGCAATATTGCGGTTATTGAAATTGGTAATCCCTAAATCAAGCAGAACATTGAAGATGAATGAAAAGCCAAACAACGCAAAATACACACCGAATTCCTGAGGCCCTACTATATTCTGCACCTTGCGGTCTACTGCAAAAATAAAAAAGGGCTTAATGGATAAATTAAGCGTAAGTACCAGTATAAGATTGGTTATGAAAGTCTTCTTCATGTTGAAAAGTGACGGACAAAAATAGGCGAATTATTGTAATATAAAACATATTCACAAACCTTAACATATATTAATAGGGTTAATGGCTAATTGACTATTTTTGAACCACTCACCGCTACATGACAAACGGCAATACCATATTGAATAGTATAAAAGACGAGGAAAAATTTGCCATGGATAAAAAATCGCTGGCAGATAAAGACCTCCATCTCTCTATAGAAATACGAGAGCGGCAGATACTTGCCTGCCTGCTGAATAAGCATACCAATCAATATGTAGGATGGGCCTCCTATAGTCGCCGCGATGAAAAACTATCGGGGATGACTGAATCGGCTGTAAACATAAAGCTACCCCTCACCACCCTTTTAAAAGAAGAATTATTGAACTGCAGATGTTCGGGTTCATCGATTGTGTTTGTGCCCAACAGTGCCATGCTGATACCGGCTGCTTATTTTTCGAATGAATTGTTGAGGGATTACCTGAAACAGCAAAACCTGATTAAACCCGGCGAAAGACCTTGCTACGACTTTATAAAAAATAACGATTGCTATAGCCTCTATGCAGTTGACCT
>JABDCH010000094.1 GCA_013288205.1 Bacteroidota bacterium | reverse complement strand
GAATTACGAATTAGGAGTTACTAATACGGTAGAGATTTATAATGTGCTTGGAGAGCAAGTGTATTCTCAATTCCTAATTCCCAATTCTCAATTCCTAATTAATCTAAGTAGCCAACCCGATGGAGTTTATTTATACAGAGTTATTACTGAAACGGGTAATATGATTGGGCAAGGGAAACTAGTAATAGAAAAGTAGGTTGAGTAATAGATTGCCAAGTGTAAGAACTTATCCCAGCCATTGACTTTTTCTGAAAGCACTTTTTTGTACTTTATTTTCGCAGAACAGTAATCAGCGTAGATACTGACGACCGACAACTGACCACTGATAACTAACTTGCAATTTTTCAATTCTATATTATTTTAATATAAACTGCTTTATAATACACTCAAAATCAAATCATTAAAAATTCACCAAAACTGCCACTTATAATTATTTCATATTAAAATCTATATTAAATCTATAATTAATCATATTTATATTGCCACGCTTCGCTCGCAATGATGAGAATGACTTTATACCGTATTCAGCTTTTCTAAAAACTGCTCTTTATACAGCCCTCCGAGGGGCACGCAGTTTTCGTTTTCGAGTATTACCTTGGCATGGTCGATGGTAGAAACCTTGTCGACCGCTACAATAAACGAACGGTGTATGCGTACAAAGCGTTCGGCCGGCAGCTTGTCCTGTATGCCTTTCATGGTCGAGCGTACCATGTACTTGTTGTCCTGGGTGAATATGTTCACATAGTCTTTCAGCGCTTCTATGTATAAAATGTCGTTTATTTTCAGGCGGATGAGCTTGGAATCTGTTTTTATAAATAAAATATTATTGTCGGTATCGTGCTTATGTAATTTAAGCAATATTTCATTTTCTCTTTTCAGTTCCTCTTCCTCCCCGAAACGGGCTAAAGCGGTTTCAATGGTGGCGCGCAAATCGTTGGCTTTAAAAGGTTTTACCAGGTATCCGAAAGGAGAGGACGATCTGGTGCGTTCAAGGGTATCTTCATCCGAATAGGCTGTAATGAAAATTACGGGTATATTATGTCGTTGCCTTATTTCCCTGGCGGCTTCAATGCCATTCATGTCGCCTTTCAGCATCACATCCATCACCACTATATCGGGCCTCTTTTCGGCTGCCATGTCCATGGCTTCCTGCCCGCCTACTGAATGTCCCACTACGTTGTATCCTAACTTGGTTAGGGTAAGCGACATATCTTTTGCAATAATTACCTCATCTTCTACTATGAGAACACTCGCATTTTTCATACTGCTGAATTAATGGTTGTAAAAATGAAGTAGTTTTATTTACAATAGTTTATGTTTTTTTTAAGGGGGTTTTAGTTTTTATTTTATAGAAAAAAATGAGCAGGCAAGAATGTACCTGTATCTGTTATGGTTATGTTCAGTTTAGGGTTTATGCTTCTTCAGCAGGCTTTTTTTATGAGGGAATTGAAAAGCAAAGATATTATATTTATGTGAAATATGCAGCTACTATTTTAGATTTGACATGGAACGGCTACTATTAGTTTAATGAGCCATTAAAAAAAGCACCCCGGTTGTTTTTCCGGAAGGAAGCGTCGGAAAGACCGGAGTGCATTCACACACAGAGAGCGGATGATAATAAAAAGGCCTAGTATTCCCGGCCTTCTTCTTCACCCTCGTGAAGTTCCATTTCGGCGTTTTCAACTTCTTCTATAACAGCCGAAGCATAATCCTTTACAGGCACTTTCCATTCGCCTTCGGGACTGGCAAAAAGCAATTCATTCGGGGTTGGATATTTGCCTGCTTTTTCTTTTGGTTCGGCAGCATACAAGTATCCCCATTTTAATTCGCTTTGGTTTTCAAAAAGTTGCAATGCTTCTTCCTGGGCATTCAGCACAGATTTGAATTCCTTGAATTCTTTTTCGGTTCTTTCAGCCGGTTGTCCTTGTGGCTGTGCAACCGATAACAGGCTGTGAATGCCGGTACCCTTAAGCCCTTCGATGAGGGTGCGGGTAATGGTAACATGTTCCTGCGGATTGGTTTGCCTGGGCGTGTGGGTAGAAATTACCACATCATGGCCTTGTGCATATTTACGCACATCTTCTTTTTTGCGCATATCACCTTTCACCACTTTCAGGTTAGGATGCTTTAATGGAAATTCCTTTTCATCGGTTATAATGGCGGTAACCGTGTGCCCTCTCCGGAGGGCTTCTGTTGCTACGCGTTGCATGGCTTCTCCCGAAGTCCCGAACAGCGCAATTTTTTGTGTACTCATGGCGTTAACGAATAAAAAAATTACTGTTTTATTGAATTGTTCGCAAGGTAATCTCTCTTCCATTTTTTGTTTCAACTTTTCGGTAAAGCTTGAAAAATAAGGGTTGAAAATGGAATAAGAATCGGCGAATAAATAGAGAAGGAATAAAGGATTAAAACCACTAAATATGCAGACAAAAAAAGCCCTGACATTAACGTCAGGGCTTTTCCATTTATTGTTTTGTCAATAGTTATTCCGTGATAACCATTTTCTTGGTTATGGTATTTCCGTTCACATTAAATGTGTAGAAGTAAATACCCGGAGTGAATGTGTTAGCATTGATGTTAACTTGATATTGACCGGGAGCAACATTGCCATAGTTGGTAGCAGTTACCACTCTTCCGGTAATGTCGTATATGGTAAAAGTAACGTCGGAAGCTTTCGTTAAGCTATAGTTAATAGTTGTTTGTTTGTTGAATGGGTTAGGATAATTTTGACCGATAGATAACCCGGAACCATTGATATTATTCACACCTAATGCTTTTGTATAGGAAACTTCAGCAAACATGGTAATATCCTGGAACGGAAGTGCGCTGGTAACGCTTGGTGAGGAACAACCATAACCTATACCGCCGTCTCCGGCTACCAATTCAGGTAGTGTAATAGGTGAACCGGTGTGTCCGGGCAAAAAATACTCGTAGCCGGTGGTAAAACTATTTACAGTCATTTGATGTGTTCCTGCTTTATTGGTTACTGAAATAGCATGTCCAACATAGGTAGTATCAGGTAGTTTTTCGCTAGGACTGCTGCAGGTAAATTCAGGGTAGGAATAAAGGAAACCCATGCTGTCTCTTTTATTGCTTGCTAAATAGGCCATAACCACTGCAAATTTGCCTGTGCCCGGTACGGTAACATGTGGCGCAAAATCAAGTAGGCGCAAGTGCAACCAATTTTTACCTTTTCCGGAAAGGCCGGTATCTTGTATAATCAGGGTACTCCAAAGCGATGTATTGGTAGGTATTCCGTTAGCATCTACCGAATTTATGGAAATTAAAAGAGAATCAGCTACTCCTGATACGTTTTGTTGCCCTACCGGGATGAACAGTGAGTCAACTTCCACGCCTTGCGTTGTATAGTCACCCTTTAAGGTATTCGGGTTAATCAACGTATCAAACGACACAGCACAGTTGACCAATAGTAGATTGTTGGTATTATTTTTACCTGTATCTCCAGGACCATAATGTGCATTCATACTTTGGATAAAGAAACCACTTAATAGTTTCGGGGATGCAGAATAGGAAACGCCCTTTTTAGAAGCCTCTACGGAATCTACAAAGGGGTAATCTAAAAATAAATAATTGGGTGCACTGGCTACCTTCCCCACATTTGATAATTTCTGAATAGCAGGATCGTTCTGGGAAATAATAGCACGTTGGGCAGTATTGTAAGTGCCCAGAGAGGTATTCTCCACGTTTTGCGCCATAGCGCCGAAAGCCACCAATGAGAAGCTGGCAGTAGTAATTGTCTTAAGAAAGTTTTTCATAGTTTTTTTTGAAGTTTTAAATTTGAACTCAGTATACAAGACGTATGGAGTCTGCATAAGGTTGGTAAAGATAGAATATAAAACAGTGCCAAATGGAACAAAAACGATATGGAAGTATTTTAGGGCGTTGATATCTCTTATCTTTTAGAAGGTGGATGCCCTAAATATATCCGGTTGCTATCCCTGTTCCGGTATTTGGAATGAACGGAA
The DNA here is from genome assembly GCA_013288205.1 of Bacteroidota bacterium. Taxonomy (GTDB): domain Bacteria; phylum Bacteroidota; class Bacteroidia; order JABEUT01; family JABEUT01; genus JABEUT01. The sequence continues at coordinate 4,583 of JABDCH010000094.1, read as the reverse complement.
TCGATATCGTAATACCACAGATCGCCTGTTTTAATATCTATAACAAATGGAGAATTAGATACCCTGTACCTTCCCCGATCTCTGCTACATCCGGTGGAAAAAAAGGTTATCAAAACGATAGCTGCAAGGGCTGTTTTTTTATATTAGGGTTTATTTTCCGCCGGTTTTAAAATTATTTCTTCCGCTTAAAATACTTGCTAATATAATCAATGGCTAAAAACAGCAGAAACAGCAGTAAAGCAAATAGTACCATGTACACGACAAAGACAGCGAACATTACTGATCTGGGAAAGCCTACTTGATTTAATAGAATATGGTTCAATCGCATTTATAATTTATCGGTCAATGATAGACGTGAGCCAGTTTGAATTTATTTAATCAGTAGTTGTTAGATTGAAGTGTTCAATTTTATATGTATTGAATAAGTCAGTAACTTCTTTTAACCTGGAATAAGGTTGTTTTTGGGAACATCTTAACGTAGTATTCTTTTTTTGTATTCCAGATATATTCTTTTTTATAAAGCTATCGAGTTGATTCAAATTTTTAAGTTTTATTGGTTTACTATCATACCATACACAATAGCCTTTTTCTCTTAATTCCACTACAAATAGTGTTGAACTGTCAACTTTGTGGGAAACAATAGTAGGCACCTGGCACTTCAAAGGCACAAGGGTGGTGTAGGTATATATAGTATCTCTTTTTTTATGTAAACTGCTGTCAGTTTGTCCAAAAGCAGCAATAGTAAATGAAAGGGATACTATTGTAATTAAAAGGGGTTTCATGTTTTGTTTATACAAAACTATTAATTTTTGGGTGTTATGCTTGTTGAGAATCTGTAAAACAAAATAGCTTTGATTACCAAGCAATTAGGCCACGTAAACTTGCAAAACCGTAAAATAAGGTAAAATATAAAAGGTGGCTTAAATCGCTTTCTCCACAGGAATTACTACCAAATATTAACGAATTGTATTTTGTATAAAAAGAATTTATATATTTGAATCTTACTTGTTATGAAAACCCAACGTTTGTTCAAAACCAAACGTTAAAAACCGATACATACCTATACCAAAAAACTACCCGGATGAAGCTATATCGCCTACCACTTCTTCTTACCCTCTCACTCACTCTATTCACTTTTTTTCAACCGCTACAGGCACAATCAAGCCTTCCTAAACCGAATGGGAAAGGACTCGGAGCCAAATCGAAAGTGAAATGGACCTCAAATCCGTTCGACCACCAGGTATTTATTGAAAACGGCGGACAATTTACCGGGCCCGAAAATGGCGATAAAATACTATATGGCGCACAGGTAGGCGACCTGTTTGTGTTTATCACCCCGCATGGCCTCATTTATAAATTTACCCAGCACCCCGAAGCAAGCCTTAGCCCTGATAAAAAACGCCTTATAATGGCCGACCCCGATGATGTAAACTGGAAAAAAGCCAGATCAATCGACCATTATGTAACCGCTACCTGGGAAGGTTCGAACGGTGCATCAAACGTTGTTGCAGGTGAAGAAAAAACAAATTACTACACTTACCCCGGAGCCGATGGCAAAAGCACCATCAAGGTAAACATCTTTAAAACCCTGACTTGCCTGAATGTATATCCGGGCATTGATATAAAATATTCATTCATTCCGGGGAAAGACGGATTTGAGTATGCCCTCATTGTTCACCCGGGCGCTAACGTGTCGGACATACAGTTGAAATACGACGGCACCAAAAAAATGTATATTGATAAACAAGGTAACGTACAAATCAACAGCGGTTGGGGAACCTTTACCGACCACGCCCCTGTTAGCTTCGCCGACGGAGATTCGGCTGCCCGGTTTGCTTCTTCATACCGCCTGCTGAATAATGTAGAGTCATTCCATGTAACCAACCCTGACCCATTCAGAACCTTGGTGATTGACCCCTGGGCAACTAACTGGACCACCTCTTATGCAGGTATAGGCGGATTTACGGGAGCTTATGATTTAGATTATGACTATGCAGGAAACGTATATATCTACGGAGCCTACAATCCCTTCCAATTGGCCAAATACAATGCTTCGGGTGTACAGATATGGACATATAACACAACTTTCCCAAACCAATATTTCGGATGCTTTTGTGTAGATAAATACACCGGTATTTCATTTTGTTTCGAAGGATTTGGCGGAGGCGGTTATGCCTATACCGATAAGGTGAGCACCAACGGTGCACTTATAAACCAAAAAACTTCGGGCACCCTTGATGAACAATGGAGGGCAGCCTACGATTTATGCAGCCATGAGATTGCCATTGCCGGAGGTGGCATAAGCCTTAGCCTGCAAGCCGCAACCCTGGATACGGCCAACAGCACCTATACTTCAGTAAACGTATTGGGCCTGTCGCCGGGCACGGGGTATCATGATTTGTGCCTCGTAGCCTGCGACCCGCTGGTAGATAGTACATACATGGCCTCTACCTGGACGTATGCAAATACAAAACTTGATAATAATGTATTGATGAGTTTCCCGATGCCCTCCCTTTCACCAACGGGCCTGAAAACTTACGACGGACTTAATTTTCAGGAATGCGCAAGCCCCAAGTACGTGGCCACCGGTCCCGGAAATACCAATGGTATGAACGGAATGGCCATCAGCCCTAACTGGCTCTATACCTACGATGGAGATAGCCTGCAACAAATTGATAAAGGTACCGGGGCCATTAATTCCAAGGTAAATGTATCGGGTACTTATTTTAACTGGGGAGGTATAGCTGTAGACCTGTGCGATAATATTTACCTCGGCAATAGCGACAGCGTGGATATATACGATGGAGGCTCGATGAGTTACAAGGGTTCTATCGGCGCATTTAAGGGAAATGTTTTTGATGTAGTATTGGGCAACGGCGTTCTTAGCGGGCACGACAGCATATTATATGTTTGCGGTAAAGGATTTGTATCGAGCATAGAAATTGATCCACCAAGCCCTCCGACCATAAAAAAATCGAAAGTATTTCACTGTTCCTGTATATGCAGCGCAACAGGACTATTGAGCTTTTGCGGCAATGTAGATACCGGCGCCAATGCTACCTACCTGTGGAGTAACGGGCAAACTACCTATACGGCAACCGGCCTCTGTCCCGGCAATACCTACACCCTTACGGTAAGCTTAGGATGCTCCCAGCAATATACCGATACGTTCAATATGCCGCTTACCGATACCTTCCACATGTCATTCGCCACTATCGATCCCACCTGCGGGCTTTGTAACGGAAGCGCTACCGTTACGGCTAATGGCGGCGGCACACCTTATACCTACCTGTGGACACCCAGCAATCAAACTACTAAAACCGCTACCGGCCTGTGCGTAGGAACATATACGGTGAGCGTAACCGATTCATGCGGCGATATTACTACTGCAACCGTTACTATGACCACAGCGGGGCTTACTATTAATACCACCATCAATTCGAACGACAAATGCAATGGCAATTGTAATGGCAGCGCCAGCGTAACGGTATCAGGAGGAACCTCTCCCTATACCTATGCCTGGACTCCATCGGGAGGGAAAAGTGCCACCGCTACGGGTCTATGTGCAGGAACATATACCATCAGCGTAAAAGATATAAATGGTTGTTTGGGTACGGCTACAGCCGTCATAACGCAGCCTCTACCCATTACGGCCACCAAAACGGTTACCAATGTCTTATGTAACGGGGGCACGGGCAGCGCCACCATAACAGCAAGCGGGGGTACTACGCCATACAACTATTTCTGGAACCCCTCTGCGCAAACGAATGCCACAGCCACTGGACTTAAAGCGGCTACCTACACCGTAACCATAACCGATGCCAATTCATGTACAGGAAGCACTGCTGTACTTGTTACACAGCCTGTAGTATTAACAGCCAGCATAGCCACACCTACCTATCCACCATGTAACGGGGGCGTAGGCAGCGCTATGGCCAGCGGAGGCGGAGGCATATCGCCTTATACGTATTCCTGGAGCCCTTCCGCACAAACCACGGCCACGGCTACCGGGCTTTCGGCAGCAACCTATACTGCAACAGTTAAAGACGTGAACGGATGCACGGCCACAACCAGCGTAGTAATAACCCAGCCGACCGTAGTAAAAGCTACCATAGCGGTTACCTATCCGGCATGTAATGGGAACAAGGGCAGCGCCACGGTAACAGCCACCGGCGGAACCCCCGGCTATAAATATTTGTGGACTCCTTCAGGACAAACCGTTGTCTCTCACGGTTACGGTGTAGTTCCCGGCTGTAAGTCCTGTTCCGGTAGCTCCATTGCCGCCCGCAGGGCTCCATATGTAGCCGTAGGGCGCTGTTCCGCCACTGGCGGTAACTGTTGCGCTTCCGGTGGGGGTTCCATTACAAATTGCGTTTTTAACACTGGTAATAGTAGCCACCACCGCCGAAGGTTGTGTTACCGTTACCGATGTGCTCGCCGAACATCCATTATTATCTTTTACGGTTACCGTGTAGGTAGCTGCTTTAAGTCCCACAGCGTTGGCATTGCTTTGCCCACCCGGACTCCAGGAGTATGCATAAGGTGATGTTCCGCCCGCAGGTGTAGCCGTGGCGCTTCCGTTG
>JABDCH010000093.1 GCA_013288205.1 Bacteroidota bacterium | reverse complement strand
ATTTTGAGTTTCATCTAGCAGGTATGGAAATTGATAGTTTTTAGCTTTTGCACGAGCTTGCATATTAGCATAACTGTCATCATCTACGGTAGGGGCGTTCGGGTTAATGGCAATTACCGGGTAACCTTGAGACGCATATTTTGTATTTAGCGCTATAATACGGTCTTCATAGGCTTTTGCATAGGGACAGTGGTTGCAAGTGAATACTACAATGAAGCCTTTGGCTGTTTTGTAATCGGATAGGGATATCATTTTTCCGTCTACGTTCTTTAATTTAAAATCCATGGCTTTGTCACCAACGTTGTAACCTGTACCGGTGAATGAGCAAAGTACAATGATTGCCGCTGAAATGAATGCGAGTTTTTTCATAAATGATTTATTTTTTTGATTGTATTACTTTATCGAGGGACTCAAAGGTAAATTCCCCTTCGCGAAAGTAAACCTTTTTTCCCGATTTATATATAGCCGTGGCCGGAATGGTACCACTCCAGGAGCTGTCTATCTTATCTATCCAGTCGTTGGGGTTCCCCGCATTCAGAAGCAATACAACAGGCCCTAAATTGTGAGAATCAACAAAGTTCTGTACTTTGCCGACTTCCTTTACTGAGTTTATACTTACAAAAATCATCTTCACTTTTTTACCTGAATATTTCTTGCTTTCTTCTTGGAAAGCGGGTAGTTCTTTCACGCAGGGGTCACACCAGGTAGCCCAAAAGTTTACTACATATAAGGTATCATTATGTTTATTGGCAGCATAAGTCTGAAACTGTTGCAGATTTACAACGGTTACTTTATTTCCGGTTAAGAGAAATGGAAAAAGCAGGATGATAAATAAAGGTTTTAAATAGTACATGGCGTTTATTTCAGGTTCATCAATTTTTTCAATTGCTTTACAGCCTCCTTATTATCGTCTGTTTTCATGGAATTAAGCACGATGGACTTCTCACGATCTGTTAGACGCCAGCTTAAGGAAACATCGTCGCTCCCTTCATTATTAAGCTGGAAGTATACCACGCTTATTCTTCCCGGATACCAACGGCTCATATATTCTACCATCTGGTCTTCTTTGAAATTTTCAAGGGGGAATAAACTGGCATAAAATTGCGATATAGGGAAAGTGAAGCTGCCTAAAATATCGTCAGGATTATTGGCCCTGATTAGTTGTTTTTTGTACTGGTCACGTATTTGAATGATAATGATTCTATGGGTGTGTGTTTGCAACCAGCCGCGGAAGTTATAGATGAACTTTACTGCATCTTCCAATCCAAAATTATCTATAAGTCCCGCATCCATTACATCTATCGCCGGGTCGCTGGGCAACTCCGTCATGGGTGTAATAAAAGGGAATGTTGCATTCATACGGAGGGCACTGGTGAAAAGAAGATTCTTTGCATCCTGGTTCCTAAATAGTCTTGAAAACTCCACAGATTGGCTAATTGGCTTGTAAGTTATAGTAGTATCAACATCATACCCGGTCATATAAGAAATGCCTTGCGGAGATATGATCATTTTCCGCCCGTCGTTCACGATGGAGGGAGTGATAAACATCATTGGTATCTGGGCTTGCTCTTCGGGTAATTGATAGTCTCCAAGTCTTTTGTATAATACGCTATCGGTGTTTGCGTTTAGCTTTTCTTCAAACGCATAAGCCCTGTCCTTGGTGTAGGAGTATTTCCCATCGGTGAAATGTTGGAAGCGAAAAGCCAAATCATTCGTAGCTATAGTGAATGCAATAGGGTTTAATAGATCCTGGCCTATTTTATTAAAATACAGACTGCTATCAATGTTTATGTTTTTTCCCAGGAGTTTTTCGAGATAAAGTTCTCGGAAATAGGCCGAACCAATCACTCCGCCCGAAGAGCCTGTCATCAGTTCAGCATGCCTGAATACCTGCCCGCCCGATAAACTATCGAGATACTGTAACGTGAAAAAGGACCAAAGTGAGGAACGCAGGCCACCTCCGCTGGTATTTATAATTATTAAATCCGGGTTGGTATTTGTTAATGAATCCTGCAACATATTGCGTTTTCTCCATCGTTCTAATGTCGCAATTGTATTATTTTTATCAATCCGCAGAGTGGTTGTATCCTTTCGCATGGCATCGAAGGCTTGGTAGGAATATTCAGCCGGAGGAATTGAATAGTTCATTCCATAAGCTTTAGAAGAAAAGTAAGACCAATGCGCGCGGGAATAATGATCTATACAGAAAAATAGCAGGATAATAACTGTGGTGGTCCATCCTCTGCACCAGGTAGCGAGTGCACTGATGAGCATGATAAATATGGTGATGAGTAACATAATGCTTGCTCCTGCCGGCACCATAAAAAAAGAGTGCTCGCGAAATAAACCCATCAGCAAAAGACTTACAATGGCTATAATTTCAAAAATAGCAGCTGTTTTATGGGTATGCTTAAAACTTCCTTCAAGCATCTTATTATGATAATGTTTGCTTCCTCTCGAAAGCCTTACACGGTTGCCTCCGGCCCAGTAGGTTTCTACAAACCAGGAACGGTCAGAATACGATAAGGGGATATCAGGATCGCTATACCATAGGGCATTTGTACCATGGTCTTCTTTTATTTTGCGGGCTTTCACCCTCGATGCTTTGGGCGAGCGAATGCCAACTATGCTAAACACATCCCTGTCGAAGAGATAAAAATAGAAAGTAGTGATAAGCATAAAAATAATAACTCCTATAACAAAGCCTGAAAGATGCAGCGTTATAAGTGAAGTAGGGTCATTATCGAAAGAGCGGAAATAGAAAACGGCAATGATATAGGTAAGAATAAATACAACCGGAATAAAGAGGTTGTTCAGGAAAAAAGTATAAAAAGGCCTTTCTAACGTAGCTAAGAAGGGAAAGCGAAAACTATTGATTACGTAGGAAGATATGTTGTATGCCATAATCAATCCTCCACACGAAAAGCCAAGTACCAGGTAGGAAAGAAAATTTACTTTATTAAGATATTCGGGGTATAGGAAAAGATAAGGTACGCCGTACTTTGTGCCAATACTACGGGTTATGATACCAAAGAAAAGGAGCCAGATGAGTATGAAATAGAAGTTCTTTTTAAAAGTCATCAGCAAAAGCTGAAGCGGAAAAAAATAAAATACCCTGCGAAACCCCGGATACTTTTTAAAATATACTTTCATAAATTAGCTTGACGCATTATTGCCAAAGGTTTGTAATGCTTTTATCCTTAGGGTATTTTACGGAATAGGTAAAAGTAAGTTTCTTGGTTTCTCCGGCCGCCAGTGAAATGTGCCAGGTTAGTTTTCCCTGTTCATCTTCTTTGGCTCCGCCCAGATCAATGGCTGTTATCTCAATATCTTTGTTCGTTGACAGGGGTATTTGGTCGTACACATCGGTGGACACAGAGTCACTCTGCGCATTGTGCAGGGTGATGGTCCAACCGAAGGTTTGTGTTTTGTTGGTGCCGATCCATTTAGCAGAAGAAAAATTCTGTATTCGTGTGCGGGTTACTACAATCCTTTTATCCATTCCCAGGGAGAAGTTAAGTGTATCAGTCGTGTTTTCCGGTGAAATGGACGACTTGCCCACATAAGCTCCCGCATAATAAATATTTACCGTTCCGGGCAATATGTTAAGGTCTTCCCAATGAGTTATTCCGGCCAACAGGAAAACATTTTTCTGTATTTTAGGGATAGTAATGTAATGGTAAGTGGCGTTTAAGTCATAGTTCTTTATTTCGACCGTGTGAGGCTTATTATCCGAAGGAAGGCTATAAGGAATGTCAATATGAAATTCCACCGAAAGCTGGTTGACGGATGTAACGTTAGCTATGGCTGCATCAGGGGTGACTTTTTGCCCGTCTACAATGTATTGGGTGGCATCTGATCTTCCGCCACGGATATTAATTCCGGAAGAGTCCATAGCCTGATTATTATATACTCCTGCCGCCGAATAAGCCATAGATCTATTTGCACTCCTATATGGACTATAATATTGGTAAGAGAGGTACCAGGGTTCCAGCACGGGTGCAGTTTGGCTAACCACCGGGTTAGCTGAAGACAGCGTTAAATCAACATTGTTCCAATCTTGCCCTGTGTACTGCAATATGTTGGCTTTGTAGGCAAACTGGCAAGGATGCTTGGTGTCCTGTGCGCGAAGGTCGTAAACAGGCGACCAGCGTGCATCGGCAGTAAGATAGGAAAGAAAGAATGTTAGATTTTGTTTGGCATCCGACGAAACAGAGGCTTCCACATTGCAGCTAACTGTATCGGTTTTTTCCCGCCATGCCCTTATTTCCCAGGTGATTTTCTGTAGCCTGTTTTCATACCGGTTTATGGTGCGGTTCATGCGCATAAGCGAATCGTCAATAGCATTGGCCTGTTGCACATAATATTCATACATAGCTTTTACGGCCATAACCGTAGTGCCTGTAGTGGTACCACCTACGGTGCGGTTATCATCCAATAGTTTTTTAGCGTCTTGCAGCACTTCTATTTTATTCTTAATATATTCGATATGTTCGTTCAGTATTTCTGCCGAGTCCTGCCATTTTTTTACCTGTGGGTTATTTTTAGAAATGCTCAGGTAATCGAAATGGGTAGTTACCGATAGAATGGTAATATCTCCGGTGGAAGCCAATTGTATGCTTTGCCTGTCAATGTTAGAAGGGAGACCATGGAATACCACCGTAGTTTTACCCGGTTCAAGGGTTGTATTTCCTTCATGGGTTACCAATGCGCCGCTTTGGTATAACGTAACGCTTTTTACCGCCGGGGTAATATTGGCAGTTTGCGAAAATGTATATGCGGGGAAAAGGCAGGCAACTATGAACACAAGCTTTCTCATAGAGAGATAAATTTCATGTAAAAGTACATTTTTATCGGCGTTTGCATTGGCCCCGCGATAAATAAGTAATTAACCATACAAGTTAATAAAGGAGGGAAGAATAGAAAGATGCAGGTCTAGAAGGCTCCGAAAACCTCTTGTGCGTTTTGTGTTGTTATCTCTGCAATTTTTTCAATAGGCAGGCGATAAATTTCAGATAGCTTGTTTGCTACATAATATATATACGAGCTTTCATTTCGCTTGCCTCTATAGGGAACCGGGGTTAGATAGGGGGAGTCTGTTTCCAGCACCAAATAAGATAATGGTATACTGGCAAGCACTTCGGGCAGAGTACTTTTTTTGTAGGTTACCACTCCGCCTATTCCCATTTTGAAGGACTTTAATTTCATCACTTTTTGGGCTTCTTCTATAGTTCCTGTAAAGCAATGGAAAATGCCCTTCAGATGTTCATCCAGCATATCAGTAACAATTTCCATAACCTCGTTAAAGGAATTGCGGCAATGGATAACCACAGGTAAATTCATTTCTTTGGCCCATTCAACCTGTATGCGGAATGCCTTTTTTTGTTCTTCTGCAAAAGTGACATCATGGTAAAGGTCTATACCAATCTCTCCAACAGCATAAAATTTTCTTTTGCCAAACTGTGCTTTTATTTCCGTGAGTTGTTGTTCGTATGCCGCATCTACCGAGCAGGGATGCAGGCCCATCATAGGAAAGCACACATTCGGAAATTCATCGCATGTTTTTAATAACGATGCAATGGTGCTGACCTCAATATTAGGAAGAAAACATTTGGTTACTCCTTTATCCAGTGTTCGCTGAATCATCTCAGCCCGGTCTGAATCAAATTCGGGCAGGAAGAGGTGTGTGTGCGTATCCGTCAGTTGCATTACTTAGCAGCACTCATTTCTTTAACCGCAGCTTTCGGCTCGGCAGCATAAAACGACTTGAGTACATCCATACAATAATCTGCTTCAGCAATGGTACTATATTTCGAAAAGGAAAAACGGATTACCGGTCTCCTGTCAATATTTCTACCTAAAGCGGCTATTACATGCGAACCTACATTGCTGCCCGATGAACAGGCGCTACCCGCAGATGCCGCTATGCCATTGATGTCGAGCTTCATCAGCATCATTTCATAATCGTCAGTTTCAGGGAGCATCACATTTAATACGGTATAGAGTGAATTACCTTTCATATCCCCATTAAACTCCACACCTTTCAATTCGGTTTCGAGGCGTTTCATAAAGTGGTTTTTTATCGCTTGCATGTGTTCCGCATGTTCTTTCATGTGGGTTTGGGCAATTTCAAAGGCTTTACTCAATCCTAAAATCCCGGCCACATTTTCAGTTCCTCCGCGCATATTTCTTTCCTGTCCTCCGCCATGAATAAGCGGCGAAATTCTGCGTTTACCATTTACATATATAAATCCAATGCCTTTCGGGCCATGAAATTTATGGGCCGAGGCAGCTATAAAATCAACATTCATTTTTTGTAAGTCGATAGGGTAATGACACATCGACTGAACGGTATCTGAATGGAAAATAGCATTGTATTTCTTACATAATTCGCCTACTTCTTCAATCGGCAAAATATTCCCTATTTCATTATTGGCATGCATTAACGAAACAAGCGAACCCGGATGTTTTTTTAGTTGGTTTTCCAGGTCTTCCAGGTCAATATGTCCATATTCTTTTAGCGCAACATGGCTCGCGGTCACTTTGCCTCTGCTCACAAGACTTTCAATGCTGTGAAGCACGGCATGGTGTTCCAGCGGGCTGCTTATAATGTGCTTAATGCCAAAGTCTACCACCGTGCAGATGATAGCCATATTATCGGCTTCGGTTCCGCCCGAGGTGAAAAATATTTCAGATGGCGATGCATTCAGGTATCCCGCAATGGTTTTACGTGCCTTCTCAACCAGGGCTTTTGTTTGTCGTCCATAGGAGTGAATAGAAGATGGATTGCCATGTTTGCTTTCCAGCACACTCACCATTTCTTTTAAAACTTCGGAATCTAAGGGAGTGGTGGCTGCATTATCAAAGTATACATTCATATCTTTGTGAGTCTGAATTAAAATTAGTGCAAATTTAGACTTTTAAGGAACATGACAAAAACAACGACAATATGCCGCTAAAAATGACGTTAAGATGCATCGCTATGGCAAAAAAGCATTTGGCCTCACTACTATGTGTTTTATCTATCCTCTTTTTACCCGGTTTGCTTATGGCCCAAGGCAAAACAGACACCTTGCGATTTGAAGACCACGTTTACAAAGACTATATTAAAAGTGTGCAAATTCACCAGATAGGCTGGAAGTTCTCCCCTCCGCTGATAGCCTTGCATTCGGGCGACAGGCTTCAACTGGATTTCGATGACCTGGCGGGTGATTATATTCAATATTCCTACACATTGGTGCACTGCGATGCCAACTGGGAACCATCCGACATAACTCCCTTCGATTACCTGGGTGGATTTAGCGAGGATATGATCACCGATTATTCCTATTCCTTTAATACATTTCAGAAGTATACACATTACCGGCTGGTTTTCCCCAATTCCAATATTCAAATGCTTTTATCGGGTAACTATCTGCTGAAAGTATACAAAGACAATAACCCCGACAGTCTCATCATTACCCGCCGGGTAATGGTATATGAAAGCCAGGTGATGATTCATGGGCGTGAGAGGCGAGGAATAGGAGATGAGGCAATAACCAAGCAGGAAATTGTTTTTAATATTAATACGTCGAGAGCAAACGTGGTTAATGCTTCCCAAAGCCTCGATGTGGTGATTAGCCAGAATGGCCGCTGGGACAATGAAATAATCGGTCTTCAACCCCAATACATTCAGGATACAGGGTTAATATATGATATGGACGAAGGCAACGTTTTCAATGGAGGAAATGAGTTCCGTTCATTTGATATGACCAGTCTTAAATACCTGGGCGATCACGAAGCGGAGTTTGTAAAGAATCCGAATGCGGATGAAGTTAATCTAACTCGTGACGAGCCTCGTGCCGGAGGCGATTATTTTACATTTGCAGATTTAGACGGACAGTATTTGATCTATGATAAAGATGATGACAGTACTCCCATCAATTCTCAATATGTATTTGTGAATTTTTACCTGTCAATGGATTCTGAAATTACCACAGGTAATGTGTATATATTCGGGGCATTGACGGATTGGCAGTGCCTGCCCGATTTTCAATTGCACTATAACCAGCAACGGCATGCTTATATGGGAACCGCCTATTTGAAGCAGGGCTATTATGAATATGAATATGCTTGTTTACCCAAAGGGTCTAAAGTAGCGAGCCTTTCCTACATTGAAGGAAGCCATTTCGAAACCACCAATACCTATTATATCTATGTCTATTACCGGCCCCTCGGGGTGTTCTATGATAAACTGATAGGGTTTACTACCGTTCATGCCCCGGGTAATTAAACATTTATGGAAGAACACAGAGTGTCACTTATTGAATATCATCCATCTCATGCCCCGGAGCTATTGAGGCTCTTGCTCGAACTTCATAATACCTATTTTCATCAAAGCGCATCAAGCCAAATTCAACAGCTTAGGGCGGAAACCAATATGGAGCAAGCGTATAAAGAATATATAGAACAGATTAATGAAAATGAAGATGGCTCCTGGAAAATATACCTGGCAGCTTCCGGCGATAGAATTGTAGGCTATATAATCGGCAGTATCGAAAAAGATGAATCGCTCGTATACAACACCATTGGTAAAT
>JABDCH010000092.1 GCA_013288205.1 Bacteroidota bacterium | reverse complement strand
ATGTTAAGTTGATCAAACGAAGTTCGAACCCTAAGACAGCCAGGATGTTGGCTTGGAAGCAGCCATTCATTTAAAGAGTGCGTAACAGCTCACTGGTCGAGGGTTCGGGCACGGAAAATAATCGGGCATCAAACATAGTACCGAAGTTATAGACTCGAAAGAGTGGTAGGGGAGCATTCTAAACGGCTGCGAAGGTGTATTGTGAAGTATGCTGGAGCGTTTAGAAAAGAAAATGTAGGAATGAGTAACGATAAATATTGTGAAAAACAATATCGCCGAAAGACTAAGGGTTCCTGATCAACGTTAATCGGATCAGGGTTAGTCGGGTCCTTAGGCAAACCCGAAAGGGGTAGTTGATGGAAAACTGGTTAATATTCCAGTACGAGTGTTAGTTCCGATGGGGTGACGGAGAAGTGAAAGGCCCGCGAGACAACGGATGTTCTCGTTAAAGCGTGTAGATATATCTTTTGTAGGCAAATCCGCCAGAGATGTCGAACGTGATAGTACTCAATGGCTTCGGCCAGCGAGATAGCGGCACTAATCAGGCTCACGAGAAAAACCTCTAAGGTGTGGCTAATACTCCCCGTACCGTAAACCGACACAGGTAGTCGAGATGAGTATTCTAAGGCGCTCGGGTGAGCCGCGGAGAAGGAACTAGGCAAATTGTAGCTGTAACTTCGGGATAAAGCTATCCATAGCAATATGGATTCAATGAAATGGTTCAACCAACTGTTTAGCAAAAACACAGGGCCCTGCAAATTCGAAAGAAGACGTATAGAGCCTGATACCTGCCCGGTGCTGGAAGGTTAAGGAAGCTTGTCAGCCGCAAGGTGAAGCTTGCGACCGAAGCCCCAGTAAACGGCGGCCGTAACTATAACGGTCCTAAGGTAGCGAAATTCCTTGTCGGGTAAGTTCCGACCTGCACGAATGGTCTAATGAGTTGAACACTGTCTCCTCCGCGAGCCCGGTGAAATTGTAGTATCGGTGAAGATGCCGGTTACCCGCCACGGGACGAAAAGACCCCGTGAACCTTCACTACAACTTTGCATTGATTTTGAGTAACAGATGTGTAGCATAGTTGGGAGGCTACGAAGCAGGTGCGCCAGCATTTGTGGAGCCAACGTTGAAATACCAACCTTCTGTTACTTAGAGTCTAACCCGCAATGCGGGGACATTGCATGGTGGGTAGTTTGACTGGGGTGGTCGCCTCCTAAAGAGTAACGGAGGCTCGCAAAGGTACCCTCAGTACGGTTGGTAATCGTACGTAGAGCGCATTAGTAAAAGGGTGCTTGACTGTGAGACTGACTAGTCGAGCAGGTGCGAAAGCAGGCTAAAGTGATCCGGTGGTTTCCGAATGGAAGGGCCATCGCTCAAAGGATAAAAGGTACTCCGGGGATAACAGGCTGATCTCCCCCAAGAGCTCATATCGACGGGGAGGTTTGGCACCTCGATGTCGGCTCGTCACATCCTGGGGCTGAAGAAGGTCCCAAGGGTTGGGCTGTTCGCCCATTAAAGTGGCACGTGAACTGGGTTCAGAACGTCGCAAGACAGTTCGGTCTCTATCTGTGGTGGGCGCTAGTAAATTGAGAGGACATGCTCTTAGTACGAGAGGACCGGAGCGTATGTGCCGCTGGTGTATCGGTTGTGCCGCCAGGTGCAGTGCCGAGTAGCTATGCACAGTCAGGATAAGCGCTGAAAGCATCTAAGCGCGAAACCTTCCTCAAGATGAGTTTACTTTTAAGGGCCGTTATAGACGATAACGTTGATAGGCTATAGGTGTAAAGGTGGTAACATCAAAGCCGAGTAGTACTAATTGCCCGTAAGCTTTAACTTTTTTTATGTCAGTGTAAACTGATCATCTTACTAAACAATAAAATTGCTTCACCCAATATGTCTCGATATTTTAGTCTGATCTGGTTTTTAAGACAGGTCTAAAGTCTAAGGTCTAAGGTCACTGCGTATATGCGCAACAACTTTCTACTAACGACTTTCTACCCATCTGATCTTCCGGTCTCCGCTAATAACCATCTTATGGTGGTATTGCCGGGGGTGTTCACCTCTTCCCATTCCGAACAGAGAAGTTAAGCCCCCCATGGCCGATGGTACTGCATATCGCGGGAGAGTAGGTAGCTGCCATATTTATTCTAAATGCCTTTACACTTAACTGTGTAAAGGCATTTTTCGTTTTATACCCTATTGCGAACAATGATGTTAAGCCCCCACTGGTTCCGATAACTATCGGAATACTGCCATATCGCGGGAACGTAGGTAGCTGCCATATTTATTCTAAATGCCTTAACTGATCTTGAGGCGTTTTTTTATGCACATATCCCCCGCACAATCGAGTTATCCTCCATATCGGCTATATTAATCTTATGCGTGAGGTTGGAGATGAGCAAGGTAGAATACAATACTCTGAAGAACTTGAGTGTGTAGTTATTGTATTTGCTACTGTATCCAGAAATGCTTGCTGTATAGCAAATGATGTTTGTAATATATTCTTAGCTTCCAATCACCCTTCACCAGTTCAAAACTGTCTTCCAGTTTATAGGTTGTGTAGGTTGTCCGCGATTGTGTTAGCCATAATGTTTTAATAAGCCGGTCGTATTGTTTGTGGGTAATAGGGTTAGTTAAGCTCTGTGGGAATAGCCATATTTTGGTGAGTTCTATATCGTCCGCTGCAGTAGCCTCAACATTAAACTTTACTCCAAATTCAGTTCCTATTTTCGCTGGTATAGTATCTGTTTTTGTGGTGATGTAGAATGCATCCCCCTGCATGCTTTTACCGGTAGGATCCAAAGAGTCGGGGAGTATTCTTGCATTTTCTTCATTACCTATTCCATAGCCAACCTCGTGAAATTTTATACTCTCTTTTTGTATCTCTGTTTTGTCCATCACATGGTCTTCCCTTTGCGTACAACCCACGCATAGCATCAATCCAATTATGGTATATTTTATCTTCATTTTATGGTATTAGATAGGTTATAGGTGCTTACTAAAGTATACTTCTATTTTACTCCTTTGTGGGCATAGAATCTTATTTTACTGTACTTAATAAAAGTATAGTAAGCAATGTATTTGCATACTAGGTACCCCGCATAGCCGTCTAAAAATCCCAGCTTAAAAATATAATGGGTGATAAATGTCCATTTCGGTACCAGCCATATTTTAATTATGCTGCAATCCTTTCCTCGCTCCACAGCATCAAGTGCTGCCAGCTCTGTGTATTTGTCTATTTGTTTTAACTGTTCACTTATGGTATAGTAAGTGTAGTGCAGTAAGTCCCCTTTTAAGTTCCCAACTTTTTCTGTACTGTCGTGGAGTGCCCAATATTCATGCACCTTTTCACTTTTCCATGCGCCTTTATTCCGGTTAAAAAGCCGAACCTTAATGTCTGGATACCAACCACTGTGTTTTATCCATGCACCACAGTAATTTGAAAACCTGGAGAAATGATAAGCATTGTGTATAGGGTTTTGCTTTACTGCTAATATGCTATTCTTTAATTCGGGTGTCAATGCTTCATCAGCGTCCAGCGATAATATCCAGTCATTCGTAGCTTGCTTATTTGCAAAGTTTTTTTGCCCGCCGTATCCCAGGAATGCTTGTTGTACTACAGTGGCGCCATACTCCTCAGCTATTTGTACTGTTCTATCGGTTGAATTACTATCTACCACAATTATCTCATCGGCCACACCGTTTACAGATGCTAGGCATCTTTCCAGGTTACGCTCTTCATTATAGGTGATCACTACTACACTCAGGTACATCAATGCAATTTGTAATTGCCAACAAAATACGGAAATGTAAACACAACGCCATTAATCTGTGGCTCTTTATAAAGGAAATCTTTTCCGCAAAAATATGCATGCTTGCTGAAGGAAAGAATAACTAGGTTGGTTCCTAAGCTATCAGATATTAAAGTAGAAATAACAAAGTTATATAAGGGGATGAATGCTGAATATGAAAACTATCAGCAAGTGTTATGAGCACCAAACAGAGGATGGTATAAATCTGAATCAATAGCAAAATGGCACAAAAAAAACAGCAGAATTAAACACTAAAGAAAAGTGGCATAGCTAAGCTGACTTAGAACAATAGCTTTTGGCGGATGAGGAATTCAAGCTGTTCGTTAGATACTGTTAGCTTCTCATTCATTACCTTTTCTTCCTGCCGTTGGTTATATACATCGTAGGCACGTTGTATCGTCATTTCCAACTCTTCTTCATTCCATGGTTTTGTAAGGTAATGGAAGATTTTACCCTTATTTATTGCATCTACAACGGCATTCATATCGGCATAGCCTGTAAGTAAAAGACGTATTGGGTCAGGATGTTTATCCAATATAGATTCCAGGAACTCAACACCTGTCATTTCAGGCATTCTTTGGTCGGTAATAATGATGTGAATATCATTATTGTCAAGTATTTTTTTAGCTTCCTCTCCGCTAATGGCAGTAAAAACATTATACTTTATTCTAAACGTAGCTTTAAAGGACATAAGGTTGTTTGCCTCATCATCTACGTAAAGTATATTTATTTTCTTATTTGTCATTAGTTGGGATAATTAGCACTACTTTTGAGTCTATCACTACATTATTTTAATAAGCAATATACGCAATATTACGTAATTATTTGCAGTAATTGCTACATATATAAAATTTTTATTTAAATGTGATTGATTGTGTAATGTTATAACATATAAATCAATGGATATACTGAGAAAATATCTTAACTCTGAGAACCAAGAAATTTACAAACCTGAATATTTCCGCTTACAAAATTTAGAAGATAAAAAGAAATTCGAAGATCTATTAAATACAGGAGTCACATTTTTTGTTCACGATGAAATTGACGGGCAGATAAGAGAGCTCGTCAAATGCATGAATCCTCATTTGCGCATAAAAGATGAAGATTATCCTGCTCTGGTAACCAAACATCTTAATGGTTGCAGTATTGATAATTATGGTGTGTGGATATACTATCCCTGGAGTCATAAAATAATACACAGTCTCGACGAAGACGAATTTATTGAGGTACGCACCAATCGTAATAAATATAAGCTAACCACAGAAGAACAAAAATACCTTGCAGGGAAAAAAATAGGTATTATTGGCCTTTCAGTGGGGCAGTCCATAGCATTAACAATCGCTATGGAGCGTATTTGCGGCGAATTGCGCCTGGCCGATTTTGATACTGCTGAGCTCAGCAACCTTAATAGGATACGCACAGGCTTATACAACCTGGGTGTGAAAAAAACCATTATAGCAGCCAGGGAAATTGCTGAAATAGATCCCTTCATTAAAGTGGAAATTTTCAGTGATGGATTACACAAGGATAATATTGAAACTTTTTTTACGGGAAACGGCAAGCTCGATCTTTTGGTCGAGGTTTGTGATGGGCTGGATATAAAGATACAAAGCAGGTTTAAAGCCAGGGAGTTGGGGATACCGGTAGTGATGGATACCAACGACAGAGGCATGATGGATATTGAGCGCTTTGACCTGGAGCCAGACAGGCCTATACTGCATGGTTTGGCTGGAGATCTTAATCCAGACAATATTAAAGATCTTAGTAACGAACAAAAGATTCCCTATATCTTTAAAATGGTGGGCATAGATACCCTTTCCACCAGGCTAAAGGCATCTATGATAGAAGTAAGCCAGTCTATTAACACATGGCCGCAATTGGCATCCTCTGTTGTTTTGGGCGGTGCGCTTACTACCGATGTCTCCCGCCGCATACTACTAGACCAGTTCCATGATTCAGGAAGGTACTATATTGATATTGATGAACTGATAGCAGATAAGGAGGGGATGGTCGTTACTGCAGAGAGTAAAATACATACAATTGAGGATGCTGAAATGGAGCATATAGCGTGGCAGTACTTTAATATCCACCCTACTGTTCCTGCACATATTCCTGTAGATACAGATATCAATAAGATAATTGATGCGGCAGCCCAGGCACCCTCTTATAACGATATTAAGTATTGGTCTAGCTATTACACAAAAGGTACGCTCCTCATTTTTACCATAAACAATAATAGTAGCTGGGATGACAGTATGTTGGGGGGATACACAGCTATCGGAGGTGCTTTTGAAAATATACATCTGCAAGCTTCCTCGTTACTTTTAAAGGAACAGGTACATTTATTCCCTTTAGCTGGCGAAAAGAAATTAGTAGCTGCAATAACGTTTGGAGCTGCTAAAAACAATGATAGTCAATATAAAATACTATCTGAAAATATATATGTAAATGCTGTTGAAAATCAATCTAAAAAGCACACTGCCATACCGCTTGACTTTTTCAATAATTTACAATATTTTGTTAAGCCGGGAGATAATATTGAATTGCACTATACCAATAAGATAGAGGATATTAATGTATTGGCGGGCGTTATTGGCGCTAGTCACCGTCTTCAATTGCTGGACGAAAATGGTCACGGTGATTTTTACGATAATATACATTGGGGTGAAAACAGTGATGATAAACGCCATGTGAGTAAGCTGGGTTTTTCTGATGGCGAAATTGCTGGGTATAGCGTTGCAAAAGATTGGAAAGCAGTGAATTATCTGTCTAAATGGGATAAAGGAAATGTTTTCAGGTTAATGGCTACCCATAAGGCAGCACAAGCAGCAGCAATGCTGTCTGTAGTAGTAAAAAGCAATGATACCCAGGCATATTTGCAGGCAGGGCAGGTAATGGAAAGAATAATCCTGTATTGCCGTAGTCTGGGTATTACTGCACAAGTACAGTATGCGCCAACATTGGTATGGAATAAGCTGAACAGCGGCTTGAAAAAAGATAAAGAGAAAGAAGTAAATGATATAAGGGATGGTCTTTTTAAAATATTTCCTCTTGATAAGGCATACGGAAGAGATACTCAGGTATTTCTAATGAAATTAGCCTTGCCGGCTATGGTGAATACATAAAATCACTAAGGAAACCTAAGAACGAAGTATTTTATATTTATAATGTTAAATGTTAAAGGTTAGGGCTTTTAGAGCTGTTGATGATATTGAGTCATGCAAACTATTTGCAGAGGGCCACGCTAATGTATTGCGCGACTATGGTATTACAAAAGTAACCTCTTCAAGAAATGATTGGTTTTATAATACCGGTGTTTATGTAGCTGTAGTTGAAAGTGAGGATGGCAGAATGTTGGGAGGTGAACGTATTCATCTTGCAAACAAAAAAAGCCCGCTACCTATAGAAGATGCTGTTACTATTGTGGAGAAAAAGATACATCCACTCATTGCTTCTTACTCAGACAATAAAATAACCGGTGAGCTGTGTGGCTTGTGGAATGCAAGAGAATTAGCGGGTAAAGGTGTAAGTATTCTGCTTACAAAGTTGGGGGTAGCCATGGCTCATATGATAGGTATGGATAGTCTTTTTGTGCTTTGTGCTCCTTATACAGTATCTATGTGCCAAACAGCAGGTTTTGAAATAGAGACAAGCATAGGTAATGAAGGTACATTCATATACCCTAAACTAGATCTTATTGCTACTGCGCTTGTTATAAAAGATATAGGGATATTGAGCAACGCAGAACCCGAAGAAAGAAAACAGATATTTTCAATAATAGAAAATCCTGTTAGCTTTACACACGAATCTGGGCCGAAGGGTGAAATTGAAGTTGAGTACAATATAAGGCTACCAAAATACGAGCGTTACACATGAGGCTTTTTTACTTTGCAATTGTTGTTTTCTTCTGCACAATATTCCCATTGTCTGGCTATTGTCAGCCGTCCGATGC
The DNA here is from genome assembly GCA_013288205.1 of Bacteroidota bacterium. GTDB lineage: Bacteria > Bacteroidota > Bacteroidia > JABEUT01 > JABEUT01 > JABEUT01. Next base: position 1,004 of record JABDCH010000092.1, on the reverse strand, counting down.
ACAGATCATATTTCAAAACAGCGATGGATCACAATTCTTAAATACTGGTGTGTACTTGTTTCAGGATTCAACACATTCGTTAACGTTTGATGACATAGTACACAACCCTGGCTTTAAGTTATCGCCTGCAGCAATACCTAATTTAGGCGTTACAACAAATACCATATGGTTTAGGTTAACTATAAACAACCAGAGCACTGTTGAAAAAATGATGCTTGAAATAGATAATCCTTTACTGAACAATGTATCTCTATATACTCAGATCGGCCCTAACAAGTACATTTTAAAAACGGTAAGCAAGGAAATTTCATTTAATCACCGGGAGAACAGCAGCGAAAATTATTTGTTTACGCTCGATCAAAAGCCGGGCACAGCAACCACTTACTATTTAAAGGTAAATAGTTATACCCAATGTATAATTCCCTTAAAGCTGGGTAAAATAGAAAGTATAAATGAAGCTGATCTGAACCGCGATTTACTGAGGGCTATATACTTCGGTATTATGTTGGTAATGTTTCTGTACAATTGCTTTGTTTATATAAGTGTAAAAGACAAAAGCTACTTCTACTATATAACGTATCTTTTAAGCGTTGCCCTGGTACAATTAAATCTTACAGGGCTTGGCTTTAAATACATATGGCCCCAATATCCTGGATTTGAGCAGTTCAGTACCTATTTATTTTCAGCGCTGACAGCGTTTGCTTCTATAGCATTCATCAGGCAGTTTTTAAATACTAAAACTTTTACGCCTTGGCTGCATAGAGGGTTTTGGGTGTTTGTAGTTGCATATGCATTTACCGTGATAAACTCACTGGTAGGAAATAAACAACTCAGTTATAATTTATTAAATGCTATAGGGCTGCCACTGTCTCTGTATATGATTTATACTGCGGCAGTGGTGCGTATAAAGTATAAATACAAGCCTGCTTTATACTTCTTGCTGGCGTGGACCATATTCCTGGCAAGTATCATCCTTTTTGTACTTAAAGATGTAGGGGTACTTC